>JACPLQ010000003.1 GCA_016186435.1 Candidatus Nomurabacteria bacterium | reverse complement strand
CACGGCGGCCTTGAAGTCGGAAGGAGCCGACTACAATTACTTCCGGCTCGACGAGTCGGACGTTAAGCAGGGTCGCACCGCGGTAGTTGGGATGATCCTGACCGTTTGCAAGACGGTCGAGGTCTTCGGTATCGGCGTTGTCGACCTCAACAACCGCCAGTGTATCACTGGTACGGTTGGGGCCGATCACGATCAGTAGAAACAAACGCCTTCATCGCCTTAGGCAAGCGGGCAATCGGAGAGAGATGCCTAAATTTCTCTCCAAAAAAAGAGCACACCAGTCTATGATTCGGTGTGCTGTTTTTATTTTTATTTATCCCCCACACCTATATGCATAGGTTGTGGGGATTTATAAAAGACTTTCGGAAATTCTCCTTTTAAGTTGCCCAAGCGCTTTTCCGTCTTTCTTTAGGTTATATTCTCTTGTTCTGGCATCGTGTTCATTACTGCAAGCTTCATAATAACGAAGTTCAAATGGACGCCTTGCTTTTGTTGAACGATTAAGGCCGTTGTTGTGTTCCGAAAGTCTTCGCTTCAGATCATTAGTTGAACCAACATATAGTTTTTCATCTTTGCAACTTTTTAGAACATACACATAATACATATATAAACATTATACAATGATCTGAAGCAATAAAACAAAAGGTGTGGGGGTTATCCACAAGCAATATGCCTGTTTTTTTATTTTGCGGTATAATTCAACCCATGAGTAAAAAATCTATCATGCAAGTTTCTTTGCGTTCTGTTTTTTATGTGTCCTTGGTCGTAGCAGCGCTCGGTTTTGCAGTTACAATAGCCCCAAAAACTTCCGCCGCGGCAACGTTTAGCCTGCAGTTAAGCGACCAAAATTGCGGCAACAATATTGGAACGACAGCAATCACTTCCGGCGGCTGGTCGGGCTATGCGCTGGACTCTAACGGTTACGATGCCGATTGCGCCCGGGTGTACCTGTCCGGCATCTCGGAGAGCACAGATTTCCGGGTGGGCATCCAGCTTTCAGATAGAGGCAGTACGTCCTGCAATGCGGAAGTTGGCCCGGCGCGCTATACGCCTTGGGCCAGCGAAGGTGGTGGAAGCTCCGGCTGGACCACGGATGCGAACGCTTACGACCCGAACTGCGCCAAAGTGTATCTGGAAACGAGAACTGCTCCCCTAGGCGCGGCCATTAAAAATCCCAAAATAGAAATAGGCGCCTCGGACGATGCTTGCAAGACCCAACAGGGGGCTTCAGCTTCCACTCCTGCTACGGGTGGCTGGTCCGGCTGGGTTTCGGATACAAATGGGTATGATTTTGACTGCCTGCGCCTAGACCTCAAGGCGGACATCGAGCCGCGGGGCAAAGTTACTGTGGAGACCCAGGCCTTTGATAAAGAAAATAAGCTTATAGCTTTCAAACCGTCTGCGAGCTGGACTATGAGTGGCCCTTCCGGCGCGCCCAATTGTGATGGTACCAATTCCATCGGCAAAACCTGCGAGCGGATGCCTTATGGGGACTACGCTATTAGCTCCATTACGCCGAGCGAGGTGCAAAATGGCGGCAAAACATACCAGCTATACAGTATTTCTCCGTCTAAAACCCAGACTTTGGGCACAACCTCTTCTACTTGTTCATCAGGTACCAAGCCCCATAGAGAAATCGTTAACGGCCAATGTGCTTCGGTGGATTCCTGCGGAGTATCGGCATGCGCTGGCGGCGAGAAACCTGGTGGGGGATCGCAACAAATTTTGGCGCCCAAAGCTACCTCCATACTTGCCGGAATTCAATTTTTTAAAGATATTACTCCCCGAGCCATAGCTAGTGTGTGCGGTCCCGATTGTGAAGAACCCACTGGTGGCACTCCTCCCGATGCTTCGTCGCAAACTATCACTACCCCGCCGGCGCCTACTGAAATTTATTTTACTTTGCAGTATAAAGAGGTAGAAGTAGCTCCTTATACGGTTACCGCGACCGCCGATCCTCTCGCTGGCGGCACTCCTACACCTGTATCATCATCAGTGCAAAAAGACGTGAAGGCAATTTTCAATGTGAATACCAATACAAGTGGTGGGTATACTGTAAATACGGGTAATGTTAGGGGAGACTGCCCTAAAACTGGCAGAGGTTTTCTAACTAATAATACCCAATATGAATCTGGACCGGTTACTAAAAATTGTGATGTAATTTTTAACTATGACAAAAATTCCTCCACCAAATTCCCCGACCTCACGGCTTATGCTCCTTCACCTAATAGCGCTGTTGTCAATACACCGGTGAGTTTCTCTGCTTTTGTTGCCAACGCAGGTGATGTGAGTACCGACAGCTCTTTCAAAACTTTCTTTCAGCTCTCCACTACCGCCTGTGCTGGCAATCCCCCTCCTGCCACTTGCAGTCCTTCCGCTACTTGGATTTCCGCCAATAACACATCTGCTATCCCATCGCAGACAAGAATAACGGCAACTTCTTCCCAATATACTTTCACCTCTGCCGGCACGTATTCAGTCCGCGCCTGCGCCGACTTGCCGCCGTACTCGTCGGGCCCGTCGGACCTGCCGGGAGTGATTGACGAGTCCAACGAGGACAACAACTGCGGGGATTGGACGGATGTGAAGGTTAGTGAAAACTCTGACCTGCCTGCTTGCGGTTCTCCTCACAATGCTTGTATTAGAGGTACAAGCACTGATACTCCAGATGACTCTTCCTCTTACAAATGGACTTGTGATAATTCCTACGGCACCGCATTTTGCACTGAACCCAAACCAACCGGAATAGTCAATGGCGCCTGTTTGGTCTCGGACGGGCATGACGCGCATTATGGTTGTGCCACTGGGGAGAGCGCGAATCCCAAAAGCTTGACGTATACCTGGACATGGGATTGTCTCGGCTCGGGCGGCGGCGCGAATGCGTCATGTTCAGAAAATAAATCGGAGTCTCCTGACCTGATTGCTTCCAATACCACTCCGGCGAATGCCACTGTGAATGTTCCCGCAACGTTGTCTGCCGTCATCACCAATCAAGGCGACAAATTTGCTAAAAAATCTCATAGCTACTTTCAAGTGACTTCCTCTACCGGCTCTCCAATTTATACTTCGCCATATCCATACATTTCTACATCAGCGCTTTATCCAGGAGAGTACAGCAGTGAAACTATAACTCAATCATATACCTTTTCATCTATTGGAACATACAAAGTCCAGGCCTGCGCCAATGTTTTGTCAAGCGATAATGTCAATGAATCAACTAAGGAAAATAACTGCAGTCCCGAGTGGACAGCTGTAACGGTAAGTCCGCCCCCCGCCCCCGACCTCACCGCCGGAGCAGTCGCTCCGACTGATGCCACAGCAAATATTCCCCGAACTTTCTCCGCCATTATTTCCAATATCGGCAACGCTGCCGCTTCTGGAACCATCACTCACAAGTTTCAGTTTGACGAAGACAGCAACCACGACGCAATCAATGCCACCAATACAGTCCAAACCACAAGCGCCATCAATGCTTCCGGCGGAACTGTGCCAATTTCCACTACATACACTTTCGCAACTTCCGGCACCAAATATATTCGCGCCTGCGCGGACTTGCCGCCGGACCCGGCGGGCATTATCGCCGAATCCAATGAAGACAACAACTGCGGAGCGACGTGGACAAGCGTAACGGTAAGTCCGCCGTCCGCCCCTGACCTCACCGCCTCGACAATCACTCCGACCACCGCCACGATAAATGTAGTTACAAGTTATTCGGCTACGATAACCAACAACGGTACCGCTTCCGCCGGCTCTTACGTTTCTAGCGGGACCGGCGGTATCTACCACCTCTTCCAGTTTGACGAAGATACTGACCACACTGCCGTAACGAGCGGTTATGTCACTAAAACAACTGGACTAATTCCAGCCAATGGAGGAAGTGTTATCGCTTCAGCTCCGTATAGGTTCGCCACTACCGGCACCAAATACATCCGCGCCTGTGCCGACAACAATGCTTCCTGGGTCGGCACTGTTACTGAATCTAACAGTTCGGGAACAGGCGAAACCAACAACTGCGGAGCGACGTGGACGGAGGTGAAGGTGACAGCCACTCCGGTTATGTCCGGCACACTTTCTGCAAATCTTAATCCTTGTAGTATTTCGGCAGGAGCGGATACTTGCACTACTACCCTCACATGGGATGTGACAAGTCCTGAAGTTGTACTAGGTTCTGCTGTGACCAGTAGTACGAACAATAGCGGAGCTTCTTCTCCTAATTTTGCAATTACTCCTCCTGTAAGCACCGGCACTGTCGATTCTGGCACTAAAACAGGAGTAATAGTTCCATATTCTGGCCGAACATTTTATCTTTACAACAATGCTGTGCTCCT
This sequence comes from Candidatus Nomurabacteria bacterium, assembly GCA_016186435.1. Lineage (GTDB taxonomy): Bacteria > Patescibacteriota > Minisyncoccia > Phycocordibacterales > UBA9973 > UBA9973. The sequence goes on along the minus strand of JACPLQ010000003.1, from coordinate 37,518 downwards.
AGATCAGGAAACAGTAACTTCAAACTGCGAAGTCGGCAGCGGCTGGAGCGTTAGTGAAAATAAATGCAAAGCGGGGCTTGTAAATGGCGGGTGGAGCGCCTGGGGTCCTTGCAGTGTTACTGCTTGCGGTCAGACAGGAACCCAAGATCGCACTTGCACCAATCCAGCGCCTCAGAATGGTGGAGCAAACTGCGTAGGGCCATCTTCACAATCTTGCAGTACTCCGTCTTGTTCGGACGATGAGAAGTGCGAGAACAAAGCAGCGGTTAACTACCCCAAATGTACTCTCGGCCCCGACGGAAAATGCATAAATGGAGCCACAAATCCTTCTGACTGTGATATTAATCCCGGCACATACGGCGTATGCGCAACCAATCCGCCTAACACCTGTTCTTCTGGAACACCCGTTATTGGCGCATGGAATGTTTCTAACTATGTCTGGACTTGTACTGGAACAAATGGAGTGCCTGTATCGTGCTCAGCTCCGAAGAAAAAGCCTATCTTTATAGAAGATTAAAAAAATAAAAATCCCTCTTAGTCTCCCAACCCCTACCCGACCTCCCCTTATCAGGGGAGGAGACGACTGATTTCCCCCTGATAAGGGAAATTAGGGGGTTGCACTTGTTTTTTGTTATACTGTTAGATAATGCGAATAAATGAAGATCAGCTAAAAAAATTTATTTTAGATTCAGGCCTTGTTTCCAAGACGGATCTGGAAGAAGCTCTAGGTAAAGCCAAGAAGCAGAAGCAAAAAATAAGCAATGTCCTGCTCTCGGAAGGCAAAATTACGGAAGCGGATATGAAACGGACAGAAGCTTTCGTGTTGGGTATTCCCTTTGTTGACCTTACCAAAACAAAAATAGATTTTTCCGTACTGTCGCTCATACCGGAACCCATAGCCCGCAACTCCAATATTGTCGCTTACAAAAAAGACAAGGACAGCTTGGAAGTCGCCATGCTCGACGTGGATGACCTGCCGGTGATTGACTTTATCAAGAAGCGCTCCGGCCTAAAAATCCTGTCCCGGCTTACGGATGATGCTTCTATAAAATCTGTACTTGTGCAATACAGGCAAAGCCTTAAAGCGGAGTTTCAAAATATAATTCAGAAAGAATCAAGTACGCTTAATAAAAAAGCGGGAGAAAACGGAGAAAAAGAGGCGGAAAAATCTGTAGAAAAAACTGAAAGCGAGCTTAAACGGATGGCGGAAGATTTGCCGGTGGTTAAAATTGTAGATTCACTTATTTTTCATGCTATATTGCAAAATGCTTCCGACATACACATAGAGCCTGGAGAGCGTGAACTGACCGTGCGCTATAGGATAGACGGCATACTGCATGACGCCATGGTTTTAGATAAGACAGCCGGAGCGGGAATAACTGCCCGCATCAAAGTCTTATCCAATTTGAAGCTGGACGAAAAACGATTGCCTCAGGACGGCAGATTTAAAATAGAACAAAATGGAGAAAAAATTTCTTTCCGCGTTTCCACATTGCCTACTTTTTTCGGCGAGAAAACTGTCATCAGAATTTTAAAAGAAACTTCACACGGGTTTTCGCTGGAGACTCTGGGCTTTCATGGAGAGGGGTTGGAGCGAATACATAATTCTTTAAAACAAAAAACAGGGATGGTGCTGGCTACCGGTCCGACAGGAAGCGGAAAGACGACGACGCTTTACACCATGCTGGATATTTTAAATAGGCCGGAAGTAAATATTTCTACCGTGGAAGATCCGATAGAATACCAAATGCCGAGAGTGAACCAGACTCAGGTCAAACCGGAGATCGGGCTTACTTTTGCAAATGGTCTGCGTTCGCTTTTGCGCCAGGATCCGGATATTGTGATGGTGGGAGAGATCCGCGACGGCGAGACAGCCGGACTTGCTATTAATGCTTCACTTACCGGGCATTTGGTGCTATCTACTATTCACACAAACTCTGCGGCAGGGGCTATTCCGAGGCTTATTGATATGGGAGTAGAACCCTTTTTGATAACCGCGACAGTAAAGACGATAATCGCGCAGAGGCTCGTGCGAAAGCTTACAGCAACAAAAGAAAAATATTTTCTGTCTCCGGCGGAGATAAAAAATCTGGCAAAAATCGTAGATCTGGACAGAGTCCTTGGATTTTTGAAAGATGAAAAAATAGTAGGGCCGAATGATACCTGGGAAAAAATTTCTTTTTACAAGCCAGTGTCGTCCAGCGAGTTTGAAGACGGCTATTCCAGCCGTACGGGAATGCATGAGGTCCTCAAAGTCACGCCTGCCATTAAAGAGATGATAATAAAAGGAAGTTCGCAGGATGATATGGAATCGCAGGCGAAAAAAGAAGGAATGATGACGATGATAGAAGACGGAGTTTATCAGGCGGTGCTCGGAGTGACGACTCTGGAAGAAGTGTTTAGAGTAGTTTCTGAATAAATGAAAATTAATGAACAAAGCGAATAAAATTTTCATTTAAAATCAGTCATGTTATTTTCATACAGCGCAAAATCAAAAACCGGGGAAATTTTGGAAGGAGTTTTGGAATCTCCGGATCGTTTTTTGGCTGCGAGAGATTTGCGAGGAAGGGGCTATGTTCCTATTTCCATCACAGAGAAGGGCGGAAGCATTGAAGATAAGTTTGGCACCTTGCGGGGAATTTTCTCAAAAGTAAGCCTAAGCGAGCAGATTATTTTTACAAAAAACTTAAGCGGAATGATAAAAGCCGGCCTTCCGCTGTCGCGAGCGCTGTCAGTCTTAAAAAAACAGACAAAAAACTCCAAACTTACAGGTATTCTTGAGTCCATAGCAAGCGATATAGATTCAGGAGAGACTTTTTCTTCGGCGCTTTCAAAATTTCCGGACGTTTTCTCTAAGCTTTTTAGTTCTATGGTCCGCGCGGGAGAAGAGTCTGGAAATCTTGCCGGGGCGCTTTCTTATATCGGAGAAAATCTGGAAAAATCTCACTCTCTTACTAAAAAAGTACGCGGAGCGCTTATGTATCCGGTGGTAATAATGTCGGCGATGGTGGTGATAGGCATTCTGATGTTTGCTTTTGTGGTGCCGACTTTGGCTGGAACTTTTAAAGAGCTCGGAGTTACTTTGCCTGCGTCCACGCGCATTATCGTCTTCATAGGCAATTTTTTCTCAAACAATCTGATACTTACTTTTATAATTCTAATAGTAGCTTCTTGTGCCCTGTTTTTCTTTTTTAGGGCAAAATTTATGGCAAGGTATATAGATTTTGTAGTATTAAAAATGCCAGTCATCGGCCGCTTGGCGCAGGAAATTAATACGGCCCGCACTGCGCGCACTATTTCTTCTCTTTTGTCTTCCGGAGTTTCCATCGTCCGAGCGGTAGAAATAACTGAGGATGTGGTGCAGAATATTTTTTATAAAAGAGTGTTGAGTGAAGCGAGAGTTGCGGTGGAAAAAGGAGCTCCTTTTTCGGAAGTGTTTGAAGCGAACGCCAAGCTTTATCCCGTGATGATGTCCGAGATGGTGGCCGTCGGAGAAGAGACGGGAAAATTATCCGATATGCTCTTACAAATTGCTCTTTTTTACGAAGAGGAGATTGAAAACAAGACAAAAAACCTTTCCACTATTATTGAGCCTATACTCATGATCTTTATTGGCGCCGGGGTAGGATTTTTTGCTATTTCTATGATATCTCCGCTTTATTCCATCTTGGGAAGTATTAATTAAAAAATGAAAAATTTTTACACAAAGGGAATAAGCATAGTAGAAACAGTGATAGTGCTGGCCGTGCTTGCTGTAATTTTTTCGATAATTATTCCCCAGTTTTCCCTGATTAGAGAAAGGCAGGTTTTGAAAAGCGCAGTCGGCGACATCTTATCGAGCATAAACAAAGCGCAAACACAGACACTGGCATCTGTTGATTCTTCTTCTTACGGTGTGTATTTTGAATCCGGGGCAATTGTAATTTTTAAAGGGACAGGTTTTTTTGATGAGGATGCCAGTAACGAAGTAATTAGTATTGTTGCCCCCGCAAATATTTCAAATGTTGCGCTTGGCGCTGGGAGTCCCGCTTCAGGCAGTATTTATTTCAATCGTCTTTCAGGGAGCCCTAGTACGACTGGCACAATAACTATTTCCACTCCAAACTACACAAAAACTATTACAATTTCTGCAACGGGCGGGGCAAGCACTAATTAAAATGAGAACCAATTTAAAAAGTGAAGGTTTTATGGTCATTGAGATATTAGTGGCTGTTTCTATTATTACAGCTTCTATTCTGGCGACTATGGCAATCGCTCAGAAATCTGTATATGTTTCCCGCCAAGCTCTGCATACTGCGCAAGCGGCGTTCTTGTTGGAGGAGGGCGCAGAAGCAGTTCGCATAATTCGTGACAATGCATGGGCTAATATTTCTTCATTAACAGCAGACACAGATTATTATCCGACATTTTCTCTGGGCGCATGGACGTTATCGGGAACACCTAACACAGTCGGAGATTTTACGCGAACTGCCCGCGTTTCAAGTGTGAATCGCGACAACTCTACTAAGGATATTGCTGTGATCGGTACCGATGACCCGGACACAAAACTAATTACTGTTACCATAACTTGGCCGGAAGGCGGGACTATAATAACCAAAACTTTACAGTTTTATGTAATGAACATTTTTAATGATTCAGATTGATAAAAATAAAAATGGTTATGCAATTTTGGAGCTTCTTTTTTACATAGCTTTTTTTGCCCTGCTTTCTATCGTGACAATCAATGCCATGATTGCCATGGCGCAGTCCTTTAAAGAAACAGAAGTTCAGACTTCACTGCTCCGGAGCGGAGCTATAATGGAAAGAATATCAAGAGAAATACGCTTAGCGGACAGCATAAACCTGATAAGCGCAAGCAGTTTGAAGCTAAATACCACAGATAGCTCCGGAAACGCTAAAACTGTGCAATTTTCGCTCTCAGGTGCAAATGCGCAGTTTTTTGAAAACGATGCGCTAACCGGAAATTTAAACGCTCCTGACATAATCGTTTCAAGCCTTACTTTTACGGAGATAACGACGACTGAGGGAAAAGGAATTAAAGTTATTCTTACAGTGCAGTCAGAGAACGACAAATACAGCAGGGCAGTAGATTTTTATGATACAGTAGTTCTTCGCGGTAATTACTAATTATGAAAAAAGACTTTAAAAAAATTAAAACAAATACACAAGGGGGAGCAGCGATGCTCATAGTTGTTGTTTTTTTCTTGTTTATTTCTTTGGCGATAATTTCCGGATTGGTTGCGCCTTCTGTTCGCGAATTTAAAAATGCCAATAGCGCCATAAAATCAAGACAAAGTTTATTTTTATCAGAATCAGGAGCGGAGGATGCATATTTTAGGCTCAAAAATGCAAAACCTATAAGTTCTTCAACTGTCTTGGCTTTGGACGGCAATACTACAACGACAACGATTATTGATTCGGGATACAATGAGAAAACAATTTCGTCTTTAGGAGACGTGGATTCACGGCAAAGAAAAAGCGAGCTTGTGTTAAGCGCCGGAGATGGAGCCTCTTTTAGTTACGGCATTCAAACCGGTACCGGTGGATTTGTAATAGGTAATTCCGTGATAGAAGGCAGTGTGTATTCCAATGGCACGATAGTTTCTACAAACCTGAATGCTCGCATCACGGGTTCTGCATTCGCTGCGGGTGGTTTGATAGATGACCTTAACATAGGTACCGCGGGCGAGGGCGGAGATGCTTGGGCCGCGCAAGTGGTTGATTCTACTGTGATTGGCAATTTATACTGCATTATGGATAATGGTAGCAATAACAAAGCTTGCGACATTTCCAAAGGGGGCAGTCCTCCAGAGGCCAGTATGCCTATAACTCAAGAAATGATTGATTTATGGAAATCGCACACAGCGGACGATATTCACGAAGGCAACCTAATTATTTCAGAACCTACTGCAATGGGAGGTAAACGCATAACTGGCAATTTCACTATTAATGCCGACTTGACAATAACTGACACCATTTATGTTTTGGGCACTATCTACACAGCTAACGGTGTTAATATCTACCTGAGTCCGTCCTATGGCGCAACGCTAGGCATCTTGTTGACCGATAGCCCGGTAAATTTATCGAACAATGTTCAGTTCTATGGCTCGGGAAGTGAGGGTAGTTATATAATGCTTCTGACTACCTCTTCCTGTCCGACTACCGGCTGTAGCAGTACCAACGCGCTTGAAATTGCCAACAACGTAGGTGCCGTTATTTTGAGTGCCCAAAACGGTACCGCTAACATCAAAAATAATATTAATTTAAATGAATTGGTGGCTAAGCGCATTGTCATCGGCAATAATGCTACCATCACCTATCTCTCCGGTTTAGCCAACGCATCTTTCACTTCCGGGCCTTCCGGGGGGTGGAATATCCAGAGCTGGAAAGAGGTGGAATAACTTGTGTTATACTGTAATTTGGTATGATCAAAAAGAAAATAATAATCGGCAACTGGAAAATGAATCCGCTCACCTTAAAAGAAGCGGAAAAGCTTTATGGTGAAGTTGCCGCAGGCGTATCTCGAACTAAAAATACTGATATTGTGATCTGTCCGCCATTTTTGTATTTGGAGAAATTAACCAAAATCAGGACGAGTAAAATAAAGCTTGGGGCGCAGGATGCCTTTGCCGGAGATGTGGGCGCTTTTACAGGGGAAGTTTCCTCGGAAATGCTGTATGAAATTGGAGCACGGTACGTGATGTTAGGACATTCAGAAAAGCGGACCTTGGGTGAAAGCAATATTGATGTAAATAAAAAATTAAAAGGCGCTCTGGCATCAGGTCTTCACCCCGTATTGTGCGTGGGGGAAACTGTCAGGGATGAGAATCATGGTTATTTTAGCTTGGTAAAAATGCAGCTGGAAGAGTGCTTAAAAGGAATATCCAAAAGTTCGCTTTCAAAAATTATTATAGCTTACGAGCCGGTCTGGGCCATATCAAGTACTCAGAATCGCAAAGATGCTACAGCTGACGATTCCAGAGAGATGGCTATTTTTATCCGCAAAATTCTTTCAGATAAATTTGGAAAAGAAGCGCAGAGCGTAAAAATAATATACGGCGGATCGGTGAACGAACGCGACGCGGAAGATTTCCTCTCAAACGGCGGAGTAGACGGACTTCTTCCCGGACGAGCGAGCTTGGATGCTAAGAAATTTGCAAAAATTGTAGAAATATGCGAAACATTAAGCCGATAAAATCTATAGGCAAGAATTTAAAGGGAAAAGCCGTGCTGATACGGGTGGATTTCAATGTGCCTATCAAGGATGGGAAAGTGGAAGATGATTTTAGGATAGTGAAAGTACTCCCTACTATAAAGTTTTTAGAGAAGAAGGGCGCAAAAGTAATTTTAATCACGCATTTAGGCAAAGGCGGAGATACGCTTTTGCCAATCGCAAAAGCTTTAAATAAATTTATTAAGGCAAAATTTGTACCAGAAATAACTGGACCCAAAGTTTTAGAAGTAATTTCGGAAATGAAAAACGGAGACGTGATTTTACTTGAAAACTTGAGGAATGATAAGGGTGAAAAAGAACGCAGTAAAATTTTTGCTTTAGAGCTGTCAAAGCTTGCTGAAATATATGTAAATGACGCTTTTCCGGTTTCGCACAGAGAAGACGCGTCCATTGTTTTACTGCCCAAACTACTGCCTGCGTATGGTGGACTACAGATGGAAGAAGAGATAAAAAATCTTTCGCGCGCTTTTAAAAAACCAAAACATCCGTTCCTATTTATCTTGGGTGGAGCCAAATTTTCCACCAAAATGCCTCTCATAAAAAAGTATCTGAAACTTGCCGATTGTGTCTTTATCGGCGGAGCCTTGGCAAATGATTTTTTGAAAGCCAGAGGCCATGAAGTAGGACAGTCCCTAGTAAGCGATACCAATTTTGGAATCACGGAAATTTTAAAAAGCAAAAAATTAATTTTACCAAGCGATGTTATGGTGCAGTCCGGCAACAAATTAATTAATAAAAAAACGAATCAGGTAAAAAAAGATGAAATTATTCTAGATATCGGGAAAGAAACAATAGAAAATCTTGTACCTCTGATCAAAAAATCAAAACTTATTTTATGGAATGGACCGCTTGGTAAGTATGAGGACGGCGGAGCAGAAGGTACAAAAAACGTTCTAAAACTAGTTCCAGCCTCAAATGCCGAAAGCATAGTTGGTGGAGGGGATACTGTTGCCCTAATTTCCGCCATGAAAATTGAAAAAAAGTTTTCTTTTGTTTCTACGGGAGGAGGAGCGACGCTGGACTTTCTCGCGAACGGCACACTGCCGGGTATTAAAGCGCTTGAATAATTTTTATATTACCAGACTGTAATTAAGTTATCTACTCAAATTCCGCTATCGCTAGACTTGAGTAGGTTGTTTGTGGTATGATATAAAACATGAGTTTAGGAGATAAAATTCTAGAAATTCTTTCACAGCCGGTGGCTAGGTATAAAGGTATGTCGGTGAACTTGCTGGGCTTGCCAGTTGGCAGCTACAAAAAACAGTCATTTTACAATACCGTGTCCCGACTTAAAAAACAGGGATACGTTCTAACAGAATTTGATCGATTAAAATTATCACATGCAGGCAGAAAATACATCGACAAAAAAATGGATTCATTAAAACAATTTTCCTCCTGTTTTGCAAAAGACGCGCCGAAAGATCTTATCATTATGTATGACATACCAGAACATAAAAGAGCCGAGAGGGAATGGCTCAGGTTTCACCTGCGCAAGTTTGGGTACGCAATGATTCATCGAAGTGTTTGGGTGGGTCCCTCGCCCCTATCACCAGAATTTGTTTCTTATATCAAACAGATACATTTAAAGAAAAACATAAAGGTGATGAAATTAGCAAAGTCTTACAAGCCTATCTTGTTTAGTTTAAACTAAATTCTCCAATTGCTCTAGAATATACTCAAATACTACTATCGCAGAGATTGAGTAGGTTTTGGTATTGTAGCTATGTAAAATAAGCTATTTTTAGCATTAATAGTTTCTATTGACGAACTGGCTCGGGGGGGGGGTAATATTAAGGCATTATAAAATATAATTTAATAAAACTATGTCAATGGAAAATTACAAACCTAGTACTGAAGAAATTAAAAAAGGTGAAGATAACATGACTAGTATACAAAAGAATATATCAGATTTGCGTGAAAAGGTATCTAGAATGATGAAAGAAAGATTCGGAGTAGAAGGTTATTTAGAGTTTGTTGACAGTAGACTTACTGGAGAAATAAATGGACATAAAATTTCTATAATTAAAGACGGCGATGAATGGGTGGAGGGGAAAATTGACGATATAATAAAAATGACCCACGAGGAAATTCAAAGTTTCATTAAAAAGTACGGCAGAATTTATGCAAACTATAGCCCTGGCAGTGTAAAAAAAGCTCACTTTCAAGAGAAAGAATTCGTTTTGAAGGAAATCGGATTATAATTTAAAGCGCTGCTATAATCTTCTGCGCGTTTCCTGCCAGATCTTTTTCGTCGCCGACAGTTTCCGGCCACACCCATATATGCGCGTGATGTATTTCTTCTCCGTAAACCTGCGAGCGGACAATATCTGCATTGAATGCTTTCTTTTGGGCCAAGGCTATTTTTTTTACTACTTCAAAACATTCCCCCGCATTCGGCAGGTCCCAGACCCACCTATAATGTTTCTTTGGAATTATCTGTACGTGTCCCGGAGCTATGGGTCGTATGTCCAGAAAAGCCACAAAATTATCATCTTCGTAAACTTTTGTAGCGGGAATTTCTTTTTTTACAATTTTACAAAAAATACAGTCTTTGTTTTCCATAGGTATATTATAACAAACTATGCTAAAATTTCACATATGCAAAAATACGGAGAACTCTTGGCGAAACTTTTGGAAAAAAGAGGCATTTCGGACCCTGCACAGGCGGAGATTTTTTTGAATCCCGATTACCAGCGCGATCTACATGATCCTTTTCTCATGCGCGACATGGAGCGCGCCTGCGTACGAATTTTTAATGCTATAGAAAATCAAGAAAGAATAGTCATTTACGCAGATTATGACTGCGACGGCATTCCGGGGGCTGTGATCTTAAATGACTTATTTAAATTATTAAATTATAAAAATTATGAAATCTATATACCCCAGAGGAACAGCGAAGGATATGGGCTTAATGTGGATGCCATAAAACAATTTGAGAATAGAGAGATAAAATTAATAATAACAATTGATCTGGGTATTACCGCAGTAGAAGGAGTAACGCAAGCAGCTGTTTACGGCATTGATGTGATAATTACCGATCACCACCTTCCTCACGGAATTCTACCGAGAGCTTTTGCGATACTTAATCCAAAAGTAGATGACTATCCGGAGAAAATGCTTTGCGGGGCAGGGGTTGCCTTCAAGCTGGCGCAGGGATTTATAAAAAAATATGGCAAAGAGAATGGGTATTTTAAAATAAAAGAAGGGGCGGAAAAATGGATGCTGGATATGGCAGGGCTTGCCACGCTCTCGGATATGGTGCCGCTTACGGGAGAGAACAGAGCCATCGCATATTTCGGAATGAAAGTTATGAGAAAATCTCCGCGTCCCGGATTGCAAAAACTCCTTTCCAAAATGAAGATTGACCAGAGATATTTGTCTGAAGACGATATCGGTTTTATGATTACTCCGCGTTTGAATGCAGCATCCCGCATGGATGATCCGATGCGAGCTTACGAGCTTTTGTCTACAGACGATGAAGCGCAGGCGGGAGTGCTTGCGGATCATTTGTCAAAAATAAATGATGAGAGAAAAAATATAGTTAAAGGCATAATGCGCGAGATAAATAAGAAGTTTGAAGAGAGAAAAGAAACTGAGGTGATAGTTATTGGGAATCCAGAGTGGCGTGTGGGAGTGCTTGGTCTTGTGGCAGGAAAAATATGCGACGAATACGAAAAGCCCGTTTTTGTATGGGGCAAAGACGAAAACGATTGCATTAAAGGGTCTTGCCGGAGCGATGGTTCGGTATCTGTCGTAGAGCTTATGACGGAGGCTCATGAATCTTTTGTGGATTTTGGCGGGCATGAGCTTGCTGGAGGGTTTACAGTGCATAATGAAAGAATCCATTTTCTGGAAGAAGCCCTATCTATGTCTTTCCAAAAAGTAAAAAGACCCTTATTAGAAAGCGGACATATTCATGACGTAAAAACAGAGTTGAATGCAGTTAATATAAAAAATTGGAGAGAAATAGAAAAGATGGCTCCTTTTGGACTGGGCAACTACAAACCAGTTTTTCTTTTTGAAGGAGCAAAAATTGAAAAAATAAAAAAATTCGGCAAGAACGGCTCCGGCGAGCACTTGGAAATAATTTTCTCCGACGCAAGCGCAAAAAAAATTCCCGCAGTCGCGTTTTTCTCGGGGCATGAGTCCTTTTCCACGCTCCTTGAAGAAGGCAAGCAGGTAAAACTTCTCGCCACCTTCGACCTCTCCCGTTTCCGCGGCCGCGAAGAACTCCGCTTGAGAATAGCTGATATACTATAAACATGAAAGAAGAGATAAAAATCTATACCGACGGGGCGGCAAGAGGGAATCCCGGTCCTGCAGGATGGGGGGTTGTAATTATTTCAGGCAGTAAAATTTTTGAAATGGGCGGACGGTCAGATCATGCGACCAACAATCAGATGGAACTGACCGCGCCTACTGAAGCGCTTAAATATATAAAACACAATTCCGCTAGGCAAGACCTAGCGGAGAAAAAGGTGGAGGTAGTTTCTGATTCTAAATATGTTATTTTGGGAATTACAGAGTGGATTTTAAGCTGGCAGAAAAATAACTGGCGAAATGCCGCTAAAAAACCTGTCATGAACCGCGAGCTTTGGGAGGAGCTTTTTAAGCTTACGAAAGAATTGAAACCCAGATGGGAGTATGTCAAAGGGCACAGCGGAGATAAATGGAACGACAGAGTGGATGAAATAGCGACAAGTTTTGCTGATAACGATCCGGTAGAGTTGAGCAAATAATTATTTTAAATGCGGGATAAAATTTTCCATACGGTTTGTTTTGGATTTTTATTCGGAGTGCTGTTGCGCTCCTTTGTTTTTGTAAGTTTTTATTTTACCATTTTGCTTAGCGTTATTGCTCTTGCTTTATTTTTATTTTTCACTTTAATTTCAAACCCGCCCGAACGACTGGCGTCGTCCAGTCGGGCGAGAAATAATTGGGGTGTTTTAGTTTCAGTTTTTGTTTTAGCTTTTAGTTTTGGAATTTTTAGATTTAGCATGGCTGATGTAGCTAATCCGGCGATTTTTGAGTCGCAAGTAGGCGAAAAAGTTTCTCTTGGGGGAGAAATAGTAGATGAGCCGAGTATTAGAGAAAACAACCAACAATTAATTGTGCAAACAGTAGCAGGAGAAGATAAGACAAAAATACTTTTGTCAGCAGGACTGGGTGAGAACTATAAATATGGCGATGAAATACATTTCGCAGGAACATTAAAAAAGCCGGAGAATTTTATTACTGATACGGGAAAAGAATTTGATTATATAAATTATTTGCGCAAAGACGGTATCTTATATGTGATGAGTTATCCAAAAATTGAAATTGTTTCTGAGGGTAATGGTAATTTTATCAAAAACGCACTTTTTTATGTAAAAGAAAAATTTTTAGAAAAAATTGATTTTGTAGTACCCAATCCCGAAAATTTACTTATGGGAGGGCTAATTTTAGGAGAGAAATCAGCTTTTAGTAAGGAATTAAGACAGGATTTTGTGGACACAGGCACTATACATATTATTGCTCTTTCAGGGTACAACATCACGATAATTGCCGAATGGTTTATGAAGCTGTTTGTCGGGCTTTCGTTTGTTCCTAAAAACTTTGGTATAGGCATGGGTATTTTTTCTGTCTTTCTTTTTATTATGATGACAGGAGCGAGCTCTACTGCCATCCGCGCGGGGATGATGGCAACGCTTGCCCTCATTGCGCGGGCGACAGGCAGAAATTACGATGTTGCTCGGGCGCTAATTCTTGCTGGCATTGGCATGATAATGCTAAATCCGTTTCTTCTTGTCTTTGATGTTTCTTTTCAGCTTTCTTTTATCGCGACTGTGGCTGTGATATTTTTTACTCCAAGAATTGAGAAATATTTTTTATGGATTACGGAAAGCTTTGGCCTGCGGGATATCGTATCGGTGACGACAGCTGCGTATATTTTCGTATTTCCTTTTGTTCTTTACAAAATGGGGAATTTCTCACTTATAGCTCTTCCCGCAAATGTTCTTGTGCTTCCTTTTATTCCTTTAACAATGCTGTTAGGATTTTTGACCGGCTTCGCAGGTCTTGTCTTGCCGGTATTATCCATACCGATAGGCTATATCTCATATTTGTTTCTCCATTACGAGCTAGGCGTTATAAAATTCTTCGCCGGTCTTTCGTTTGCCTCTTTTAACTTTCCAAACTTTCCGCTCTTTCTAGCGTTAATTATTTACGGATATTTTATCTACAACCTTTTCGACGGAAGCATAAAAAAATTTTTCAGCATGGAAAAAGAAGACATGATAACATTGTAATATGCAGCCATTTTCCAAGAAATACAGCTTACTTGTGTTTGTGTTTTTTCTTGTAGTCGCTGATATTTTTCTTATACGCAGCGATTGGAAGAATTCTAATAAAGTCCTGACTTTTGCGGCACTGGATGTCGGACAGGGGGATGCTCTTTTCATAGAATCTTCGACTGGCACGCAAATTCTTTTTGACGCCGGCCCGGCGCGAAAAATTCTAGGACCGCTTGCCCGAGTCATGTCTCCCTTAGACAGGACAATAGATGCCATAGTAATCACAAATCCGGATGCGGACCATATCGGCGGGTTTGCTGATATTTTAAAAAATTATAAAGTAGGCGCTGTGTTTGAGCCGGGCACGTTAAATGATTCTAAGACTTTTCAAAATTTAAAAGAAGAAATAAAAAAAGAGAGAATTCCAAACATATTAGCTAGGCGAGGGATGAGACTTCATGTAGGCGATGGCGCAGTAATAGATATTTTGTTTCCGGATCGCGATGTTCGCGAGTGGAGCGCAAACGACGGCTCAATAATGGCGCGTTTGTCCTATGGCGCTACGTCAATAATGCTGACAGGAGATTCCACAACTCAAACAGAGAAAATAATTCTATCAGAAAACTTTCCATCTGAATTAGCGAGTACTATTTTAAAAGTTGGGCATCATGGGTCTCGCACATCTTCTTCATTTTCCTTTGTAAAAGCGGTAGGGCCAGCGTATGCGGTTATTTCTGACGGCAAGGACAATAACTATGGCCACCCCCATAAGGAAACTCTGGATACGTTGATTAAATTTGGGGCAAAAATTTTACGTACTGACCTGCTTGGCACTATCATTATGAAATGTGATAGAATGGAAATATGCGAGATAAAAAAATAGAGAAACTAATAAAAGAAGAGGAAAAGAGGCAGAGAGAGGGGCTGGAGCTTATCCCTTCCGAGAACTACGTTTCCGAAGATGTATTAAAAGCTAATGGTTCCGTGTTTACAAATAAATATTCGGAGGGTTATCCCGGCAGGCGTTATTATGGCGGGCAGGATTTTACAGATCAAGTAGAAAGGCTGGCGATAGAGCGCATCTGCAAGCTTTTCAAATGCAAATTTGCGAATGTCCAGCCGCATTCCGGCGCGCCGGCCAACCTGGCTGTCTATGCGGCGCTCCTGGAACCCGGCGACATCGTGCTCGGCATGGATTTGTCTCACGGCGGGCACCTGACTCACGGACACCCGATGACGCTTCCGGCAAAGATTTATAAATTCGTCACCTATAAGATGAAAAATCCGGATACTGGGGAGATTGATTATGAAGACATGCGAAAAGTTGCTCTGGCTCATAAGCCAAAATTAATTATCGCCGGATTTTCTGCATATCCAAGAACACTAAATTATAAAAAATTTGTAGATATAGCGCATGAAGTGGGGGCTATAACCATGGCCGACATGGCGCACATTGCCGGACCCATAGCCGCAGGAGTTTTACGAAATCCATTTGACGATGGTTTTGATATAATTACTTCCACTACGCATAAAACTCTGCGCGGTCCGCGCGGCGGCATAATACTTACCCGCGAGAGTGAAGAGATTGCCAAGAAAATAGATAAATCCATTTTCCCGGGCACCCAGGGCGGTCCGCATATGCATACTATTGCGGCAAAAGCTGTAGCTTTCGGAGAAGCGATGACGCCCAAATATAAAGTATATGCGAGGCAAATTTTGAAAAATGCCAAAGCTATGGCAGAAGTTTTTAAGAAAAATAAAATTCGCATGATCGGCGGCGGCACGGACAATCATTTGATCTTGGCAGATGTCTATGGATCTTTGGGAGTTACAGGCAAAGAAGCGCAGACTGTTCTTGACGAAGCTGGGATAACTCTTAATATGAATTCTATAGCAGGAGACACGAGAAAGCCTCTTGATCCCTCTGGAATCAGATTCGGCACCCCAGCTATTACCACTCGCGGATTTAAAGAAAAAGAATGCAAAAAAGTTGCCGAACTCATGATTACTGTATTAAAAAATAAAGACGATAAAAAAATAAAAGAACAAATTCATAAAGAAATCAAAAAACTAGCCAAAAAGTTTCCGATACCAAAGAAGTTTGTATAAAATTATGGAATTGCAAGTCGGCGTTAAAATTTTGCTCAAGAATCAAGACGGGAAGTATTTCGTGGTGCGGAGGAGCGCAAGCAAGTACCCGGAAGTGGGCGCCAAGTGGGACATTGTCGGCGGCCGGATCAATGCCGGAGCGACCCTGCTTGAGAATTTGAAAAGGGAAGTCAGAGAAGAAACGGGCCTGGAGATAAAATACGAGCCCAAGCTCCTAACCGCGCAGGACATCTTGAAAAAGGAACGGCACGTTGTGCGCCTCACGTACCTAGGCGCGACGGAGGGCGAAGTGAAACTTTCGGACGAACATGAGGAATACAAATGGTTGACACTCAGAGAGCTTGCCGGGCTTGAGCCCATGGATTCGTACTTTAGGGAAGTTTTGGCGCACTTTGATTTAAGCTGACATATTCTGTAATATAGGAATATGGCGAAACGAGGGAAGCTCATAGTCATAGACGGTACGGACGGCTCGGGCAAGGCGACCCAGGCCGGACTTTTGATAAAACATCTCAAAAAAGACGGCTACACGGTCAAGGTCGTGGATTTTCCGGAGTATTATTCCAACTTTTTCGGCGCTTTTATAGGGCACTGTCTTTCTGAGCAATATTACAACTTTGTAAAAGTGCATCCAAAGATTGCCTCAGTACTGTATGCCGCGGACCGATTTGAATCCAAAGACAAAATAATAAAATGGCTAAAAGAAGGAAATATTGTCGTAGCCAACAGATACGCTAGCGCGAACCAGATCCACCAGGGTGGAAAGATCGCGAATACAAAAAAAAGAGAAAATTTTTTAAAATGGCTTGCCCAAATGGAATACGAAGTTTTTAAGATTCCGCGTCCGGACGCAGTCTTTTATTTAGACGTACCTATCCCGATAGTAATGAAATTAATCAGAGAAAGAAATAAAGAAAATAACCGAGCTTATCTTGGAAAGAAAAAAGATGTGGTGGAGAAAGACAAAAATTATATGGAAAATTCCCGAAAAAGCGCGCTCTGGCTTGCAGATACGCAAAAGGGCTGGATAAAAGTTGAGTGCGTGAAGAAGGGGATTTTAGATACTCGAGAAAATATCCACGAAAAAATTTATGAAAAAGTTAAAAAAATAATTATATAAAACTCTTTAGCAATAAGAAACGGTCGTCCACTAATACTAAATTAGCACAAATCGAATTTTTTCATCAAGTGCAATCCGTTATCAACTTTCTCCGCCACAACAAAACGCACATATTTTCTAGCGTTGTAGAGTTCTGTAATAAATTCTATCTCATTATGGCAAGGGTAAGGAAAGACAAATACCGATTTTTGAAGTTCAACGAGACCTACTTCTTGAAAATGGAAACGCAATGAATTCCGCAAGCCCCTAAATTTCTCCGGAATATCAAACATAATTATTCGCCATTTTTTGTCCCAGGTTTTTGGTTTTTTAATCTCTATTTTATTAATATTAAACTGCAGTGCTCGTCGCTTGCCATTTTCGCTCAAAACTAAAGTAGTGGTGCCATTCTTGTTATTTTTTTCTTCTACCAAGTGTGACTTATATAAAGAGTTTACTGCTCTTTCTAGTGTTTGGCGGTTTACTTTATCCCATTCCTTGGGAATTTGTTTTAAAATCCACCAATGTTTTTTAGGAGACCTTGTTAAACCAAGAGCTAAACCGGCAAGCAAAAGCAAAAGGATTTTTCTTTGAGTTTCACCGACCCTTCTTTTAAGGTAAGCCATCATTACATTTTAGCATTTAGAAACGATCGTAAGCAAATGCTGAAATTGGTTTCAACCAAAGAAAGATATATAATAAGTCTATGATACTCAAAGTTAAAAAACTTCATAAAGATGCGAAGCTACCTACGCACGGACATCCCGGCGACGCGGCAATGGATTTTTACTGTCTGGAAGCTGTTCGTTTTTCTCCGGGAAAACAGGAAAGAGTTCGCACGGGCGTAGCGATAGAAATACCCGAAGAGCATGTAGGTCTTATTTGGGATAAATCAAGCCTTTCTTTCAACCTCGGGCTTAAAGTTATGGGCGGAGTAATAGACGCGGGGTATCGGGGAGAAATAATCATGAATCTTCTCAATGTTTCAGACAAGGAAGTACTGCTTACCAAGGATCACAAAGTTGCTCAAATGTTGATTCAAAAATTCGAGCATTGCGATATACTGGAAGTAAATGAAATTTCCGAAACAGTCCGCGGCGCAGGCCGGGAGGGGAGCACAGGACTCAAGCATAAGATTTAAAATATAGGAAATATGGAACAAAAAATAAAAAATTTAATAAAAGATGCGCTCAAGAATCTCAATATTGAAGTAAGCAATATTCTGCTTGAGCATCCGGAAGATCTGACGTATGGAGATTATTCCACCAATGTTGCTCTAGCTATTGCGAAAAATATAGGAGAAAAACCAAAACATCTTGCGGAAAAAATAGCAAAAGAATTAAAAAGATTAAATATTGACGCTACTATAGAAAAATTTGAAGTGGCTGGCGCCGGATTTATAAATTTTTATTTATCACGCAAATTTTTTTCGGGTAGTGTTGAGGAAATTTTAAACAAAGGATTCGACGTGGGGAAAAATAAAATTCTTGCTGGAAAGAAAATAATGGTGGAGTATACAGACCCGAATCCTTTCAAGCCTTTTCATATCGGGCACCTCATGACCAATGCCATCGGGGAGTCCTTAGCTAGAATTTTAGAGCATTCCGGCGCAGACATTTCCCGAGCAAACTATTACGGAGACGTAGGGCTGCACGTAGCAAAAGCAATCTACGGCCTATTAAAAGATACTGATCTTCAAAACAAAGCAGGTTCACACAACGAACAAGCTTCTAATATAGGTAAAGCATATGTTCTCGGCGCGGAAGTTTATGAGAGTAACGATTTTGCAAAAAAAGAAATAGATGAAATAAATAAAAAAATTTACGCTCGAAGCAATAAAGAAATAAACGATATATATGATTGGGGGTACAAAGTAACAATGGAGGCATTTGAAGATTTATACAAAATGCTTGGCACAAAGTTCGATTTTTATTTTCCGGAAAGCCAAATGGCGCCCATTGGCGAAGACATTGTGCGCGCTAACATTGGTAAAATTTTTGACGAATCAGACGGCGCTATTGTATTTAAAGCTGAAAAATATGACCCCAAATTACATACCAGAGTCTTTATAACTTCCCAGGGGTTGCCTACGTATGAGACAAAAGAATTTGGATTAACTGAAGAAAAATTTAAAACCAATCCAAGTATGAATCTTTCAATTACGGTTACCGCCAATGAACAGGCAGATTATATGAAAGTCGTTATCAAGGCTATTTCTCTGATAAATCCCGAGCATGAGAAAAAAATGCTTCATATCACGCACGGAATGATGCGTTTGGAAGGCGGGAAAATGAGTTCCAGAAGGGGGAACGTAATAACTGGAGAGTCTTTAATACGAGATACTATAGCGCTAGTTAAAGAAAAAATGGATACCCGTAATTTGGATGAAGCTGAAAAAAATAAAATTGCCGAAGCTGTCAGCGTAGCAGCGATAAAATATTCAATTCTTCGCTCCCAAATAGGAAGTGGTATTGTCTATGATGTGGAGAAATCGGTTTCAATAGAAGGGGACTCCGGTCCGTATCTGCAATATTCCTATGCGCGAGCAAATTCAGTTTTAGAAAAAGCCCAAAAACAAAACATTTTGCCGGATTTTGAAAAACTGCCGGAAGAAATTTTTGAAATAGAAAAACTATTGTATAGATTTCCGAAAGTAGTTCTGCGTTCTTCTTCACTGTACGAACCGCATCATATTGCGAATTATCTCATAGAAATCGCCCGCGCATATAACAGTTTTTATGGAAATAACTTAATAGTAAGCAAAGATGATCCTATTTCTTCTTACAAGGTGGCTCTCACGTATGCATTTACGTTTGTGATGAAAACAGGGCTTTATCTTCTCGGTATTGAAGCTCCCCAAAAAATGTAAAAATAAGAGTTTTGTGTTAAAATCAGTGTTAATGAGCGAAGAGAATTTAGATAAGAAAAAAAGTGAAGCGGCTCTCAGGGAAGAGCGCATTTTAGAATTCTGGAAAGAAAATAAAACTTTTGAAAAGTCACTGGAGCAATCAAAAGGCAAAAAAGATTTTATTTTTTATGATGGACCCGTGACAGCAAATTCCAAGCCAGTTTTGCATACGATGGTGCCATTTTCTTTCAAGGATGTTATCCCGAGATATAAGACTATGCGAGGTTATCATGTGCGCCGAAAGGGCGGCTGGGATACACATGGATTGCCCGTAGAACTGCAAATAGAAAAAAAACTCGGGTTCAATTCAAAAGCAGATATTGAAAATTATGGTATTGCAGCTTTCAATAAATTATGCAAAGACAGCGTCTGGGAATACGTAGGGGCATGGAAAAGTTTTACTGAACGAATGGGTTATTGGGCAGATCAAGAAAATGCATATGTTACTTACCACAATGAATACATAGAATCTCTCTGGAATGTGGTTAAAAAAATAAACGATCAGAAACTTCTTTATAAAGACTATAAAGTCGTGCCTTGGTGCCCTAGATGCGGTACAGCTCTATCTTCGCATGAGCTAGCCCAAGGATACGAGGATGTAAAAGATTTATCTGTGTACGTAAAATTTCCCGTCAAAGACGGGTCCGCCTCTGGCGGAAAAGTTTCTAATACCTATATTCTCGCCTGGACCACGACGCCGTGGACCCTGCCGGGTAACGTGGCGCTCGCTGTCGGAGAAAATATTGATTATGTAAAAATAAAAGTTACAAATGGCGGCAAAGAAGAATTTTATATTTTAGCAAAAACAAAACTTTCCATGATTACAGAACCTTACGAGATAGCTGAAGAAATAAAAGGCGCGGGGCTTGTGGGTCTGGAATATGAGCCATTGTTTCCATTTCTTAAGAATACAATTTCAGAAAGAGAAAAACTGAAACTAGACAAAGCTTACCGAGTTCATCTGGCAAATTTTGTCACCACGGCGGACGGCACCGGCGTAGTGCATACGGCGGTAATGTATGGGCAGGATGACTTTGAACTCGGCACCAAAGTGGGGCTTCCGAAACATCACCTCGTCGGGCTCGACGGAAAGTTTTTGCCCGGTACGGGATTTTTAGAGGGAAGATTTGTAAAAGACGAACAGGTAGCAGTGGATATAATAAAAGATTTAGCGCATAGAGGACTTTTATATAAAAAAGAAAAATATGAACACTCGTATCCACATTGCTGGCGCTGTAAAACACCTCTCATATATTATGCGCGGGACTCCTGGTACATCAAAATGTCCGACCCGCGGATAAAAGAAAAACTTATCGCAGAGAATAAAAATATAAATTGGGAACCCGCGCATATCCGCGATGGCCGCTTTGGGGAATGGCTGCGCGAGATCAAGGATTGGGCAATTTCCCGCGAGCGATACTGGGGAACGCCATTACCGGTCTGGCAATGCGCGAGTTGTAAAAAAACGGAAGTCATCGGCAGTATAGACGAACTTAAAAAAAGAAGCGGGGGTCAATTACCAAAAAACGAAAAAGACGAACTGGACCTGCACCGGCCGTATATTGATGAAGTAGAATTAGTTTGTTCCCACGCCACGGCGGGGCAAGCTTATGGAGGCAAATTAATCCGCACCAAAGAAGTGATGGATGTCTGGTTTGATTCCGGCGCGATGCCTTTCGCGCAGGATCACTATCCATTCCAAAACAAAGAATGGGTGGAGGGCAAGGGCTATCCGGCGGACTATATTTCAGAGGCGATAGATCAAACAAGGGGATGGTTTTATACTTTACATGCGGTGGGAATTTTGATGGGCCGCGGCACAGCATTTAAAAATGTCATTTGCCTCGGGCACCTTATGGACGCGAACGGCAAAAAAATGTCCAAGTCACTCGGCAATATTGTGGACCCTTGGCAGATGATCGAAAAATACGGCGTGGACACCTTGCGCCTCTGGATGTATTCGGTCAATCAGCCGGGCGAGTCCAAAAACTTTGACGAAAAGACAGTAGCCCTTCTTCACAATCAAGTTTTCGGACTGCTTTACAATGTGCTGGCGTTTTATGAGCTTTATCGAGATAAAAATTTAGAAAAAATTCACCTCACCCCTTGGCCCCTCTCCTTAATAAGGAGAGGGGTGGGGGAGAAGTCTAACATTTTGGACCAATGGATTTTAGCGCGGCTGGATGAGCTGACAGATCTCTCAATTAAAAATTTGGATAATTACAAACTGCTTGAACCGGTGCGAGGTATAAGAGATTTTATTGGCGATCTTTCCACTTGGTATTTGCGCCGTTCGCGAGACAGAATAAAAGCGGGCGATAATGAAGCAAAAGCAACTTTGTATTTCGTATTAAAAACATTAGCTAAACTGATGGCGCCGTTTGCGCCGTTCGCTGCTGAAGATATCTGGCTTAAATTAAAAAATGAAGATGACAAGGAGAGCGTGCATTTGGAAAGCTGGCCACACCTCACCCCTTGGCCCCTCTCCATTTACTATAAATGGAGAGGGGTTGGAGAGAGGTCTCTTGTAATTAAGAATATGGAGAGCGTAAGAAAAATCGTTACTCTCGGCTTGGAAGCTCGTCAGAAAACCGGAATTAAAGTCCGCCAGCCGCTTGCTTCTCTCAAAGTAAAATCCGAAAAAGAAAAATTAACACAAGAATATTTAGATTTGATCAAAGAAGAACTTAATGTAAAAGAAGTTGTTTTTGATAATTCTATTGAAGGCGAAGTTTGGCTTGATATTAGAATAGATGAAGAATTAAAAGCCGAAGGGGATTACCGCGAGCTTGTCCGCGCCCTGCAGGATATGAGGAAAAAAAATGGCTTGACACCTAGTGATGTGATTTCTCTAACGATTGAAACAAATAAAGCCGGCAAAGAACTTGTTCAAAAATTTGAAGCCGATATGAAAAAAACAGTACTTGTTTCAAGCATAGAATTTGCTGAAAATGCAGGAGAGAAAATAAAAATCGACAATCTCCACTTTAGGATAAAAATTGATAAATAAAAACTGACATATTGCTTTTTTCAAAAATAGTGGGAAGATAAATACGGAGGTAATACCGTGAGAGATTGCAATTTTTGCAATAGCCCTGTCTGTTCACCCGAAGATCGCGAGAGGTGCGCGAACCTGCTTTTGTTTGAAGCAGGCTTCCGTCCCGATGCCTACCCGGTGTTGTTGTCGGCAAAAACCGCAAAACAACGCCGGTTCGAGGAGAACATCGAGTTTCTCCGCGATCTTTCCCCGCCCGACCTCATGGTCATGCCCGACCTCATCTAGTCCGGTATCCTCTGCCGGCATCTCCGCCAGCTTGAGCGCATTCGCGCTTGCTGGCGGTTTACTTTTTGTAGTAAAATACACTAATGAAATTGGTTATTTTTGATTTTGACGGAGTTTTGGCAAATACGATTGAACTTTCTTACACTATTCACACAGCCAAAAATCCCAATATGACATTAGAACATTTTAAGGAATATTCAAATGGAAACTTTTATGAAAATTACAACAAAGCTGTAAAAGAAGGCAGACATATTCCTGCTGATGATTTTTATGGTGATTATAAAAAAGGTTTGGATATTTTAACTATAGATAAAATATTACATGATTCAATTTTATTTCTATCAAAAAAATACAAGCTTGTTATTATTTCTTCAACCAACAGTTCTTTTATAAATGATTTTTTAGCAAACGAAAATCTAAGTGGATATTTTGCTGATATTTTGGGCGCAGATGTGCACACTAGCAAAGCTTTAAAAATTAAAACTGTTCTTGAAAAATATAAATTAGATCCCTCAAACTGCGTTTTCGTTACGGATACGCTCGGTGATATAAAGGAGGCGCGTGAATGCAGTGTGCAATCCATAGCTGTTACGTGGGGTCTCCACGATAAGTCAATTTTAGAAAAAGGGAATCCCGTAAAAATAATAGATAATCCGCAAGATTTAGTTGGTGTTATTGAGAATGTGTTAAAATGAAAGTATGAAGAAATATGAAAAACACATAAAAACATATCTAAAAGAAAGAGACTGGGACAATCTACGCCCGGCAGATTTAGCAAAATCAATATCTATTGAAGCTGCTGAACTTCTGGAACTTTTCCAATGGACCAGCCAAAGTCTCGAAGAGGTTAAAAAAGACAAAGAAAAAATTGAAATGATAAAAAAAGAGCTGGCAGATGTTCTAATTTACTGTTTTGAAATGAATATACTTTTTGGTTTTGATACTGGAAAAATTTTATTAGATAAGTTAGAAAAAGCTAAGAAAAAATATCCTGCGCATTTATTTAAAAATAGAAATAAAGGTGTAGATGCGGGCTCGGAGGATATTTATTGGAAAATAAAAAAACAACATAGGATAAAAAGGGAATAAAAGTTTTAATATGATTAAATAAAATTATGAGAATCACAAAATTAGGACATTCTTGTTTTGTCGCAGAACCTAGAGAGGGAGTAAGGGTCATGACAGATCCGGGTGCTTATTCTCCTCTAGCATGCGAGGCAAAAAACATTTCGGCTGTCCTGATTACCCATGAACATCAGGATCATATGCATATTGAAACTCTGAAAAAAGTTTTAGGCAATAATCCGGAAGCGATTGTTATTACAAACACAGAAGTTAGTAAGCATTTAGAAGAAGCCGGAATTAAATATATAAAAGTTGAAAACGGCCAAAAGTATGACTTGAAAGGAGTTAGTGTTGTAGGTTTTGGCAATACACATGCTGAAATTTATCCCACAATCGGTCCATTTCAAAATACAGGCTATATGATTGATGATCTTTGCCATCCGGGAGATGCCCTAGAAATTCCTAATTCAGGCGTGGGTATAATTGCTCTTCCTATAATTGGCCCATGGATGAGGCTTAAAGATGCGATCGACTACGCAAAAACATTAAAACCAAAAGTCGTTTTTCCAATTCATGACGCAACACTTCAGGATTGGGCGACTTTCGTATCGGGGACTACAGAAAAATTACTAAAAGATGCAGGCATAGAATTTAAAAAGTTAGAATTAGGCAAAGAAGAAGATCTGTAGAGCAAAGAAATGCACCATATTTATCACACTGAAGGCGTAATACTGGGAAGCAGAGGCTATGGTGAAGCGGGGAAGTATTACTTTATTTTCACCAAAGACCTTGGAATGATATATGCGAGCGCGCAGGGTGTGCGCAAGATGTCTTCCAAGCTTCGTTTTATCCTGCATGATTTTGCTTATTTAAAAATTGATCTGGTGCAGGGAAAAGATTTTTGGCGGGTAACAAGCGCGTCTAAAACCAACATGCTGGAAGGTGTGTATAAAAATCCTTCTACACTGAAAGTTTTTTTTAATATCGCACGCTTACTTAAAAGATTGCTCGCCGGAGTAGATCCTAACACAGCTTTGTTTACAGATCTAATAAATGGTCTGTCTGTGCTGGAAAAATTAGAACAAGAAGAAAACTTGCGAAATATTGAGGCGGTCATGGTTCTGCGGATTCTAAATAATTTAGGATACATCGGCGGAGATAAAGTTCTGGAAAATCTTATAACATCTCCATTTGAAGAAGATTTAATATATGAGGCTTCAAAACAGAGAAGGGATGTGCTAAAAGAGATCAACAAAGCTTTAAAAGAAACGCATTTGTAAATATGTTATAATGGATAAATGTCTCTCAACGACAAAAACAAGCTAAACAGATTGGAGGAATTAAAAAGCAAACTCTTCAGTAAAAATTATCACACCAGAGTTGAGCAGAGGGATGGTTTTTCCCATACCGGAAAAAAAGAAGTCGTTGATTCTTGGAACTCTCCGGAGAAAATAGAACCCGATTTTGAAAATAAATTTTTTATGAAAACGTCCATGTTTAAAAAACTTTTTATTTTTTCCATAGTTTTTTTTGCGCTAACTTTATTATATGCAGGGTATGTTTTTTTTGCCGGCAGCAACACAGTTTCCAATGACAACATTGAAATATCTATCTTGGGAAATAACTTTACCGCCGGAGGGGAAACGCTTGATTTAATAGTGGGAATTATAAACAAAAATAGTTCCCCGCTTGATCTGGTTGACCTAGTTGTAGAATATCCCAGAGGAGGAGCAAGCGATTCTTCTACTGAAACAGAACGCCTGCGCCAATCGCTGGGAACTATTCCGGCTGGAGCCGTAAGGAATGAAAATTTAAAACTGGTCCTTTTTGGGGAGCAGGGAAGCATACGGCCGATAAAAATAACTTTAGAATACAGAGTCGCAGGGTCTAATGCAATTTTTATAAAAGAAAAGCTTTACAATGTAAACATAAATTCTACTCCGATAAATCTTTCCATAGATGCTCCGTCATCTATAAGTCCGAATCAGACCATCACCTTAAATATAAAAACGACGCTTAATGCTTCAAAGCCGGCAGAAAAGATGCTGGTAAAGCTGGACTATCCTGTCGGATTTCAGTTCATAAAATCTGCGCCGGCTCCCTCTTACAGCAACAATATCTGGAGCTTGGGAGACCTAGCCCCTGGAGCGGAACACAGCATAGCGATCACAGGTAAAATGGTGGATGTTTTTGACGGGGAAGAAAAAACCTTCAATGTTTCAAGCGGTTCTCAATCGGCATCCAGCAAGTCTATAATTGGCGTCGTTTTTAACTCTTTACGGCACACAGTAACAGTAAGTAAGCCTTTTATTGAGGCTAATTTGTATGTAAACGGCGAAAATGCGAGAGAATATGCGGTAGACGCCAAGACCCCGCTCAACATAGAAGTTCGTTATACCAACAACCTTGATACAAAAGTTGATGATTTGAAAATTAGGGCAAAAATTTCCGGCAACGCCTTTAACGAAAAAACTGTAAATGTGCAGAGGGGATACTACGATTCTTCTAAAGATACGATAACTTGGGATAAAACTTACAATAGCCGTTTGAGAGAAGTTAACCCCGGAGATTCCGATTCCGTGTCATTTTCTGTTTCTCCTCTTAGCCTGTTTTCTCCGGAAGAAGGATTACTTTCCAGTCCTGCAATAAACATTGAAGTGGATATTGAAGGCAGTCAAGCTATTGAGGGAGTTGATTCCAAAATACTGGAGAGCTCTTCATCAGCTGCAGTAAAAATTATTTCTGATGTAGGGTTTTCATCTAAAGCGCTTTATTATTCCGGACCTTTTACAAATTCCGGACCGATTCCTCCAAAAGCAGAGACAGAAACCACTTATACCATTTTGTGGACTCTTTCAAATACATCAAACAGCATTTCGGATGTGGAAGTGAATTCTACATTGCCTCCATGGGTTACCTTTGAAGGATCAATTTCTCCTGCGGCAGAAGACTTGTCTTACAATGCATCCACCAGATCAATACAGTGGAAGGCTGACAGGATTCCAAGGGGCGCCGGCGTCACAGGAACTGCTCGATCTGCAGCCTTTAAGATTTCTTTGAAACCTTCCGGTTCAGATGTCGGTTCTACTCCTACTATAATAAATACCGCAATTTTGACGGGGCATGATGATTTTGCTAATGTAGATGTGAGAGTTGTGAAAGGAGCCCTTAATACGAGACTGGAAAGCGATCCGGCATTTCCCAAGAATGGAGGCAACGTGGTTCCCTAAAGTAGTTATAAGGAAAATTATGAAAGAAGAAAAAGAAAATGATCTAATGGAAAAAATAGTTTCGCTATGCAAGAGGCGAGGGTTTGTTTTTCAGGGTTCGGAGATATACGGGGGGTTTGCAGGTTTTTATGATTACGCGCATTTTGGATTGGCTTTGCAAAACAACATAAAAAATTCTTGGTGGAAAAAATTTGTAGATTTGCGCCGAGATATGTATGGCCTAAATTCTTCTATAATTTTAAACCCAAAAGTTTGGGAAGCTTCGGGGCATGTCGCGGGTTTTTCAGATCCTATGGCTGACGGCAAGCAATTTAATGTCATGTTTAAAACGCAAGTAGGAGCTGGAGAAGAGGCAGTCACTTCATACCTTCGTCCCGAAACTGCGCAAGGCATGTTTGTGAATTTTAAAAACACAGTAGATGCTTTTCATCCCAAGCTTCCTTTCGGCATGGCGCAGATAGGTAAAGCTTTCAGAAACGAAATAGCCCCGAGAGATTTTATTTTTCGTCAGCGGGAATTTGAACAGATGGAGATAGAATATTTTATTCGGCCGGAAGAATGGAAGAAATATTTTGAATACTGGAGAGACGAGATGATGGAATGGATGGAAGAAATCGGTATTGACATGGGAAAAGTGCACGAGCTTGATGTGCCGGACGGAGACAGGGCGCATTATTCTAAAAGAACTATAGATTTTGAATTTGATTATCCTTTTGGTAAAAAAGAACTCTTCGGCTTAGCGTATAGGACAGATTTCGATTTAAAAAATCATAAATTAGAATATATAGACGAAGAAGCGAGTGAGAAGATAGTACCTCATGTTATCGAACCTTCCATGGGAATAGACAGAGCGATATTGGCGCTTCTTGTGTCAGCGTATGCTGAAGACCCCGAAGGAGAGCAAGCTCCCTACGGGGCAGGAGAAAAAGAGAAAAGAGTTTATTTGAAGTTCAAACCATCCATTGCGCCGGTTATCTGTGCCGTGTCTCCACTTTTGAAAAACAAACCGGAACTTGTAGAATATGCCAACAACAAAGTTTTTGCTCCGCTAAAAGAAGAATTTGGACGCGTGGCTTGGGATGACAACGGCAACATAGGAAAAAGATATCGCCGGCAGGACGAGATAGGCACGCCGTTTTGCATAGTGATAGATTTTGATACGCTTACTGATGACACAGTGACCGTCCGCGACCGCGACAGCGGCAAACAGGAGAGAGTAAAAGTTTCAGAACTGAAAGAATATATTAAGGAAAAAATATAAATCACCACCCCCAACCCCCTCCTCCACAAGGAGGGGGAATATATGAAAGTACAATTTACTATAGGAGTTTTCGGAATAATTTTTAACGAAAAGCAAGAAATTTTACTTTGCCATAGGAGAGATTTTGATTTATGGAATTTACCTGGAGGCGGATTAGAAAATGGTGAAACTCCGTGGGAAGGAACAATAAGAGAAGTAAAAGAAGAAACAGGTCTTGATGTAGAAATAATAAATTTAACCGGAATTTACAACAAGCCAGGTAAAAATGCGCTATCCTTCTCTTTTATTTGTGAAGTTATTGCAGGGCAAATTATTTTAAACGATGAGGCTGACAAGATAGAATATTTTTCCTTAGAAAAACTTCCCAAAAATACTGTACCTAAACAAGTAGAGCGAATCAAAGATGCGTTTGAAAATCATAAGTATGTTGTGCTAAAAAACCAAACAGGTGAATCAACTATGGAACTATTGAAAAGAGGGAAATTATGAAAGTTTTAAATAACATAAAAGCTCTTTTGGGTCGCAGGCGCGAGCTTCGGAACAATGCGACCCAACATGAAGTTTTACTCTGGTCTCGATTGAAACATTCTGGTCTTGGTTTTAAATTTAGAAGACAACATAGCATAGGAGGATATATCGTTGATTTTTATTGTCCTTCGAACAGATTAGTTGTAGAAATTGATGGTCCTTTGCACATGTTGCAGGAAAATTTAGAGTACGATAAAGTTCGAACAAAATTTTTCAGCGGGCTAGATATTAAAGTAATTCGTTTTAGCAACGAACAAATTGTAGCCGACCTAAATCTAGTAATTAGTAAGATTAAGACTTATCTTTAAGTCCCCCTCCTTGTGGAGGAGGGGGTCGGGGGTGGTATAATGCAATTTATGCGATTTTCTAAAAAAGTTTTAAAGAACGGACTGCGGGTTATTACCATACCGATGAAAGACAACCCGACGGCGACGGTTTTAGTATTGGTGGAAGCAGGATCAAAATACGAGACTAAAAAAGTAAACGGCATTTCGCACTTTTTGGAGCATATGTGTTTTAAGGGTACGGTGAAGCGACCGAAGGCCATAGATATTTCCAAAGAGCTTGATGCGCTGGGTAGTCAGTACAATGCTTTTACCGCGCAGGAATATACAGGATATTACGCGAAGTCGGACGCTCGGCATTTCAGCAATATTTTTGATATTGTTTCAGATATTTATTTAAATTCAACTTTTCCGGAGGCGGAAATGCAAAAAGAAAAAGGGGTAATTATAGAAGAAATAAACATGTATGAAGATATGCCAAACAGGCATGTCCAAGATCTAATAATGAAGCTCCTTTTTGGAGATCAGCCTGCCGGGTGGAATATAGCCGGAGAAAAAGAGAATATTTTAAAAATGAAGCGCAGTGATTTTGTAAATTATAAGTCACAGCATTATCTGCCTGAATCTACAGTAATAATAGTAGCCGGGCAGGTTACAGAGAAAGGGGTGATGGCGGAAGTGAATAAGGTTTTTAATAAAACTCCGCGCGGTAAAAAATCCGGTAAGATAAAAGTGAAAGAAAGCCAAAAGAAACCGGAAGTTTTAGTGAAGTTCAAAAAGACAGATCAGACGCATTTTGTTTTGGGAGTGCGCACCTATGATTTATTCAGTAAGAAAAATCCTGCGCTTTCAGTATTGGGGGGTATTTTGGGCGGGGGAATGAGCTCCAGACTTTTTCAGAAGCTTCGCGAGGAGATGGGCGTTGGCTACTATGTGCGCGCTTATAACGATGCCTATACTGACCACGGATTTTTCCAAATTTCTGCCGGCGTGGATAATAAAAGAATTGAAGAAGTATTGGATGCCGTGCTGGAAGAATGCAAAAAATTAAAAAAATATAAAGTGGGGGAGGAGGAACTGAATAAGGTAAAAGAATTCCTGATAGGCAACATGAAACTAACACTAGAATCCAGCGACGACATAGCAAACTTCTACGGCGGGCAGGAACTATTGAAGCGAGAGCTTAAAAGCGCCGAAGAAAAAGCGCGTGAAATTCGAAAAGTTACCGCAAAACAAATACAAATTCTTGCGAAAGAAATTTTCAAGGATAATAAGCTAAATCTGGCTCTCATAGGCCCCTTTAAAGATAAATCCTCATTCGCAAAAGTTCTGGAATTTTAGTTCTTTTTTGTTTGACATTTTCTGTGCTATTATATTCCTATGGCTTCCGAGGGAAACATAACCCATTTTTCCATTACTACCGACACAATGATTCGGGCAATTTTGATTGGGTTATCCGTATTTTTGCTTTGGTTTTTGCGCGATTTGTTTTTGGTGGTTCTGACATCCATAGTCATAGCTTCTTTTATAGAGTCTGCTATTCCGCATTTTAAAAAAGCTAAGATAAACAGGATTCTTGCCATCGTGATCATGTACGCCGGAACACTTCTTATATTAGCCGGACTCTTCTATCTCTTTGCTCCGCTTCTCATTACTGAAGTCTATAATTTTTCCAGTTTCCTGTCTTCGTATCTTCCCGGAGTATCTTGGCTTAATTATTTCCAGAATGAAGCATTCTCCGGCGCGAAGGACATAGTAGGCTCGCTTTCGGGGGATTTTTCTGTGAGCGGACTTTTATCCATATCAAAAGAATTTATTTTGAATCTTTCGGGAGGATTCTTTAATGCTCTCTCGGTGGCTTTCGACGGTATCTTCAACTTCGTGTTAATCATCGTAATATCTTTTTATTTGTCAATTCAAGAAAAAGGAATAGAAAATTTCCTGCGAGTGGTTGTGCCAATACGGTATGAAGATTATGTAGTGGACTTATGGGATCGCTCAAGCAAGAAGATTGCGTTGTGGGTGAAAGGACAGGTGGTCTTAGGGATCGTGGTTGCCGTCTTAATATATTTGGTTCTATCGCTTTTAGGAATTCAGTACGCCCTTCTTCTCGCTATCATTGCTGGAGTTATGGAGCTTGTGCCTTACGGCATGCTTGTCGCTGCTATTCCTGCTTTTTCTTTCTCGTACATATCCGGAGGATTATCATCGGCCTTAATGGTAATGGGCGCATATCTGATCATTCATCAATTTGAAGTTTTCCTTTTTGCTCCGCTTATTATTGAAAAAGTTGTGGGTCTTTCTCCGGTAGTAATTATTTTATCGGCTCTGATTGGTTTTGAGCTCGGAGGAATTTGGGGAATTCTTTTAGCCATTCCCGTGGCTGTGGTTGCAATGGAGCTCGTAAATGATATTGAAAAAGATAAAATTCTCGCCCGAAATGCCAAAAAATAGTTTCTACATTACTACAACCATACCTTATGTAAATGCAGATCCTCATATTGGTTTTGCGCTTGAGCTCGTGCAGTCTGACGCGATAGCCAGATATCAGAGACTTATCGGGCGGGAAGTATTTTTCAGCACCGGTACAGACGAATATGGGCAAAAGATATGGGAGGCGAGCCAAAAACAAGGAAAACCAGTGCAGGAGTATGTAGACCATTATGCGCAGGTATTTTTAGATCTTACTAAATCCCTAAATCTGTCGGTTGATAATTTTATAAGGACAACAAGTAAAGAGCACATAGAAGCGGCGCAGAAATTCTGGCGCTTGTGCGATACAAGAGGGGATATTTACAAAAAGAAATATCAGGGGCTTTACTGCGTAGGTTGTGAGAAGTTTATTGTTGAAAAAGATTTAATTGATGGCAAATGCGCTTTTCATCCGACTCTTACTCCTGAAATGGTGGAAGAAGAGAATTATTTTTTCAGACTCGGAAAGTATAAAGAAGAACTGCTTGAATATTTAAATGGCGAGAAGGCAATAATTCCCGAGTGGCGCCGCAAGGAAGCCATTGATTTTGTAGAAAACGCAATAGAAGATTTTTCTGTTTCAAGGAGCAAAGAGCGGCTGACTTGGGGAGTGCCGATACCGGATGATGATACACAAGTGATGTATGTATGGTTTGGCGCTTTCGTAAATTATATTTCTACCCTAGGCTGGCCTAATCAAAAAGAAAAATTTGAAAAATTTTGGACACAAGGAGAAACTGTACAAACTGCCGGAAAAGATATGGTTAAATTCCAGTCAGTAATGTGGCAGGGGATGCTTATGTCTGCTGGAATCAAAACCACTGATATTGTTGTATATCATGGCTTTGTCACCGGCGAAGGCGGAATACGAATGTCTAAATCTTTAGGCAATGTGATTAATCCGAATGATATAGTAAAAGAGTATGGCACAGATGCACTTCGCTATTTTCTCTTACGAGAAATTTCTTCATTTGAAGACAGCCCCTTCACTATGGAAAGATTCAAAGAGGCTTACAATTCGGGACTGGCAAACGGGCTGGGGAATTTAGTTTCTAGGATCCTAACTATGGCGGAGAATTATGGAGTTGCTTTTATGGCGCCTGATGCTGAAACTGTATTTCCAATTGAGAATTTTAATATCAAAGAATACGCGGACAAGATTTGGGCGAAAATTGCTGATGCAGATAAAAAAATTCAGGAAACAGAACCTTATAAATTGTTTAAATTTGATCCGTCGGGCGCTAAAAAAATAATTACTGAGCTAACTCATGAGTTATATCAAGTAGCGCTTGCCCTTCAACCTCTTTTGCCCGAGACCGCAAAGAAAATGATTGAATTGATAAAAAATTCCAAGAAACCGGAGAAGCCTTTATTTTTAAGAAAAGAATGAGAACCTCACCCCAGCCCTCCTCCTACATAGGGTGAGGGCAAAGTAAATCGTACACCTAATGTAGGGGGAGGTGAGGAGGGGGTATAATCATTTATAAAATAGAATGTATAAATACATAGACATCCACAGCCACGTGAATTTTTCTGCTTTTGATGCGGATAGAGATGTTGTGATGAAACGTGCAGAAGAAAACGACACAATTGTAATAAATGTAGGTACGCAGATAGATACTTCCAAGAAATCTGTGGAGTTGGCGAATAAATATGCTGAAGGCGTGTACGCGATAATAGGACTGCATCCCATACATACTGGCGCTTCATATCATGACGTAAAAGAATTGGGTGAGGGTGGCAAAGAATTCACTTCGCGCGGAGAAATATTAGACAAAGATGCTTACCGAGAACTTTTGAAAGATCCAAAAGTGGTGGGGATAGGGGAATGCGGACTAGATTATTATAGGTGTGATGAGGAATCTATTGCAAAGCAAAAAGAAGCGTTCGTGGCGCAGATAGAACTTGCTAATGAATTCAACAAACCGCTGATGCTGCATATCAGAAATGGTTCGGCTAAAGTCCACCCCGCCATAAATGGCACCCCTCAAGAGGGCAATTTAAATGCATATTTTGATGTTCTGGACCTTTTGAAAAAACATGCCAAGGTCAAGGGGGATGTACATTTTTTTGCCGGCGGCTTACAAGAAGCTAAAGCTTTTTTGGATTTTGGGTTCACTCTTTCTTTTACAGGAGTTATAACTTTCACGCATGATTATGATGAAGTTATTCGGAACACTCCGCTTGATATGATTATGACAGAGACAGATTCGCCCTATGTCACGCCGGCGCCGTACCGCGGAAAACGAAACGAGCCGTCTTATGTAAAAGAAGTCGTCAAAAAAATTGCGGAAATAAAAAATCTACCAGAATCTGAAGTCGCTTTCGCTATAATGCAAAACGCCAAAAGAGTGTTTGGGTTGCATTTTTAAGGACGTTTTGCTAATATGAGATTCATGTCAGCAACTGAGAATAACAATGAAATTAAAGATGGAAATGAGATAGAAAAGGACGCAAATTCCCGAGTTTACGAGCTAGCCTATCTCTTAGTGCCGACTTTATCCGAAGAAGATGTGCCGGTTTCATATGGTAATTTGAAAGAAATGGTATCTTCCTTTGGGGGCGCAGTTATTTCAAACGAAATGCCAAAAATGATTCCGCTGGCTTATTCTATGGCTAAAGTTATTTCTAACTTGCGCAATAAATTCAATACAGCTTATTTCGGATGGATTAAATTTATGATGGATTCCGACAAAGTTTTGGAATTAAAAAAGAAGCTGGACTTGGATATTACCGTAATAAGATTTTTGATATTAAAGACAGTCAAAGAAAACACTATCGCTGCAAAGAGATTTGTGCGTCCTGATATGCACAGAAAGCCAAAGTTTGCAAAAGAAGGCACAGATGAGCCTGCAGTTCCTATAAATAAAGAGGAGATAGATAAAGAGATAGATGCAATGGTTGCGGTGTAAATTATTAATTAGGCGCTAGTGACTAGCTGCTAGAACCTAGAATCTAAAAACTAATTCAAATGTACTTAAACAAAGCAATTGTAATAGGAAATCTTACCCGCGATCCGGAACTTCGCTCTCTGCCTTCCGGTATAAAAGTCTGCACATTCTCGCTCGCTACAAACAGAGTCTGGAAAGATAAAAATGGAGCTCGGCAGGAGTCCGCTGATTATCACAATGTTGTGGTTTTCGGCAGACAGGCAGAGACAGTTGCCCAGTACATGAAAAAAGGAAGTTCAATTTTAGTAGAAGGTAGAATGCAGACCAGAAGCTGGGAGGATAAGACTAGCGGAGAAAAGAAATACCGCACCGAAATAGTTGCTGATCGCACGCAATTTGGACCAAAAGGAGGAAGTAGTAATGGCGGGAATACCCAAAACGCTGGCATTACAAAAAGTTCAAGTACAGAAAACGAAGGTGTCGATAGCATAGAATATCCGGAAGAAGATATCAATCCAGAAGATATACCGTTCTAAAACCATGAAACAAGATTACTTTTCCGCAAACAATATTAAATACATAGATTATAAAGATATTGAGATCTTAAAGAAATTTTTAAATCCGAACGGCAAGATAGTCAGCCACAAGAGGACAGGCATAACTTCCAAAAATCAGCGCGCGCTAGCCGCGGCTGTAAAGCACGCCCGCTTTATGGGCCTCTTGCCATTTGTAGTAAAATAAAACCTCACCCCTGACCCCTCTCCAGAGTACTGGCGAGGGTTTTTTCCTTCTCCAGTAATCTGGGGAAGGCTAGGATGGGGCTACACTCTTTCCACGTAGTCTCCAGTCTCAGTATTGACGCTAATTCTATCTCCTTCTTTTATAAACATGGGAGCGTTTAAAGTCGCGCCATTTTCTAGAGTAATTATTTTGTTTCCGCCTTTGGAAGTATCTCCGCGGACTGCGGGCGGAGCTTCTTTTACTAAGAATTCCATTTTAATAGGCAAAGTTACCTTGATTATTCTTCCTGTGCCCGCCGTAGCTTTAGCGGAGGAGAGGTCATCATCTTCCCACACCAGGGCAGTGGCATTGCTATTTTGCTTTAAAAATTTAGCAGTCTCACTCGCTATCAAAGCCTCATCTAATTTAAATCTCTTACTTTTATCTTCGGGATCGCAGAACCAAAATTCTCCTTTGTTTGCGTATAAAAAAGTAATATCCTTTTTGGTTATATCTGCTTCATGCGCAGATTCAGATACGTGAAATGTAGCAGGGAAGACCTTGCCGGAAATAAGGCTTTTTAGTTTGACCTGATTTTGAGGTTTTCTTTGCTGAGTGCGGGCGACGTGGGATTCCACTACTTCGCAGGGCTCATCATCATGTATGATTATTTTCTTTTCGCGAATTTCGCTGTAATCTAATTGGGACATAGGCAAAACATACTAGCAGAACTATGCCTCCTCTGCAAATTTCTTCATTATTTCTTTCAGTATTTGATCGGAAATCTTTTTTTCACCTTTTAAGAAAGTACGAGTTGAATCATATCCGACGCCAAGTTTTACTTTCTCTTTTTTCTCCTCACCCTTGCCAAGGGGGAGGTCGGGTGGGGGTATAAAAAAATATGAATTTCCGCTTTTTTCTATAATTTTGAATTTTTCTCCGAGCGCCATGATCTCGCCTTCCTTGGAAATGCCTTCGTTGTAAATAATATCAAATTCCGTCTGTTTGAACGGCGCGGCGACTTTGTTCTTCACTATTTTCACGCGGGTGCGGGAACCGACTACCTCTTCTCCTTTTTTTATCTGAGCGATTTTTCGGATATCAAGCCTGACCGAAGTATAAAATTTCAGAGCCTTTCCCCCCGGAGTAGTTTCCGGATTGCCGAACATTATTCCAATCTGCATTCTGATCTGATTTATAAAGATAACTACTGTTTTTGAACGAGCGACGATAGCAGTAAGTTTTCGGAGAGCCTGAGACATCAGTCTTGCCTGTTTGCCCACATGATATGCTCCCATATCTCCCTCTATCTCATCTTTCGGAGTAAGCGCGGCGACAGAATCCACCACGATGACATCAATTTTTCCTGTCCGCACTAAGCTTTCTACTATTTCAAGCGCTTGTTCGCCATTGTCGGGCTGAGAAATGAGAAGATCATTTATATTTACTCCGAGCTTCTTTGTGTAATCCGGGTCCATTGCGTGTTCGGCATCTATGTATGCGCAGACTCCGCCCCTTTTTTGCGCTTCAGCCACTATGTGCAGGGAGAGAGTGGTTTTGCCGGAAGATTCCGGACCGAATATTTCAATAATTCTCCCGCGGGGGATTCCGCCAACTCCGAGAGCTATATCCAGGCCTATTGATCCAGTGGGAATAACGTTAATATCAACCTTTGGCGCGTCCCCAAACTTCATTATGGATCCTTCTCCGAATTTCGTCTGTATAGCTTTCAAAGTATCATTCAAAACTGCTTCTCCGACCGTCTTTTCTTCTTTAACCTCTTTCTTTTTCTTTTGCATTGATTTTTCCGCCTAAGGCGGATCAGCCTATGGCTGAAACATTAATTTATAATTCTCTTCATCAATATAACCAAACTTATCCTGCGCTCGCAGACTGATTATATTATACCCCGATAAAAGCGCAATTGTCTCGTTAAAATCTCCGGCCTGATTTATGGATATTTCCCGGCCGTTCAGCGCAAGTCTTACCGCGTTTTTAGCGTTACCGGTGATTTTTTGAACGCTTTCGCTTACTGCCGCGCCGTCGGTTATGTTTACATTCTTTATTTTTACGCCAAAGATCAGATCTTTAGAGACAAAAAAAGCGTAACCGATTATCAAGATAAAAAAAACAAAAAGGCTTGGTATTTTTAATGTTTTTTT
>JACPLQ010000007.1 GCA_016186435.1 Candidatus Nomurabacteria bacterium | reverse complement strand
TAGCACTCTTTGCCAGATCGTTATGAAGCCTTTTGTATCCTTGAATTTGTTAAATTGACGCATATTAAGACTTAATTAAAAGTCTCATATGTTTCTGAACTTATGCATAGCTAGTGTTGGTAAAAACCCCGCGCTTCCGCGTCCGGAAACATTATCAGATTTACTCCTTTTTGCTTGCAAAGCTCTATGATTTTCTCATCATTGACCGAGCCGGAGGTGGTAAAAATAGTTTTTATGCCGCGGTTGATAAGAACTTCCGGCGCGTCCGGAAAAGGAAAGAAGCTGTCGCTGTACGCCACGGCGCCTTCCAAGTCCGCCAACTTGGAGGAAGAACCTCCAAGTTTAGTTGCTAGGCCTTGCCTAGCAACTTCCTGCAAGGCTTCGTCGGCGCGGAAAATCGCGAGCTTCGCGGCTCCCACTCTGTCCTGCTGGCCTACCCCATTACCGTATAGTCTGCCGTCTTTGACTATTGTAATGGTGTTGCTGTTGGAAGTGCTCCCTACTGCCCAAGCTAAAATAACATCTTGCTGTATTTCTTCAGAAAGTTCAGGCACACCCTCCTTCGCCAAGGCTATGGAGGGTAAAAAAGTATAATTCGGCTGTTCCATAAATCCGCCCCGCACGTAGCGAAATCTTTTCGCGCTGTCGAGGGAGGAGAGCCCCGCTTTCAAAATACCCGGGTTGGCCAGCAATCTGCATTTGCCTTTCTTGCGCGAAAGTATTTCTATCGCTTCATCTGAAAAAGACGGCGCGGCCACTATATCAAGCAGTCTTCTTCCCTCACCCGCATACTTACGAATAAGCTCTTCCGCAATTTTTTCATCCACCGGAAAATTGAGCATGACCAAACCGCCGAATATGGCGCGCAGATCACCCAATAACATTTTTTCTATGGTTTCAATCTCATTTTCTCCTATCCCAGCTCCGCAAGCATTGCCATGTTTGGCGCCTATGGTGACATATGGCACAGTCCCTAAATTTTTTTCGAAACCCGCGCCGATGTGCGTCATGGTCTGCATCATCCGGTCCAAGTCGCAGATATTGTTGTAACTAAGAGGACTGCCGGCGACAAGCTGCCAGTTATGTATAGCCAAAGGATCAGCATTCGGGTGTCCAACACCCGACAGATTGTCGTAAAAGCTCGCCGGTTTTTGATACGCATTTTCTCCGTACGCGCATTCGATTTTCTTTTTTCCAAAAATATTGCGATACGCTCCCCCGCTGTGATACTCGGCGGAAACCGAAGAGTACCGCGCGACCAGTGTATCCGCATAAGCAGCCAAGTCATTTAAAAAATTTTCGCGCTCCGGTTCGCCAGCTTTGAGCCATTGTATGACTTCTTCTCTTTGCTTGGGTTCGCAGATGGTGATGCGCCTGCCTTTGGCGCTGGAACGGAGCAGCGCTACGCCGCCCATGTCCGTCTTTTCAACTACCGATTCTGTCGTGGCGGTAGGTTTTAAAACTTCATCTTCTAACGGATATAAATC
This sequence comes from Candidatus Nomurabacteria bacterium, assembly GCA_016186435.1. Lineage (GTDB taxonomy): Bacteria > Patescibacteriota > Minisyncoccia > Phycocordibacterales > UBA9973 > UBA9973. The sequence goes on along the minus strand of JACPLQ010000007.1, from coordinate 5,577 downwards.
CACGCACACCAAGTCAATCCAAGGTATGTCATATTTTTCAAGCTCTGCCAGATGTTCCGGTTTATTTTCTGCTAAAAGTCCGCCGTGAATTTTGGGGTGGAGCGTCAGCACGCGATGCGAAAGAATCGCGGGCATGCCGGTAATTTCATCCACGTCAGTAACGGGAATTCCGGATTTTTCCAGATGCGCTCGCGTCCCGCCGGAAGAAACTATTTTCCACCCCAAACTTATCAACTCTTTAGCGAAGTTTTCAATCCCTGTTTTATTATACACGGAAATCAGCGCGGTTTTTTGTCTTGTCATGAAAAATAAAAATACCCTTCATGGGTATTTTTATTTTAATCTTTTAAGATTATTATTTCAACTCTACGTTGGCCACACATAAATTCCCGCTGGAATTTTGCGCAGCCCCCGCCTCAGCGCCGACGCGCTTCCGGCCGAAAAATAGAACCTATTTTAGTTCTATTTTTCCTCCAGCTTCTTCAACTTTCTTTTTAAGATCGTCAGCTTCTGCTTTCTTCATGCCTTCTTTCAAAGTAGAAGGAGCTGCATCTACCAAATCCTTCGCATCTTTAAGTCCGAGGCCAAGAGCTTCTTTGACTATTTTCATCACCGCGATTTTCTGCTCGCCAGCTGATGCAAGCATGACTGTGAACGCATCTTTTTCTTCTCCGAGCTCGGTCGGAGCGCCGCCTCCGTTTCCTGCTACTGCGACAGCAGCTGTAGATACTCCGAACTTTTCTTCAATAGCTTTTACAACCTCGTTTAATTCAAGAGTTGTTGCTTTGTCTAACCATTCTAGTAATGTATCTTTGTTCATCCCGTACGAAATAAAAGTGCATTTTTTTACTTTTATTTAATTAATGTTTAATAATAAATTCTTCCTCCCGTGAAAAACATATAAAATGAATTTCGTACGGGATTATTTCTTTTTTGATACTTCGTTTATAGCCAAAGCAAATCGTTGCATAGGGCTCTTCATCAAGAATGCCAATTTTGAAAGCAGTACTTCCTTGGAAGGTATCATCGCGATCTCCATCATGTATGCTCCGTCCACGAATTTTCCATTGAAGATACCCCCTATAATAGAGAGGAGATCTTTGTTGACTTTCTGGAAGTTATAAACTTCGCGAGGAGACGCGGTAGCATCTTTGGAATAAGCGATAGCGACTTCGCCGGCAAGTTCTGGGATTTCCCCTTCTGCCTTTCCTTCAAGCGCGCGCTTCAAAAGCGTCTTTCGGGAAACTTTATAATTCACTCCGTTTTCCCGCAGGCTTCGGCGAAGTTTTGTCTCATTGCTTACTTTCAGACCATGGAAATTAACAAAGACTAATGATTCAGAGTCTTTGATAGCTCCCTCCAAATCTTTGATCATTTTTTCCTTTTTTGATTTTTGTAACATAATTTTTTTCAATAAAAAAACGGCTTTAGCCGTCAGAATATCGACCCCGCCTTGACTCGCGTAAGGCGAGGCAGGCCACTAAATAGGATTTACATATCCTTCGCTTGCGCTCAGGATAAACCTGTTTTCTCTGCGGTAAATACACTATACCCCCACACTTATTGCAAGTCAATAAGTGTGGGGGTATATCACAAACCCCCAAAACTGCAAACTCCGTCGGGTGTCCAACACCCGACAACAGTTTATGGCAGATCTACGATAATTTTATTAGCAAGGTAATCGTAAAATTCATTTCCGGCGCTATCTTTGATATGCATTTTTATGCGAAATGTTCCATCTTGCAATAATCCTCCGCTTGATAGAATTCCGTCCCAAGTTTTCAGACAAGTGTTGGTACCATCCACACACCTCGTCCCGGATAGAAAAATTTTATAAAAACTTGCATCATCTTCGTTTTCAATTTTAACAGACACCCAATCCACATTTTCACTGGCAGTAAAGGCAAGAGCTAAAGGATTGGCAATTGGGTTAATCGTAACATCTCCGCTGCTTCCATTAAATGTATAACTCGTAATTTCAGGCAAAGTCGTATCAGGAAGAGGATCTGGCTCTGGGGCTGGGGCTGGCTCAGGCTCCGGATCGGGTTCTGGAATTGAAGTATCTATTAATTTTATTGTTCCGGCGTTGGCTCCGCTGGCTAGCGTCTCCCCGGAAAAAGGAGATACTTTATAGTATATGGCAACGCGTCCTCCGCCTCCAGCGCCATACACCATAGAGCCAAAATGATTACCTCCTCCATTCGCGCTAAATGTTCCGCTTCCCTGTAAATTATTTGCAGTTACATAGATACTGCCTCCGCTTGAGGTCGCCTCGCCGCTTGTAGAAATTATCCCGTCATTTACAAAAATACCATCAACTTTTAGTCTTATTGCTCCGCCGCCGTGATAATAATTAGTTCCGCCGCTTCCAAAATCAACCGGCTCTGTTTCGGATCCATAAACAGGACCCGGAATAGCTCCCGCGCCTTTGCCTCCATAGCTTGCGCCAGCAAACTCTGAAGACGGAGCTCCGGGACCGTCAACATATCCTTTTCCATTTGCGGATATGGAGGATCCAGACTCAATAGTAATATTTGAAATATCTAAATAGAGTATTTTTTCTGGAATAATTGTAATTGTTGAATTTCCTTTTAAGGCCAGATTTTCGGCGTTAATTGTTTCTTCACCCGACAGAGCAAGCGTGGATTCTCCGTCAATATTTATTACCGGAACATTCAGGATTAGTCCGTCCGCCAGCGTGAAAGAAGAGCTTTCATCAATGAGAATTTCGTCAGCGCTAATATTTACATCTTCTTCCCCCGAAACTTTTGCTCCATTTGATATGAAAATTTTATCAAAAGAAAATGGACCGTCCTCTTTCATAAATTTCCACGAGCTTTCTGCGTAAAAATTATCCGCTAGTTCATCAAAGAAGCCCACCGTGCCGTTTTCGCCGCACACAGGAGTATAAGAGTTATAGCTGCCGCATCCTCCTTTTGCTTCCGTATCTCCAGTAAAAGAAGAATTTTCATAATAAATAGCTATTCGCCCTCCGCTTCCGGAACCGTAAATGTTAGAACCTAGAAAGAATCCGCCTCCGTTTGCCGAGAATTTTCCGCTCCCTTCCAGAGTTTTTGCGGTTGCATATATGCTGCCGCCGCTGGAATTCGGATCGCCATTGGCAGAAATAATGCCGTTATTTGCAAGAACATTACTTACCAAAAGCTTAATAGCGCCGCCTCCGTGAAAATTGCCAAATCCTCCGCTCCCTAAATCTACCGGATTTTTCGCGGAACCGTAAGTTGATGTTGAAATATTTCTGTCTCCGACTCCGCCATAGCTTGCGCCGGCATATTCTGAAGACGGAGCTCCAGGACCATCCATGTATCCCTTTGCGTTTGCAGAAATTGATGCGCCGCTGTCAACGGTGAGATTCACGGCGGTAATTTTTACTCCCTTGAAAGAGCCGGCAGATTCAGAATCTCCCTCTAGAGTTAAAACAGCATTATTAGTTATTATTAAGTTATCATAACTATATTCGCCTGGAACTAGAGTGGTATTCTCACTAATAGTTAAAGTATCTAGCGGCGCTGGCACCGGCACTGGCGCTGGCACCGGCGCAACGACATTTACAGTACGCGCTGCCGTTGAAATATTGCTGGACAAATCTGTCGCCGTGTAAGTAATAGTGTAAGCGCCAACAACAGCTGAATCTACTGCGCCTGTGACAAGGACATTTATAACACCGTCAGTTTCATCTAAGGCTGTGGCTCCCGCGTCTGCATACACTGTGTCTTTTAAAATTTCTACCGGATTATCGCCCAGTACAGAAATAACGGGAGGAATCGTATCTGTAACAGCCGGCACCACCGGAACTTCTTCTGCTGGAGGAATCACTTCGCCTGTTTCCGGAGGCAATTCTTCTTGTTGTTCTGTAGGTAAAGATTCGCTTCCGCCTCCCCCGCCGCCGTTCCTGCGCGGCTTATCTTTAGAATCTGCAGTTTCTCCTACAGCGTCAATATTTACTGAATCATTTTCTTTTTTGTCCGAATTTTCAGGCAAAGACGGTGCTGCATTTTCTGTTTCTTCTTTTTGTGTTTCAGTAATAGTATTATTATTATTTTCGTTTTCAGCATTTGCTGTATTCGGCAAACCTGTAGTCAAACTGCTGGCATCCGGCAAGCTATCCGCCACGCTTGCTGTCAATCCTTTGACTGTGTTTTTGAGAGAAAGTCCGGTATTGCGCAAAATATTTCCTGCGAAAGATCCCGCATTTACTGCTTTATCGCGCACATAAGCCCCGGCGTTGTAAGAAGCGGCAAGTCCGGTTTTCACTGCGCCTGCCGCTGGATCGGCTACAGCAAGAACCACCCCTTGTATCTTATGCCCCAGAGAAAGCTCCGGCGCAGATATGCACGGCTCCTCGGCAAGCTGTTCGTCATTTTCTTTCAGCTTGCTTAACGCAGATTTTATGTCAGAAACAATTCTGACTCCCTGATATTTTAAATATACATCTGAAAAACTATGACCATTGCCGTCAACTTTTGCTTCAAGCGGTATATGAATATTTGGCTTCAAAATTTTTATGTAACGGCCTACGACGGCGGCGATGACATTGTCTGTATCGGAAGTTAAATATTTTCCCCCGCCGGCGACTCTATTGGCAGGACTTGCTACCCCGTAAACCCCGATTGATTCTTTTGGGACTCCGCCCTGTTGCGAGGCCGTTTTGTCGTAAAAATTATTTGCGTAGAAATTCCCCTGGGAGTGGGCAACGAGGAGGAGTTTTTGAGTTTTAACCTTGCCGCTTGCGTCATTAATCATCTCCACAAGATCATAATCAGATTGCTGGTCAAAAAGCCCCTGTTGTATGACATCAATATAATCATTTAATCCGGCAAGATGGGTGGGGTTGTAGAGATAATCGACTATGAGTGGCTGATTATTAAAAGTTGTGCCAAACTTGCTTTTTAATTTATTTTTATTTTTAATCGCAGCAATTTCATCATTCAACATTCCATTTATTGTAAAAATAGAATATCCTTTTACGGAACAGGATTCGCTTGCAACAGCTTTGGAGTTAAATGTAAACAATGAGAGTATTGCAAAAATAAGTAATACTTTAAAATTCATAATTATAGAATTTGATTTGAATAATCAATATCGCATTCTTCATTTTTTGTTGAATTAGCAAAGTTTCCGAGATTTTTATAAAAATTTTCTCGTGCTTCCTTTCGAACATCAGTATTTAATTGTTTAATTTCAATAAAATTTATGAAGGTATCAATTTTATTCATGTCAACATCACTCCTTTCAGATTCAGGACTTTTTCTTGGCACAAGACTATCAGCAATACAAGAAGTTGCTCTGCTTTCTTCTCCAATTACTTTATCTGCTATAGTTGTATTTACAAAAGGTTGTATAGTTTCCATCTGCAAAGCCAAAGCGTACTGCAAAAGCACAGCGCGGGTTTTGGCAGAGTTTGGATATTCTTTAAATACCGCAAGCTCTACATCATCGCGAATGCCATTCTGGTTTACATCAAATCCGGCGACCGTATCATCCCCTTTTTCTCCCGGGTCTGGCGGAAGATTTTCTCCCATCACATCAGCAAGCTCAAGCTTCGTCGCATGGATT
>JACPLQ010000011.1 GCA_016186435.1 Candidatus Nomurabacteria bacterium | reverse complement strand
CCCCACCTGCGCGCTCGCGCGCTTTTTGCCACTCCGAAAAAATCCTTTGCCCTCCTCGTCGAATTCCCACATGGCGCGCGAAGCGCGCCCCTCGGTTCCAAAAATTCTGAAGGGTATCTAAGTTTGCTGGGAGACTTGGAATCGAACCAAGATTCACGGCTTCAAAGGCCGCTGTCCTGCCGTTAGACGATCTCCCAATGTTAACTAATTTTATCATCCTGCCCCAAAATCTTTACCAACGCAAGCTCAAGCGGCAGTTCGGCTATAAAAGCATTATCCATTTGCTGATAGGCTTCTAATAATACAGCTAAGGTTGAAGAAGTGAAAAGATGCTTTTTACTTGCCCCGTCCGTCCCGCCCTGGCGGGATCGTTCGGGGTCTTCTTTAACTAATTTTTTTACGAATTCCATGTCTGTCTCGGATAAGTCCCCTATCATTTCTTCTTCAAGTTTCGGCGCGTAACGCATGATTATAGCCATACGGAATTTTTGAATCAGGAGCTTGAAATATAATTTAATATCTAAATTTGCATCTGACGCAGTTCTGATGGTAATCATTCCTTTCTCCAGATCTTTTGAGGCTATGGCCGAAAGCAAATCATTTACTAATATAGTTTTTGGCGCGCCGGTAATTTTTTCAATATCTTCTCTAATTATCTTTCTTGCCCTCTCCTTTGGGGAGGGATGGGAGGGGTGAAAATTTAAAACTTTTTGCAACTCGCCAAGCGCGTCGCGGAAAGAGCCGTCGGCTAATATCGCTAAAAGTTCCGCGCTCCCGGCATCTAGTTCAAAACCTTCTTTTTCGGCCACATCTTCTAAAACTTTTTTAAGCATTTTTTCTGTCGGTTTTTTGAAAGTAAAAACCTGACAGCGGGAAATGATGGTTTCTGGAACTTTATGAAGCTCTGTCGTCGCTAAAATAAATATCACATGCTTTGGCGGCTCTTCTAGAGTTTTTAAAAGCGCATTGAAGGCCTCTTTGGTAAGCATGTGCACTTCGTCTATGATATAAACTTTATATTTGGAATCAAAAGGAAGCACTCGCACACCATCCCGAAGCTCCTTTATATCTTCAATACCGCGATTTGAAGCGGCATCAATTTCATATAAATCATTTACAGACACGCCGATACTGCCGGCAAAGATTCTCGCTGCTGTAGTTTTGCCTGTGCCTCGCGATCCGACAAAAAGATATGCATGGGAAACTTTGTTGCTCTTCACAGAGCTCTCCAGCACGTCTACAACGTGTTCCTGCCCCACGACATCTTTCCATTTCTGCGGCCGGTATTTTCGATATAAAGCTAAACTTGTCCCGTTAGTATTTTCACTCATAAAAATAAAATATTAAAAAATAAAGAGTTTTGCAGGTATACCATATCCCATTAATTTATTTAGAAAATACTGACTGGGATCGTGCATGAGTTTATTCTACTCTATTTTTCCTAAAAAATCATTAGAGATGCGCTCTACTTCCTTTGCGTTTTTGGCCTCCATCAGTTTCATCCGGAGTTCTTTTGCGCCTAAAAAACCATTTACATACGCCTTGTAGTGCTTTTTCATTATGGCAAAATTCTTTTGTCCTCCTAGTAGTTTTTCAAAAAGTTTAGTGTGCTCCAGCATAACCCCCAGTCGCTCCTCAATAAACCTCACCCCGCTTGAAGCACCCCTCTCCAAGCCATCTTGGAGAGGGGCAGGGGGAGAGGTGGTAAACAACCACGGATTTCCGAATATCGCCCGACCGAGCATAACGCCGTCGCAGCCGGATTCTTCACATTTCCTCCTAGCGTCGTCAATGTCTTCGACATCTCCATTACCAATGATCAATGTCTCGACTTTCATTTCGTTCCGAATTGCAACAATTTCTTTCATCAATTCCCAATGCGCCGGAACACTAGACATTTCTTTTCTGGTTCGCAGGTGCACAATAAGTGCTGCTAGATCTTCTTCAAGCAAAGCTCTGATCCACTTTTCGTCTAGCAAATGATCATTTTTACCTGCCCGTCCGAAGCCTTTAGGCGAAGGAGGGTTGTAGCCAATACGAGTTTTCACAGATACGGGAAGCCCGCCTCCGCCTTCTTTTACAGCCTGTATAATTTTTTTCGCAAGCTTAGGGTTTTTGATCATCGCCGCACCAGCACCTTGCTTCTCTATAGATCTATCCGGACAGCCCATATTTATATCTATGCCATCAAAGCCAAGCTCTTTGCATAAACGAGATGCGCTTTTAATATTTTTAGCATTAGAGCCAAATATCTGAGCCACAATAGGCCGTTCGTTTTTTGAAAATTTTAAATCAACGAGAAGTTTTTCTCGCGCCACAGGGTGAGCCAGACCATCCGCTGATACGAACTCCGTCCAAAATACATCTGGCCCGCCGCCTGCTCCGCCATGGCGTGAGTATTTTGTGATTATTTGCCTGAAGGCACAGTCGGTGACGTCTGCCATAGGAGCCAAGCAAAAAATAGGTTTCTTGAGTTTTTTCCAGAAGTTTTTCATTTTTTTACTATTGCCTAAAGCCCAGCGCCTGAGGCCCATTCCATGAACTTGAAATATACCTTATTGCCGAAACGGAGGTCAATATACAAAAGCGAAGAATATTTATTTTTAAATCCAGATAGTAATGGCTCGGTCACGAGCGCTGCCTGCAGGTTCTCGGCCACATTTAAGAGATCGGCATCGGGTTTAAAAATTATTTTCGGCCCGGTTTTAGATGAATTCCCTCTCGCCAAAAATAATTCAATGTCTCCATTCTCTAGTATATTTATCACTACCGGCTTTAATCCTATATTTATCAGCACATCTTTAAAAGAAACCAGTTGTCTAAAATTCCGTTCCGAAAAATAGAAACCAGTCCTGTCGGACGTTCCACGTCCGGCGTCCGAATGTCCGTAAAATTTAAAATAAACCTCGCCAGAGAAATAAGGCGCTTCATCAAAAACGTACCCTGTATCATCCAAGAAATAGCATTTTTCCTCTGTCGGGTGTTGGACACCCGACGCGGGCATCATTCCGCACCATAAATATTTTGCCTCGCGTTCAAGAACAGACACCAACAATGTCTTTCTGTCTTTAATAGATAAATCAATATTGCCTAGTCTGTGAAATTTATTTTGAAGCCCCGTTTTTATAGCGCTCTTAGAATAATAAAGCACATTACTCTTTGGAAAGAGCCGCAAATATTTTCCCGCAATTTGTTCATCTACGACATATTTTATTTCGTTCGTATCAATGATTTTGTTTCCGGAGATTTCAACTTGACTTATATTTAAGTCTTTAAGCTGAGAAAGATAAGCGCCGAGAGCAAACAAAATTACTGCTATAAAAAATATTATTAAAAATTTATTGACTGCAACTTTCCGTCTTTGTTTTTTGAGTTCATTCAGGCGCGGAGAGGAAAGGACATTTCTTTTTTGCATAAGAATTATTTAATTACATCTTTTCCCATGTATTTACGGAGAACTTCAGGTATTAAAATGCTGCCGTCTTCCTGCTGGTAGTTTTCCACTATCTGGCAGATTATACGAGGCATAGCGAGCGCAGTGTTATTTAAAGAATGGACGAAATGCAATTTTCCATTTTCATCTTTATACCTGATGCCGAGTCTTCGCGCCTGAAAATCGTGAAAATACGAGGAAGAATGAGTCTCCCTGTATTTGCCATCGCTTGGCATCCAAGCCTCAATGTCGTATTTTTTTACTTGGCCCAAACCTAAATCTCCTCCGCAATTTACGACTACGCGATATGGAAGCCCAAGTTCTTGAAGTAATGCTTCAGAATTAAGCGTTAACTCTTCGTGAAACCGCACAGACTCTTCGTGAGAGGCTTCACATAATACTACTTGCTCATATTTCATAAACTCGTGAATTCTAAATATGCCCTTCGTATCTTTGCCGTGGCTTCCTGCTTCACGCCTAAAACATGGCGAGAAAGCGAAAAATTTAATCGGCAGATCTTTTTTATCTAAAATTTCATTCATATAGTATCCCATAGCGGAGACTTCTGCCGTTCCGGCAAGATAATCCCCATCTTGAGTTTTATATAGGTCCTCTTCGCTCTGAGGCAAATATCCTGTGCCCATAAAAGGCTCCCGTCTGAGAAGCGATGGGACTATCATAGGAGTAAATCCTTCTCTATTAATAAATCGGTCTTCAGCAAAATGCATAAGCGCCCATTCCAGCCTCGCGCCGTCATTTTTCATAAAATAACCGCGGAATCCGGCAACCTTGGCTCCGCGTTCAAAATCCGCCATATCGTGCATAGTCATGAGTTCTACGTGGCTCTTTGGGGTAAAATTAAATTGCGGTTTTTCTCCCCACACACGAACTTCCATATTTTCTTCATCGCTAGCTCCATCCGGCACAGACATATCAGGGACATTTGGAACTTGAACCATTAGCTTCTGCCATTCTTCCATTATAGCTTTCATCTTTTCTTCTTTTGCTTTTATCTCCTCTTTGACCGCCCGCATTTCTTCAATGAGCTGGACCTTTAGAGCCGAATCCTGATTGCGAGCGATGTCGTTGGAAACTTTGTTCACCTCGCTTCGAAGCTCTTCAATTTCTTTTAATTGGCTTAACCGCTCGTCGTCAAGAGCTATAAGTTTTTCTATATCTATCTCAATTCGCTTTTTCACAGCGCCCGCCTGCACGATGTCTTTGTTTTCACGAATAAATTTTATGTCTAACATACTTGTAGTATATAATAAAACTGATAGAATTACAAAATATATGAAGTTTGATTTAAAAATTTTAGAAAATGAAAAGATTCCGAAAGATCTGCGCGAGATTCCCCAGCCTCCCAAAAAACTTTACCTTGCGGGATCGCTTCCTCCCGAAGACACGATATGTCTAGCCGTCGTCGGTTCCAGAAAATGCACCACATATGGCAAAGATGCTGTAAAGAAATTAATCTCCGGACTAAAAGGATATCCTATAGCAATAGTTTCAGGGCTGGCGGTGGGCATTGATGCGCTGTCCCACGAAGCCGCGCTAGACGCAGGACTTTTTGCAATAGCTTTTCCGGGGTCAGGAATTTCAGAGAAAGTTTTCTTTCCGCCATCATCCCTTAAACTTGCCGAAAAAATAATTAATTCGGGAGGGTGTATTTTGTCAGAATTTGAACCGGATTTAAAAGCAGCTTATTATACTTTTCCAATGCGAAATAGATTGGTCGCTGGTATTTCTAAAGCCGCACTTATAATAGAGGCGCAGGATAAGTCCGGAACACTGATCACCGCAAGGATGGCACTTGACTACAACAGAGAAGTCTTGGCGGTGCCTGGTCCGATTAACTCGGAATTTTCAAAAGGAACAAATAGATTGATCAAGCAGGGCGCAACTCCGGTAACTTGCAGTGATGATATTTTAGAAGCCCTTGGTTTTAAAATAGATAATGAAAGCAAACAGCAAAACCTGTTTGATGATGCTACGATCGAAGAAAAAGCTATTTTAAAATTATTAAGAGAGCCCTTAGAAAGAGATGAGTTGATCAGAAAAATGAAGATGGCGACGGGTATTGCAAATGCGGCACTTTCTATAATGGAAATTAAAGGACTTATTAAAGAAGAAATGGGAGAAATTCGCGCCAGTTTTTAGACTGAAATATTGTCTTGAATTTTTTAATTATTTGCGTTTGAAATATATTCTGTGTAATACTTGCTATGCATGAAACTTTTAATTGTGGAATCACCAAGTAAAGCAAAGACAATCGAGAAATACTTGTCCGCCAATGGAGGGGCGGATCGAGATTCTTTTGTAGTACGCGCATCCGTGGGTCACGTTCGCGATCTGCCTAAATCAAATAAAAAAGCTATAGATATTGAAGGCGGATTTATTCCGCATTATGAAATTTCAAAAGGCAAAGAAAAAGTTGTCCACGAACTGCAGCACTTGGCTTCAAAATCAAGCGAAGTACTTTTAGCAACAGACCCTGACCGCGAAGGCGAAGCGATAGCTTGGCATATAGAGACACTTTTAAACGAAAATAAGAAAGTTAAAGCACCGATAGAAAGAGTAGCTTTTTACGAAATTACTAAAGACGCAGTACAAGAAGCGTTAAAAAATCCGAGAAAAATTGATACGGCTTTGCGCAAAGCGCAGGAGGCGCGAAGAGTGCTTGATAGGCTGGTGGGATATGATTTGTCAGGACTTATCTGGAAAAAAGTACGCTATGGGCTTTCTGCCGGCCGTGTTCAATCCCCCGCGCTTCGCATAATAATGGAACGCGAGCGCGAAATACGAGCTTTTGTACCAGAAAAATATTGGAAAATACTCGGTCTTTTTGATACAAAAAAGGGCGATAAGCTTACCTTAGAGTGCAGTGAAGAACCTCGTGATGAAAAGTTGGTAGAGAAAATATTAGAAGAAGGAAAAAAGGGCACATGGCTCGTGAAGGGCGTAAAAGAAAGCGAACAGAAGCGCTCTCCTCGCGCGCCATTTACAACTTCTACCTTACAGCAAACAGCCAGCTCCCGCTTGGGCTACTCCCCTTCGCGCGCGATGCAGATAGCGCAGAAACTTTATGAAGCCGGACATATTACATATATGCGAACAGACAGCACCAATCTTTCAGCCGCTGCGCAAGGACAAATTTTGTCATTTGTAAAAAAAGAATACGGCGCAGAGTATACAGAAAATAGAATTTATAAAACTAAATCCAAAAATGCTCAAGAAGCGCATGAAGCTATTAGGCCGACTCATATAGACAAGCTTATCTCGGGTCATTTAGGCACAGACGAGCAAAGCAGACTGTATCGCTTAATCTGGGAACGGGCTGTTTCCTCGCAGATGACTGATGCAAAATTATTAAAGACAAAAATTACCGCGAACATAGCTCCCCTCCTTCAGAAGGAGGGGGTTGGGGGTGGTAATTATGGAGAAGTAATTCCGGATTTCGTCGCCACGGGTTCTCGCCTATTATTTCCGGGCTGGCTAGCAGTCGATACTGGCGCTCGGGGGGACGATGTAGAACTTCCTTTAGTAACTGCCGGCGAAAAATTAAAACTATTAAATCTAATCAGCGAAGAAAAATTTACCGAACCTCCGGGCAGATACAGTGAAGCGGGACTCGTCAAAGAGCTTGAAAGCAGGGGTATCGGCAGGCCTTCTACGTATGCGTCAATAATGCGCACGATTGAAGAACGCGGGTATGTACGCAAAGAAGGTAAAACATTGTTTCCTACTGATATCGGCGAAGTTGTATCTGATTTCTTGGAAAAACACTTTGCAAATTATATTTCTGATACTTTTACTGCTGAAATGGAAGACGAGCTGGACGAAATCTCTCGCGGTGAACGCGAATACGAAAAAACGCTGAAAGATTTTTACGGACCGTTCTTAAAAGACGTCCAATCGAAAGAGAAACTGGAGAAAGCCACGAACTTGGGTGATGCGCCGGAAGATATCAAATGCCCAAAATGCGGAGGTCCGATGATTGTCAAGCTCTCTCGTGGTGGAAAATTCTATTCTTGCTCCAAGTATCCGGACTGCGACGGCGCGCTCATGCTTGACGGCACGGAGCTCAAGGGTCCGGAGGAAACTGGTGAGGAATGCCCGCAATGCCACAAGGGCAAACTTGTCATCCGCGCGAGGCGCGACGGCTCCGGAACTTTCGTATCTTGTTCCCGTTATCCGAAATGCAAATTTGTAAAACAAGACGAAGCGGAACTTGCCAGAAAGCGGACAGGTATAATTTGTCCGGACTGCAAAAAAGGTGACATCAGTGAGCGCCGAGGACGTTTCGGAATTTTTTATTCCTGTTCCGACTATCCTGCCTGTAAATTTGCCATCAAAGCCAAACCTACCGGTAACATTTGCAAAGAATGCGGAAGTCTCATGATGCTCGGCACAAAAACTATTCCGGAGAGATGTTCTAGTAAAGCTTGCTCTAATTTTCGTCCGGATAAATTAAATAAAATGCAATAATTTGTCATGTGAGTAATTTTCGCATATGCTGATTTTACTCACTTAACACTTTTGGACGGTCGTCAGAAATGAAATGATAAGAAGATAAAAATGAGAAAACCGCACGGAGCGCGTCATGCGGCTTCTCGTGCGGTTATTCGATATTTCTCCTTTCTACTTGGGATTACGCGCCCAAGCTCGCGGTTCGTTCACGGTGTGAGAGTGGACGTGGGAGTGCTGGTTGATTCGCACTCCCCTAACACCTCGAGTGGCGGGATGTAATCTTGCCACTCGATCGTAACTCCATCGCTTCCCGCGACGACGACACTCACTCCACCCTCTCTCGACTCCCACAGCTTCTGGTAGGTGTCTTTCGACACCACCACGAGAGTTGTTGTGATAAACGGCGCGTCTTCGATGGAACCAATAACGATTGGCTCGACCGAAATCAGCGGCTCATCGTTCACCGTAAAGAGCGGAGTAGACGGGAACTTGCCGTCGAAGGTATCAAAGACAAACAACATTGATACCTTGTCTGCGCTCGTGCAGAGGTAAAGAATAGCACCGAGCGGGACTACCTCATGCCGGTAGTCCACCCCGAAATAAAACTCGGGGCGCCAGTCTGCCTCTGCCTCGATGTTATAAACACCGAGCCTCCCCGGCAGGTGGAGCGCAATTGCGTGGAACTCCGCAGTTGCGTTGCCGAAGACATCGTATGGCGAGCCGACATTCGCCACCGGTACCGTTTGGACCCCGACATCCCGCGATGCCCGAGTTCCGTTGACAGAGAACCGCACCGGGTTCGCCGGCACGAATTCAAAAAACCCGTCCATGCCGATGAGCACGTTGTTGTGCTCGTCAATTCCCCAGAAGCTGAACAAAATCTGGGGCGGCTCGGGGATGCGTAGCCCCAGCGGAACAACTTGATGTTTAGAGAGCCGTCCTCTGAGCTCTCCAACCACCAGTCGCTCCTCCCCGGCGACAGGACCGCCATCAACAACTCGGCCGAGCTCCGCGACCGTAACGAGCGCCTTGCGGGCCTCATCCGACGTCGGCGACGCGCCGACAATCGTGGCGAACATGCAAATGGCAAAGAACGTGGCTAAAAACTTTCTCATTTCTTTTCTCCTACGGCCTGCTCTTTCGAGCCTCCGGTGTGGATTTACCTTTGAATTCGAACACTTGTAAAATTAAGAAATGAAAGGATTTAAGCATTTTGATTTAAAAGAGCGAGAAAAAATTGAAAAGTTTTTGAGAAAAGGGAAAAGCTTGAGATGGATTGCCTGGGCGCTGGAT
>JACPLQ010000005.1 GCA_016186435.1 Candidatus Nomurabacteria bacterium | reverse complement strand
CGGTCTCAGAAAAGCGGAAGCAATATTTTGGGGATTAGGTTTCCGCTTTTCCTCGGCTGAATGTTCTTTTGGCGAGATTCAGAATTCTGCCCGCAGGAGGGGTTTGGGGAGGAATGCGGGAAACTCAAAATCCAAAATACATCGGTGCCTTCGTTCATCATAACATTGTGTCCAGTCTAAAGGGAATACACCCTCGGCATCCGCCTTCGGGCATTTCCGCTAGGGCTACGAGCGCCAGTTCTAGGTATGGGAACGGCTCAAATACCAGGAAATGAGCCGTTCCCATTTCTGGTTGGGGAGAGGATGCTCCTCTCCCCAGTGCGTTGCCTCGGTTCGTGCTCCCTGCGGTCGCATTCCGCAGAGCGGAACAGGGCTCACCCTACCCGGCCGCACAAACCCCTCTCAGGTTTTTCAGTTTACGTTTGGTGTGTAGCTTTCGCTTTCGATTCTCCATTTCATACCACACAGGCGCTCGTCTTTAGCCCAGACACCCTAGCGGAAATGCCCGAAGGCGCAAATGCCATCGTGCTTGCCCCGAGTTTGCGATTACGCAAACTCTGCCCACCCGTGCGTGCACGCGAAACTCACTCCCTAGATAAAAAGTTTTTCCAATACAAGATGCCAAGTACAATCAGCGGGACTGATGTCAAAAGCCCAGCATACAGATGCGAATAAATTGCGATTATTGGATGTGATACTTCGATAACAAATATCAGACCAACTATAACCAACAAAATTTTTCGGGGTTTATAAATAGTTAAGAGTATTAGTAAGAGCCCTAGTACCTGCTCGGCCAAGAAAACTGCCGCCGGTGTGTAATTAAAAATATTTCCAACCCATGCAAAAGACGGGTCTAGAAGATAAAATTTAAAGAAGTATTCTTCTAACGCATGTAAGGCAAACAAAGGTATCGAAAGCAGTAAGATAGTTTTTAATTTCGGGGAAATCATATTTTTTAGAGCTTTTCATATTTTACCCCTTTTCCTGTTTTTCCGCTTTGTTTTATTTTTCCTTCCTTCTCTAGTTGTGAGAGATACCGAGTTGCAGTTGCATCAGATACATGAAGTAATTTCTCGACTTCGTCGTTTGTAATTTTGGATTGTTTAAGAAACAAAGACATTACGCGATCTAGCTTCTTTCGTTTACGGAATTGAATGGCATTTCGAGCTGTAATTAAAAGTTCACGTGCAAGAAATCGTTTAGAATTTTCACGAACAGGTTCGGCCTGTTCACGACGAGAAGTTTCGGGTTCTTCCAACGGCTCATTTACTGGTATTTGAGCCGTTTCGGGTTCGGGGCTTGAGTTCTCATCAGTTTGCGGCGTTTGGTCGTTTTGAGCTTGATTTTGCTGTATTTCTTCGTGAAGGGTTTTCTTCGGAAGTTGGGTTTTGTGTTGTATTTTGGTCGTCAGGCATAGAAGTATACTTTAAAGTTCCAGTTGTTCAAGTTTATTTTCCTTCACTTTAGTTCTTTGTCTATTTCTTTGACAAATGTTTTATATACTTCACTTTCTTTACTCTTTACATTACTTTTATATTCTCTCGCCATCCCATAAATACTTTTTATATCCTTGATTATTTTTTCCTTAATTTCACCTTTTGGAATTGGAATTAGAACATATTTCTTAAAGTTTTCTGGAGTAATATCAGGTTGAGAACTACCCGATTGTAGATAAAAAAGTTGATTTTGAACAGTATTACTTTTCAGTATTGCCCATAATAAGAAAGCTTCATCAGAACTGTTTGGTCTAATTTGTATATTGCCTGTTGAAAAAAATTGTTTATCAAATTCTTTTTTTATTTTTATTATTCCCTGCGTTGATCCTATCGGCCTAGGAAGTAGTAAGTCATCGGTCAAAGTAAACATTCTAGAACGTGACGGCAAATTTAATAGAATATCTTCTTCAAAACCCTTAATATCTCCTAATTCTTTTTCTGTATTGCCTATATCTATATACTTAAAAATATGAAATTTATTTTTATCAACCCATTTTTTGCTTACGGCTTTTATTAAATTTAAGTCTCCTGCCTTAATGATATCAAAGTCTTTTTTGTCTAATTCTTTTATCTTTTTGTGAATAAGTTTTAGTTGTTGGCTATGGAAATAGCAATCAATCCTGTCTATGATTTCTTCATTTCCTGTAATCCATGTTTTTGATACTTGGCTTAAGTCAAAATTAATATAATTATCCACTGTGTTGCTTATGTCTTGAAGGGATTTTTTAAACTGATTGTTTTGTTCACTTGCCTCATCTCTTATTTTTTTTACCTTTTCTAAAATTTCTATTTGTTTTTTTTCTTCCGGCAAAACAATATAAATTGAACCGATCTCATCTAAAGATAATCCGCTTTGACCGGCTCTATATCCACCCAATCCCATAAACTGTTCAACGGCATAATAACTATTAAGATAAAGGTGGACGAATTCTGGTAATATTTTTACACCATTAAATTCTTTTTTTAATCTAATTATTCCTAGAGCTTGGTTTAAATTTGCTTCGTAGTTTTTATCAAAAAGTGCAATTCTTCCAAGGGTTCCAGTTATGGCAATTACCAAGTCTCCTTTTCTTACTTTTGAGACTGCCCATTTAGCATGAAGGTCGGAACTTATATATTTATCTCTCTCAGTTTCTATTATTTGCCCATTATCGTCTATGTTTGAAATTTGTAAAAGTTTAACTCTGTCTGGGTAGCTTTCTGGGACATAATCAGTCGTCCTTAACTCCCATTTTCCACTTCCATATGTTATTTTTTCAGACAATTTTTTTAAACTTACAACTTCTTGGTTAGTCGTGAGTTTTTTTATAAGAGCCAAAAGCTCAGGGTCGTAATTATGACAGCTAAGTTTGTCTAAGTTCTGGACTTCATTTAATGTGAAAATTTTAGTTTCCATGCTCAAAATTTTGAAATTTCTCCAATATGGTTTCAATTTCACTGTTTAACACTTTTCCATTTTTTTCGATTTTCATCAAATCGCATTTTTCTAGCTCGAATTTTCCACTATCACTATGGCCAATGTTGTTAGATATTGCCATAAATATTGGAGGTTGTTGCTCTGTTGGATCTGTTTTCTTTCTCAAATATAAGATTGAGGTTTTAGTAGTTGTGTCTGCATTTACAAAAGTATTTCTAGGTAAGGATATAACAGCTTTTATAATAAATTTATCTAAAATAAATTTTCGATAATCTTTTTCTTGATCTGCGTTTAAAACACTCTCATCAATGACAGTTAGAAGTTTCCCGTTTTCTTTAAGGAGATCGTGATATCTTTCTATAAATAAAACGTTTGATTTTAAAGAAGTGACTCTGTCCTCTTTATCTTTATTTAGTCCCTTATAACTTATATCATAATCTTCAATGATCGCCCTTTCGTCTTCTTTGCTCCACTCATATCTTGTAGAAAATGGTGGGTTGGTAAGGATAATATCAAATTTTAATCCTTCGTTTAGTATTTTGTTTTTTATTTCATCTATTTCGTCCCGTCTTTCTTCAGATAAACTTTCATCATATCTAAATTGTTTATCAAGAGTATCTAAACAATATACATTGCTGGAACCGTCTCCATGGAACCAAAGATTCATTCTCGTGACGCGCGAATTTTTTAAACTTTTTTCAGTGCCATATATGTTATTTTTATAAACACCTTCTTTTAATTTATTTTTTTCCAAATCAGTCAAACTCCTTAAGTTTTCTATCTTATTTTCAATGTCAGCCATCGCATCGATCAAAAATCCACCTGAACCACTGCAACCGTCGTAGATAATGTCAATCTTTTCTTTTTTGACTTCAATATCAGCCATTTTGACCATAAACTTTACCACATTGCGGGGTGTGAAAAATTGACCTAAGTCTTTCCCTCTTACTGTTGCAGAAAGAAAGGTCTCGAACATTCTACCGTTCAAATCCTCGTCTATATTATAGAAATCTACATTTTGTAAAAGTTTCACCACTTCCTTAATCGTGGATGCCTGAAGATCTATAACTTCATTTTCCTCGAATATTCTTTTCTTTTTATTTTCTTCCCTTTCTTTTTTCAAAAAAGGTAAAAGTTTTTCTCTAAATAATATTGAGTTTACAGGATTAATTGCGCCTTGTTTGTCAATCCATTTTTCAGAAAAATGGAACTCGTCTAGAGGAATATCATCAAGATCAATATTTTTCTCAATGAATTTTTTGTGAATTTCTTTGTCTTGTTTTAGTTTTATAAAGAAAAGTTTACAAAACTCATAAAAAGCGTCTGTTGGGCTTATGGATTCTTTTTTCCATATCAGATTATGGCAAGCCTCGAATATTCCCTCAATTTCATCAGTTGAAACTTTTTCAAACTTGAATTTGTTTTTTTCCTGCGAAGTAATAACTTCATTAAAAGATATTGTCTTCAAAAGTTTTTTATAATTAGGATTATTAGTTTGAAAATCATCAAATTTTAAAACTAAGATTGGTTCCTCTGTATAGTTCCAATTATATAGTTTTGTAGTAAGTCCATTAGATAATATAAAATATTTTATAGGATCTTCGTCTTTGAAAGTTTGATTCAAAGCCAGAGAATAACCAGAAGTTTGGTATATGTAGTCATCAATATTATCCCAAGTAGGCTTTGCATCTATTACTACGACAGGCTTTTTATTTTTATATAAAACATAGTCGGGCTTATGATTTTCTTTCTTGCGTCCTTTTCCAATAACCAATTCTTTAATAGATATTTTTGTTTTAACATCTTTATCTCTATAACCAAGCGCTACAACTAAACGATCAATAAAGAGTTTTTCGACACTGTCTTCGTTCTTTAAATCCTTTAAGTTGCAAAAAATATTTTTTTTATCCATAAAATTGATATTCGACGCACTTTCATAATTATATGCAAAGAGTATCCTAATGTAAAGGAAAGGGAGATAACCCGCCCGCATTCCTCCCCAAACCCCTCCTGCGGGCAGAATTCTGAATCTCGCCAAAAGAACATTCAGCCGAGGAAAAGCGGAAACCTAATCCCCAAAATATTGCTTCCGCTTTTCTGAGACCGCTTTTAATAATTTAATCATTTGGATTTAGCTCGAAGTAATTTCGAACTTTGTCCAAGATACACCGCCAAAATTCGGGTGAAGCATTCCCGCCAAAAAATGCGCCCGCGCGAAGCGCAGGTGATCCGGCCGTTTCCGCACCAAACCCAAACCCCGCCAGGATTTTCCACGCTCCGCGTGGCTCTTCGTTGCCAATGCAAATCCAACTATGGTAATATTGACTGGTAACCAACCCAACAGCTTCGCTTTTTATTTTGCAATTTTTAATTGTGAATCTTAAAGGGCATCTCTGTCAGTTTAGCGAAGGCTGGATTGGTTACACAGAGTTGCCCTTTTGGGTTTTTAGACACCATGAACCAAACCAAAAAGTTTTTCATATACACTCGCAAGTCCACAGACGACAAAGACAGACAAGTCCGCAGTATTTCCGATCAACTTTCTGAATTAAAGGAGATAGCGATAAAAGAAAGTTTAGAAATAGTTGATGTCTTTGTCGAAAAGCAGACCGCCAAAATACCAGGCCGTCCGGTTTTTAATGAAATGATGGAACGAATGGAAAGAGGCGAAGCAGAAGGTATTTTGGCGTGGCACCCCGACAGACTTGCGAGAAACTCGGTAGATGGAGGAAAAATTATCTACCTCGTTGATACAGAAATAATTAAAGATTTAAAATTCTCTACTTTTTGGTTTGACCCCACACCGCAAGGAAAGTTCATGCTCTCAATAGCATTTTCGCAGTCCAAGTATTATGTGGATAATTTGTCGGAGAATATTAAAAGAGGACACAGAAACAAACTCAAGGAAGGAATATGGCCTCGAAACGCTCCGATGGGATATTTAAATGACAGTGAGAAGAAAATTATCATTCCCGATCCAGAACGCGCGCCATATATCAAAAAAGCGTTCGAGGCATATTCAAGTGGTAGATATACTATCCGACAAATTAGAGATATGGTAACTAAACTTGGACTGCGCTCAATGAAAAGTGAAGAACTTTCCATCTCCGTCATGCACGAGATACTTCGCAATCCAATATTTTGCGGACTCATGCGTCATGGCGGTGAAATATATGAGGGCAAGCACGAACCGATTATCACAAAGAAACTTTTTGACCAATGCCAGGAAGTAATGAGTAGAAAAAGTAAACCAAAAGAAACCGGATTTAAAACATATTTATATCGTGGATTTTTCCATTGCGGAGAATGTAGTTGCTTCATTACAACAGAAACCCAGAAAGGTCATAACTATCTCCGCTGTACCAAACGGAAAAATCCTTGTAATCAAAAATATGTTCGTGAAGAAATCATCACTTCCCAGATAGCAGAAAAGATCAAAAAGGTTTCTTTGCCACTTGATTGGGCACAATGGATGATTGAAGAAAACAGAAAGGATCAATCGTTAGCCGTCCAATCAAGCGAGATTTTTTCTCAGGGCACAAAAGACGAAATTTCTCTTTTGGATTCTAAAATCGAGAAGCTGATGTCGGCGTATTTAGAGAACGCACTTTTGTTGGAAGAATACAAAGAAGCAAAAAGTGCGTTCGTTGGCTCTAAACAGCTTCTCAAAGAGAAATTATCGGCTTTTGACAAAAAATCTCATAATCGGTTCGAACTTACAGAAAAATTCCTAAAGGACAATATTACCAACGCGGAATTGGCTAACGACAAAACAAATGAAGGAAATCTTCATTTGTTCCAAAAAGTCGGTTCGAACTTTAAAATTCACAATCGAACCATACTTTTTGAGCCACGCGGAGCGTGGAAAATCCTGGCGGGGTTTGGGTTTGATGCGGATTCGGCGGCACCACCCGCGCTTCGCGCGGGCGCATTTTTTCGCGGCAATGCTTCACCCGAATTTTTGCGGAGCCGGGCGGATTCGAACCGCCGAGGGGTTTTAAAGCCCCTGCCTCTTTAGCAAAGAGGTAGATTAAACCGCTCTCCCACGGCTCCTTCAAGTTTATTACGTAATTAGTTACGTAACTAATTACGTAACTACTCTAGCATATTCCAGCTATTTTTAGAATACACCGCCAGCGTGTTATAATAATAATATTGCCATGAGTTTTTCCGATAAAATAAAACAAAAAATCTGGAATTTTATTTATAGCTTTTTTTTGCCTCTGAGAAAATTTCTTTTAAGAATAGGCCTTATCTGGCACAAAAAGGGCAGGCAGAAATATCACATTGGCTGGCTTGTTCCAGGAAAGACGCTTGAAGAGCTCAAAAAACATCTAAATGAAAAGTGGGGTTTTGGCAATCATTTTATCGCCTGGGTGGATGAAAGTCAGGTTTTAAGCTGGAGAAAATTGACAGACTTTCAAGATCAGTATCATTTGCGCGTGTACAGCGATGGAGAAATACGCGGACATTTTGAATTTACGCCGGAAGCGCATCCCATGGAACACATAGAAGAAAAGGGAGAAAGAGAAGCGCAAGAGGATTTCTTAAGTTTTTTAGGAGAATTTGTTGTTCAGCAAAAGTTCACTTCACATCTTCAAATAGATCCAGATGCTTTTGATCCAAAATCAGAAATTACGGTCAATAAAAAATAAATTAGTCTATTTTAGTCTGTTTTTGATTCGGGCATTACCAAATCCCAAAGTTTGCCGGCGACATTTTGCGCTTTGCCAAAAAGGGGATAGTGATGCAAGTCTATAAACGGGAGCGAGTTGCATTCTATTATTCCCGAATGTTGTTCTTCGCGCCAAGACTTTGTAATATCTTCTATTATAAAGTCTACCCCCACGAGCGGGTCCTTCAAAAATCTTCCGACATGCTCCAGCATTTCAATATTGTCAGAGTGAATTATATCTGTTACGTCGGTAGTGGTGCCTCCGCACCCCCTACTGGTCTTTTGCGAAAAAGTAATTATGCGCCCTTTTTCCGGAATGTCGCTCATTTTTATGCCTTCGCGTTTCAATTCTATTTCTGTATCGGGGTCTATAACTATTTTGTGAAAAATAGGACCTTTGCGTTCGGGGCGCTCATTTTCTTTATCCATGAGCTCTTGTAAAGTATGTATTCCGTCTCCTATGACTTCCGGCTGATCTCGCTTGATCACGCCTGCCAATTTTCCGCCGACTAGAGTTCCTCTAAAAAGAAAACCGCGCAACTCTTCCTCTATTACTACAAGCGGGGAAAGCTTCTTTGCTTTTTTGAATCCATATATAAGTTTTTCTTCGGTATCTATATGTATCAGGGTGTGGCGGGAACGAGAACCCAAGTTTGGCTTTGTGATTACAGGCTTGGTTATGCTATCAAAAATTTTAAGCGCTTTCCTTTTAGTAAAAGCCACTCCTCCGCGGGCCACAGGCAAACCTTCTTTCAAAAATTTCTTTTTCATTATGCCTTTATTATCCATCCATTTTAGGGCGGCAGATTCATGAAAGCCGGGCCTGGGCAAACCGTCAAAAATTATCGTTTTATTCTTGCCGTTCTTTTCGTATTCCGCGATAAATCCATCTCGGATAGGACCCAAGTGAAATTCGCGCATTTTTATCCCGCGTCTTTCTGCTTCTTCCCAGAAACATTTGGTGCGCCATGTATCTTTCTCGTCCGGCTTGCCGGTGAAGCGGCCCAGTTTTAAAAAAACCATTAATTTGAAAAAAGGAACGGTTATTTTTTGAGAGATTTTTTCCGCGGTATTCCTGAAAATAAATTCCATCAGATCAAACAAAGGCTCATCAAACCATCCGAGCACCACGGACAAATAAGCGACAGAGTGTATTTCCTGAGCGGGTTCGCAATCCTTGCAATATTTCATATTATTATAGAGTATAGCAAAATGCGGTTCTTTTTAAAACTCGCTTGTTTTTTCTTCCTTTACGGCTATTTTTATGGGCTGTATTTTTTTTATAAATATTTCTAAAATACTGTCAAAAATATATAGCCTGACAGAAACAATAAAAATTTCGCTAAACATTTTTATCCGCATCCAAAATCCGCGCAACATGCCATACTTGAGCTCTTTTTTTATTTGCCGCAGGTCCGGAAAAAGAACAAAGTGGGCTGTTTTTCCGAATTTCTTGCTGTAGTAGTTTAAAGCTGTCTCTATCTGGAAACGCGCGCGGTATATTTTGGGCACAGCATACCAGAGTTCTTTTGTGAGAACGCGCTGCCCTCCCAAGAGAGGGAAAAAGTGCAAAATTCTGTTAAGCCAATAAATAGGCCTTCCTAAAATTCCAATGGACATCGTATATTTGCCGTCCAAAACCGGATTTGCGATATTTGAAATTATAATTGAATCAAGTCCGAGTATGTCTGCGTCTGAAAAGAAAATGATGTTCATTTTTGCAGCCTGTACCCCTGCCTCCATAGCTTCTCCCTTGCCGGAATTCTTGGCAAACTCTATAACTGTTGCTCCCGCGCTGCGGGCAATTTCGGCGGTTTTATCTGTGGATCCGTCTGAAACAACTATGATTTCATGACAAAGAGGATGCGCCCTAAATGCGCTTATTACTTCTTTTATTGTCCGCTCTTCGTTCCAGGCTGGGATGACGGCGCTATAAGTTTTTTGCCTAGCCACTTTTTGAGACATATATGTATCAAAACAATTACAAAAATAAAAATTGCGGCTGAAACATACTCATTGTAGGATATACCTGCGAAATTTGCCAGACTCTTTTTGGTTAAAAGCGCTGCGAGTGAGATGACCATAAGATAACTCATTATGCCGAAAAGGTTTACTGCGGTGTAGAGAAAAAAAGGCATGCGAATTGCGCCCGAAAGCACCTGTATAAGCGTGCGGGTTCCGTATACGAATTTTGAAATAAATAAAAGTTTCCGGCTGTGTTCCTTAAACACTGAAAATATTTTAAGAGATATTTCTCGCTTTTTAAAAAAAATTTTCCAAGATAATATTTTCTCAAGCTGAAAAAAACATCCCATAAAGTACCATGTCGTATCAGAAACAAGAGTGGCCAAGCTGGCAAAAAATATAACGAGGGGAAAAGTTAGAGTGCCTTTTGCCGCAAGATAAGCCGCGGGCAGAAGAAAAGTTTCTCCTCCGACAAGCATTCCCAAGAAAAGAAAAAGATAAGGGTGAAGAGATACATATGGCCAGATATTTGCTACAAGCTCCATGGTGTAATCTAATTATAACAAAAAAATCTTTTTTTAATGGGCGACAGCAAAAGCGATAATTTTTCTGGCTCCGGCTTGCCGCAAAACTTTTCTGGCTTCGCTCAGGGTGGCGCCGGTAGTGAGTATGTCGTCTATCAGGATAATATTTTTACCTTTTATATCCGAGCCTTTCTGAATGCTAAAAGAGCCGGAAATATTTTTCAGCCTCTGCGTCCTGTCTTTTATTCGGGCCTGGTGTTCTGTGTCGTTTGGTTTTATAAGAATGCTATCTTCCAAAATGAAATTTTTTTTCTTATTCGTTTTGTCTATTTTGATCAGTTCTCTGCAAATAAGTTCGGTCTGATTAAAGCCTCGTTCCCTATACCTCTTTTTGGAAAGAGGAATAGGGACTAAGATGGGCGCGCTAAAATTTTCCATTACAGACAGTTCTGCGAGCTCCTCCATAATTTTTCCATAAATAATTTCCGCAAACACATTAGCCAGTCTTTTCCTCCCGTTATATTTTAAGAGCCATAGTGATTTTTTAATTGCAGGGTGGCGATAATCAAAGATAGGAAAGATCCACTTAGCGCTTTCGCGTTCGGCCGAAGGGGCATCTTGGAGGCACTCTAGGCAGAGATCAATTCCGCTCTTTCCGCATAAGAGGCACTTAAGAGGAAAAATAATCCCTAATATAGTGTTTGTAAGCCCCATTATGGTATAATAGTAACACGCATGAGTAATTTACTGAAAAGTATTTTTTCGGGTTTTAATAAAATAGGTCGCACATCCGAAGGTTCTGCCATAGGGGTAGATATAGGCTCTTCGTCTATAAAGGTCGTAGAAATAAAGAAAAAAGGAGGCAAAGCTGTGCTGGAAACCTACGGAGCTATAGCCTTAGGCCCTTATGCAGATCTAGAAGCCGGCCGAGTGACAAATCTGCCGGTTGAAAAAGTTGCCTTAGCTTTGAAAGAGGTTTTAAAACAATCCGGCGTGATGGGTAAAAATATTGCGCTATCTATTCCCATACAATCCAGCCTTATTTTTGTTTTAGATCTTCCCGCGCAGATAGGAGAGGACGAGGTAGCCGCCATAGTTCCGACGGAGGCTCGCAAATATATTCCGGTTCCTATCACCGAAGTTTCCATAGATTATTTTATCCTGCCAAAAAGAGAGCAGTCTTTTGAAGAAATGAATAATCCGGAAATGCCGTCTATGCCTGCGGACAAAATAAATGTGCTGGTCGTCGTTACTCAAAATGATGCCATAGGCAAGCATCGCTCTATACTTTCGCAGAGCGATTTGGAATCTTCTTTTTTTGAAATTGAAATATTTTCTTCAATTCGCGCAAATTTTGAGCACGAACTCTCCCCTGTTCTCTTAATGGATTTCGGAGCATCGCGCACCAAGCTTTCCATCGTTGAATTCGGCATGGTCAAAAGCTATCACACCATAGAAAGGGGAGGAGCGGACATCACAAATTCCATTTCTAAATCTTTAAGTATTCCTTTCGCCGAAGCTGAAAAAATGAAAAAAGATTTCGGACTCTACGGCGATCCGGCAGAGAAAACATTGGCAGATATTATAAGAGTTCATATTGATTATATATTTTCTGAAACAAACAATGTGTTGTTGGGATATCAAAAGAAAAACGACCGCACGATCAGCAAGGTGATATTTACCGGAGGGGGAGCCCTATTGAAAGGACTTAAAGAAGTCGCAGCGGATAATTTCCGCGCCGAAATTGAAACCGGCCATCCATTCTCAAAAGTAGAAGCCCCGGCATTTTTAGAGAAAGTTCTTATCACCATGGGCCCTGAATTCGCAGTAGCCCTCGGACTTGCGCTTAGAAAGTTGCAATAACACAACACTAGCTAGGACAGTCCTTGCTAGTGTGATCAAGGATTGATATAATTAAATCATGTTACGAAAAGATGCTTTTGTTCCCGGAGAGTATTACCATATTTATAATCGCGGTATAGACAAGCGGATTATTTTTAAATCCATTCACGATTATCAGCGTTTCATGATGCTTTTGTACGCGGCAAATTCTGATCAACCGATAAAACTTGATAACTTAATAAACATTCTTCACAAAAAGTATGAGGAAATTTTTTCCTGCGATAGAGGCAAGCAGTTGGTGTCTATCGGCACATGGTGCCTTATGCCGAATCACTTTCACCTTTTAGTTCGAGAAGAAGCGGAAGATGGGATAACTCAATTTATGAAAAAGCTGGGAACAGCTTACTCAATGTATTTCAATATTAAATATCAGAGGACAGGGAGTCTGTTTGGCGGACCATTTAAGTCAAAAAATATTTCAAATGATAAATACTTGAAACATCTTTTTGGATATATTTCTTTGAATCCGCTGGATTTGGAATTTCCAGAATGGGAAGGGTTGGTAGAGAAACAAAATTCAAAAGTTTGGCGGGACTTTTTAAAAAAGTACAGGTACTCAAGTTATTTTGACTATATTGGTATACAAAGAGAGGAGAATAGTATTTTAAATATGGAAGCTTTTCCTAAATATTTTTCGACGCACAAAGATTTTGAAGATTTTATAGAGAGTTATTTATCTTTTGACCCCTCCACTAGCTAGGACAGTCCTTGCTAGGGGTGCAAAGGTCAATAGTTATACACAATTTGCTTCTTTTAAAGTTGCTTTTGTTATATAATTAGAAGGTAGGAAGAATTCATGGAGCAAAATTTTCAAACATCATTTATACCTAAAAAGCCGATCGTAAAGGAACGCGCTGTTTCGTCGCGTCCGGTCAGTCTGCTTCTTATAATTTCTTTGTTTATTTTGTTTACAGTCCTTTTGGTGTCCGGCGGGCTTTATTTTTACAAAGGCATTACAGTAAAAAATATCGCAAAAATGGAGGGAGATTTAAATTTGGCGCAGAAACGCTTTGAGCCTGCAAGAATAGCTGAACTGAAAGTTCTCGACAGGCGTCTTAAGGCATCCAGTGAGATTCTCGCAAACCATGTTTCCATTACCCCCATTTTTAAATTGCTTGAAGAAATTACGATGAAGACAGTGCGTTTTACCGACTTCAGCTATAGTTTAGAGGTAGATAAAACATCTAAAGTAGCAATAAAAATGTCTGGAATTGCTGTAGGCTATCGTTCTATAGCTTTACAATCTGATCTGTTTGCTAAAAATAAGAATATGATTGATCCGATTTTTTCCAACTTGACGCTAGACTCCAACGCCAATGTTCTTTTTGATCTGGATTTTTCGGTAGATTCAAATTTTGTTAATTACAAGCAGACCATAGGCGCGAATATTTAAATTTTATGAGATTCATAATGCCGAGCATTTTAATACTAATCGCTGTCTCAGTATTTTTCGTATTTACAAATCCTATGATGAACAGCATATCAGAATTAAATAACAGAGCCGCATCTTACAATGACGCGCTCGGCAATTCTAAGATGCTGGAAAATGAACGAGACAAGCTTACCGCAAAATATAATTCAATTGATCCGGAAAATTTGAATAAATTGGAAAAATTCCTGCCGGAAAACGTAGACAATATCCGCCTTATACTGGAGATAGAACAGATAGCGGCGCCATATGGGATGACTCTGTCAAATGTGAAATACAATACAGTAGAAAAAAGCGCCAAAGAGGGGGAGCAGGGAGCTCTATTTCAGGGGGGTTTTGGCAATCAGGTACAAAAAGATTATGGTGTTTTTGATTTAGAGTTTTCCACAAAAGGAAGCTATAATAATTTTATAAATTTCACCCGAGATCTGGAAAATAATCTGCGCATTATGGACATATCATCAGTTAAATTTTCCTCTGCTTCCTCGGGAGCGGTAGGCACAAAGGTCTTGTCGTCAGATTCGTATCAATATGATTTTACCATTAAAACTTATTGGTTAAAGAATTAAAAATGCCAAAAATTAGAAACATTATAATATTTATATCAATCGCGGCGGTTTTTATACTGATTTACTTGTTTTTTGTACGAAAACCGGAGATGCCTGAGACAAACTTGATTACATCGTCCAATACAACTCTCCCAAGCATTGATAATTCCGGAGCAAATGCGGTTTTTCCTAATGCAGACTCTAAAATTGCAGAAAATTTTCTTACTCTTCTGCTTTCTGTCAGAAATATAAGCTTGAATGATTCTATTTTTGACGAGATGGCGTGGAGCAACTTGAAAGACTCAAGCATAGTCCTTATACCCGACGGTACAGAAGGAAGGCCGAATCCTTTTGCGCCCCTTGGCTACGATAGCGCGAGAGTTCCTCCTCCCGCCCCCGCCTCTCCCTCAAGCGGAACAGGGACACCATAATTTCCAAGTAATTTATTTATGAGTTTTTTAGAAGAACTTGCAAAAAAAGGCATAATAAATAAAAGCCAAATAGCAGAAATAAAAAATCGCGCCAAAGAACATGGCGGAAGCATTGACGAAGTACTTATAGAATCCGGCGTGACAGAAGATAAAATCCTTGAATTGAAAGGAGAATATTTGAATATCCCTATAAAAAAAATAGATATTCAGTCTATGTCTTTTGATGCGCTGAAATATATTTCAGAAGATTCGGCCATGCATTACCGTTTTGCGCCGATAGAGTTGAAAGACGGAGTGCTGGAAGTGGGGGCACTGGACCCGGAAAATATGCAGGCAATAGATGCGCTCTCATTCATTTCGAATAAAATCGGCATTCCTTTAAAATATTTCTTATTTCTAAGAGCGATTACGATAGCGTAATGCAGACTTACAAGGGGATTGGCAGCCAGGTTGAGTCAGCCTTGGAGGAACTTTCACAAGAAGAAATGGCTGATGTGAAAAACATGAGTGAGGAAAATTTAAGCAAGGAAATAGGAAATGTAAAACCCGGAGAGGAGAAAAAAATAGTGGAAGATGCGCCGGTCATAAAAATTGTAGCTGTTATTTTACGCACTGCTCTTGAAGGCAATGCATCTGACATACACATAGAGCATACCGGCGAAAAAGTGAAAGTGCGTTTTCGAGTGGACGGAATGCTTCATACCACCATAGTTTTGCCTATAAACGTCTATGGAGGAATTGTTGCCCGCGTAAAAATTCTTGCCAAACTCAGGCTGGACGAAAAAAGAAAACCACAGGACGGATCTTTCAGCGCAAATATTGACGGACACAAAATAGATTTTCGCGTTTCTACCATGCCCGCCTATTACGGAGAAAAAGTGGTTATGCGAATATTAGACTCGGAAAAAGGGGTTAAGCCGATAGACCAGTTGGGACTATCTGAAAGAAATTTAAATATAATAAAAGAAGCAATAAAAAAGCCGTATGGACTTATACTTATCACAGGGCCTACGGGCTCCGGAAAATCTACCACTTTATATTCAATGATGAATGAGTTAGACAAAGAATCCAGCAATATTGTGTCTCTTGAAGATCCGGTAGAGTATCACATGCCTGATATAAACCAGTCGCAAATGATGCCGGAAATCGGGTATACCTTTGCTTCCGGACTGCGATCTATTTTGAGACAAGACCCGGACATAATAATGGTCGGAGAAATTCGCGATAAAGAAACAGCTCAGCTGGCGATACAGGCCGCGCTGACCGGACACCTCGTGCTTTCTACTTTGCATACCAATAACGCCGTGGGAGCGATTCCGCGTCTAGTAGACATGGGAATAGATCCGTACCTTATCGCGCCGACTTTGATAGTGTCTATGGCGCAGCGTTTGGCTCGTCTCACTTATCCTACCTGCAGAAAAGAACTGCCTATGGATGAAAGCGTCCGCGCTCAAATTGAAGAGCAGATGAAAGATTTGCCTGCGGATTTCAGACCGGAAATAGGAGACAAGATGTATGATATCGTTCCATCTCCCGAATGTCCTTCTGGGACGCGAGGGCGCATAGCTGTTTTTGAAATGTTTAAAGTAGATAAAGAAATGCAGTCTGTTATTTTGAAAAATCCTACCAACGCGGAGATTTACCGAATTGCGCGAAAAAATGGGATGCTCATAATGAGAGAAGACGCAATGCTTAAGTCCGTGCAGGGGCTTATACCTTTCACGGAGGTGTACAACTTTAACAATGAAAACGAATAAAATTCCCCTCTTGAGGGGTGGACTTTGTAATCAAAGGACGGGGTGGAAGTTCCCTTGTAATTCGGTTTATAGTATAATTAAGCGACAATTATGGAAGGAGAAAAAAAGAAAATTTTAATAGTGGATGACGATAATTTTCTGCTGGATATGTACGCGCTTAAATTCAGCCAGAATAATTTTGAAGTTTATACGGCTACAAGCGGAGTGCATGCGCTGGAGAAGTTGAAAAACGGGCTTTCACCCGATCTTCTTTTGATGGATATAATTATGCCGGAGATGAACGGTTTTGAAGCAATGCAGAAAATGAATGATGAAAAATTGTGCGCCAATTGTTTGAAAGTGGTTTTATCAAATAAAAGCGAGCAGAAAGATATTGAAGAAGGCAACCGACTGGGCGTGGCCGGCTATATTGTCAAAGCCAATTCCACTCCGGCGGAAGTGATAGAACAGGTGGTAAAAATTTTAGAAACTAAAAAAGCTCAAAACCATGGATTATAAAAAAACGCTGGAAGAACTTATTTTAAATGTTATCCGCGAAAGCGGGTCCGATCTGCACTTGGGCGCAGGCCGGACGCCTGCCCTTCGGGTGGCGGGGGAGCTTATTTTTCTTGCCAAGCATCCAGTTCTAACAAACGAAGACATATTTGGGATGCTGGGCGAGATTCTGGAGAAAAATAAAATTGAAAAATTTAAAGAAAACCAGGAAGCGGATTTCTCTTATGATTTTCGCGGAGAAGCGCGCCTAAGAGGCAACGCTTTTTTCCAGAAAGGCTTGGTAAATGCAGTCTTCAGATTAGTGTCAAAGGTACAGACCATCTCAGAACTGCGCCTGCCTCCTATTTTGGCGGATATTGCCAGAAAGAAACAAGGGTTTTTCCTTGTTGTAGGACCGGTGGGACAAGGAAAGTCTACCACATTGTCAGCGATGATCAATGTCATTAACAGCGAACAGACTCGCCACATAATAACCATTGAAGATCCCATAGAACACGTATACGCCGCAAATAAATCAATAATAAATCAGCGCGAAGTTGGTATTGATACTAAAGATTTTCATACCGCTCTTAAAGAAGTTTTTCGTGAAGATGTGAATGTGATCATGGTCGGGGAAATGCGCACGCCGGAAACTATCGCGACTGCGGTAACCGCGGCGGAAACCGGACACCTTGTGCTATCCACGCTCCACACTAACAACGCCTCTCAAACCATTGACAGGATAATAGATTCCTTCCCAGGCGACCAGCAAGATCAAATTCGCGCCCAGCTAGCTTCTTCTCTTCTCGGCGTATTTTCGCAAAGGCTTATTCCCAGAATTGCCGGGGGTCTTGTGCCTGCATATGAGCTTCTTTTAAATAACAATGCGGTTGCAAATCTGCTTCGGGAAAAACGCACGCATGAAATAGACGTGGTCGTGGAAACAGGCTCTGAATCCGGAATGGTGGATCTGAACCACTCTCTCCTTGAGCTTGTGCGGGCAGGCGAAATTTCCATTGAGAATGCTTATCAATATTCGCTTAACCCAAAAGGCTTGGAGCGCATGATATAGTCAATTACGAATTAAAAATTACGAATGATTAGTTATGCTTTTCAAATATAAAGCCATAGATGCCGAAGGGGAGAGTAAAGAAGGAGAAATTGATGCTCCCAACCAAGACATAGCCATAAGCGGGCTTCAGCGCCGAGGCTTGGTTATCCTGTCTATAAAAGAAGAAAAAGAACAAAAATCTATTCTAGAACTTTCTTTTTTTGAAAGAGTCAAGCCAAAAGACGTGGTGGTTCTTTCCCGCCAGATTGCAACTCTTTTTGAAGCGGAAGTTTCCGCGCTGAAAGCTTTTACGATGCTTGCCGCAAACACGGAAAACAAGCTTCTGGGGCGCAAGCTCACGCAGATCGGAGATGATCTGGAAGAAGGAGTTTCTATTTCCGGAGCGCTCGCCCATCATCCGGATGTATTTTCCGATTTTTACATAAACATGGTAAAGGTGGGAGAGGAGACAGGAAAACTAAATCAGACATTTCTCCATCTCGCAGAATACTTAGACCGCCAGTATGCGCTTACATCCAAGACGAAAAATGCTCTCATCTATCCGGTGTTCGTGGTGATTACTTTTTTTGTCGTTATGACTTTGATGTTTACAATAGTCATCCCAAAGCTTGCGTCCATCATTACTGATTCCGGCCAGCCTGTGCCGTTTTTTACGCAGATAGTAATATGGATTTCAAATTTATTTGTAAACTACGGATTTTTTCTCTTGATTTTTCTAGTATTGCTTGGCATCTGGGTATGGCGATTATCTGCTACCCCAAAAGGAAAAGTGTATCTAGACACGATACGTCTTTCGTTTCCTGCCGTAGGTAGCTTATATAAGAGGCTTTACCTTTCCAGAATAACAGACAATTTAAATACTATGCTTTCGTCCGGAGTTCCAATTGTGCGCGCTATAGATATTACGGCAGAAGTCGTGGGGAGCTTAGTCTATAAGGACTTGCTTACAGAAGCGGCAGAAGGAGTAAGATCCGGGCTTGCCCTTTCAGCGGCATTTCAAAAGCACGGAGAACACATCCCCGGTATTATGGTGCAGATGGTTCAAGTGGGAGAAGAGACAGGCTCTCTCGGCTCTATTTTGAAAACTCTGACAGATTTTTATAAGCGTGAAGTGGACGATGCCGTGGATACGCTCGTAGGGCTCATAGAGCCGGTGATGATAGTGGTTTTGGGTTTGGGCGTGGGAATACTTTTGGTTTCAGTTTTGATGCCTATCTACAATATGGCCGGAAGCATAAGCTAAATTCTCCTCTTGAGGAGTACCCGCTAATGCGGGGGAGGTGGATGAATTTTTCCACCCCGTCTCGCAAGCGAGCCACCCCTCAAGAGGGGAATAAAAATGCCCTGTGGATAACCCCCACACCTATTTTTGTATCGCTTTATATTCTGCTAATAAAACTACTTAAAAAATTCTTATATTCTGTAAGGCTATCAAGGATAATAAAAACTTTTGCAAAAAAGCAGAATAATACAAAAATAGGTGTTGGGGATAACTTGCTTGTGCATAGATTTTTAGCTATATGATATAATAAGAGCATTAGAAATCAGTCGAAAATTGTTTATTAATTAATATTAATAATTAGAATTTATTATGAAGAATTTAAAGAAAGGTTTCACGTTGATTGAACTCTTGGTTGTGGTTGCAATCATAGGTATTCTCGCCTCAGTCGTTTTGGCGTCACTAAACTCAGCGCGTTCAAAGGGGTCTAATGCAGCCATTAAAGCAAACTTGGCAAATACCAGAGCTCAAGCCGAGCTAGTGTACGACGGAGCAACCCCAAACAGTTATGACACAGTTTGTAACGGAACACAGGATCCAAACATAGCTAAAGCTTTGAATGCCGCTCACTCAGCTAGCGGCGCTACTGGAACTGTGGTCCTTACTTATGCTACAGCACAAACTGCCACCACTTCCAACTGTCATGCGACAGCGGGCGCATGGGCAATATCTGTTCCCCTTAAAGCTGTTGAAGGAACAAGCGTGTATTGGTGCGTTGACAGCGTCGGCACATCAGCAGGAAGAGTAAACCCTCTTGCTGCATCTACTGCTGCCTGCCCTGCTTCATAGTTCTATCCTTTCATAGCATAGACTTTTAAAAACCACTCCGGAAACAGGGGTGGTTTTTGTTTTATAGTGTATGATATAATCGAATAATAATGATCCCAATTATCACATTCATATTTTTCCTCCTCGGCCTTATTATTGGGAGTTTTTTGAATGTTGTAATTTTGCGTCTCAACACAAAAAAATCTTTCGGCGGCCGGAGCGCATGCATGGCATGCAAAAATACACTCGCTTGGTTTGAGCTCATTCCTTTGTTTAGTTATGTTGGTCTCTCGGGCAGATGCAGGAATTGCAAGACGAAAATATCTATCCAATATCCGCTCGTAGAACTCACAGTCGGCATAATCTTTGCCGCTTTGTTTTTAAAATTTCAGGATATTTTCTTTCTTTCCGCGTATGCGTTTGCAGCAATGTATGCTTACTACACTCTCTTTTTTTCTCTTTTGCTTGTAGCGGCGGTTTATGATTTAAAGTATAAAATAATTCCGGATTCTCTTTCTATAACCCTGGGGATTATAAGTTTCGTCGGATTGTTTTTATTTAATAGCTCAAGTATTTTACTGCCATATTGGCATATGCCGTCACTTCTCCAATTTTTGGCAGGACCTATCATAGCAGCGCCGTTCGCTCTGTTGTGGCTGGTATCAAGGGGCAGATGGATGGGGTTAGGAGATGCCAAGCTCGCGACAAGCTTAGGCTGGGTTGCGGGGCTGTATACAGCCATATCCGGAGTAGTCATAGCTTTCTGGGCAGGCGCGATTGTCGGAGTATTTTTATTGATGTTTTCCGGCAAATATAAAATGAAGAGTGAAATTCCTTTTGCTCCTTATCTTGCGTTCGGTGTATTTTTGGCATTTTTACTGGAACTGCATATTTTTTAACATGAATATATTTAATACTAAAATAAAAAATAACGCGGGAATGACTTATGTGGAAATAATCGTTGTTCTTAGTATTTTTTCTGTTATTGTTTCTGTGTCTATGTATAAT
Organism: Candidatus Nomurabacteria bacterium; assembly: GCA_016186435.1. Classification (GTDB taxonomy): domain Bacteria; phylum Patescibacteriota; class Minisyncoccia; order Phycocordibacterales; family UBA9973; genus UBA9973. Next base: position 9,287 of record JACPLQ010000005.1, on the reverse strand, counting down.
TACGGAGGCTTTCAGGAAAGAGTGGATATAAAGAACTTGGCAAGCGATATAGCTTTGCAAATAGTAGAGGCGCAAAAATCTGCCTTATCCGGCTTATTGCCGCCTCCGACATTCTTGCCTCCTTTGGGTTGGAAGCCATCGTATGGAGTTTATTTCAATCTTGCCGGCGCAGAAAACAAAAGTTTTATTTATTTCACTGATTTTCCCACTCTTACTGTGTATGACGGTTTATCATCTTGCACAGGGGAGTGTCTGAACAAAGTTACTCTAACAACAAAAAACAGTTATATCTCTCGTTTAGATGTTTTTTACCAAAGCGCCCCCTTAATTCCTGTTTCAATCCAAAATCTGACTATAACGTTTTCCAGACCCGATTCAGGGGCTAAATTAACTTCATCTCCAGCTCTTAGTCCGAATATATCCCATGCCCAAATAACAGTTACTTCCCAAAAAGGAGCAACATCATTAATAAAAATATATCCTTTCGGCAGAATTCAAGTTAATTAATCCCATACTAGAGCAAAGCTCAATATGGGACAAGAAATTATGAAAAAACTTTCTAAAAACAAAGGCTACACCATAATAGAAACGATGATCGCTGTTTCCCTGTTTATAGTTGTAGTTATGTCTGGAATGGGGGCGCTCTTAAATGCCAATCTTCTCCATAATAAATCACGAAATATGCGTTCAATTATGGACAGTCTTAGTTTTGCTATGGAAGATATGTCGAAAAATTTAAGGACAGGATACAATTATCGCTGTATTACTTCGGATTTTGCAAATATTGGTACTCCTTTAAGCGGGGCGACTTGCGGGGGAGTTGCTTTTGAGGAGTCAACCGAAGGTGATATAGGAAACGATACTGACCAGTGGATATATTACATAGGCAATTTTGTAGACGCAAACGGAGTCAACAAAATAGGAGTTTTTAAATCTGTTGACGGCGGGACGAGCTCTGTAAGGCTTACTCCTGATGAAGTGTCTATTGATGGAGTAACTTCCGGAATTTCAATTCTGGGCGCAGAGGCGCCGCCAGGAAATAATCAACAGCCTTTTATTACTATCAAAATGACCGGAAATATAACATATAAAAATATAGTTACTCCGTTTTCTTTACAGACATCGGTGTCTCAAAGATTAGTTGATATTTAATTTTGTGATGAAGAAATCTTTTAAACAAAAGAATAAAGGGTTTACCCGCACACCAAAATTTGGTGTGACCCCGAAGGGGGGCGGGTTTACACTGGTAGAAACACTTGTTTCAGTTTCAGTTTTTACTGTTTCCATATTAGGACTGCTTGTAGTATTGTCGCAGGGGATTGCAAATACCGGTTATGCGAAAAAGAAGTTAACGGCTTCATATTTAGCTCAAGAAGGTATCGAATATATTAGAAACATGCGTGATACTTATGTTTTATATACTGGGGTGCCTGGGAATAGTTGGAGTGGTTTCAAGTCTAAACTAGCCTCATGTAATCCAAGCCCAAGGAATGGGTGCGGTTTTGATACAGTTTTTCCGCATAATGTTTTTGTATGCAACAACCCTAATGATTGTAAATTATATGTAAATAATGGAGGTTATGATACTAATGGAAGTGGAACTGATTCTGGTTTTGTTCGTGAAATTTGGATGACTCCTGTTGGCTCAAATGAAGTAAAAATTTTTTCAACGGTTTTGTGGACACAAGGTTCTGGCAGTTATAGTATAACTTTTTCGGAAAGCTTATTTAATTGGATAGAATAGGGTAGTAGAGCAAAGCTCACTGCCCTACAAGTAAAATGATAAAAATAATTAAAAAAATAAAAAATAACAGAGAAGGCTTTGTAATACTTTTTGTGGTAACCCTCTCTGCTATTCTTCTTTCTATAGCTTTGGGTGTAGAAAACATTGCTCAAAAAGAAGTGAAGTTTGGAACTTCAGCGAAAGATACTAACAATGCCTTTTTTGCGGCTGACACGGGAATTGAACAAGCGCTTTTTAATGACAGATCTTCCGGGAGCGTCTACGCGCCAGCTCCGGGATCCTGGGTGTTAACTCTTTCCGGCTTGGGCAGCAACGGGACAAGTTGCGCTAAAGTGACAGTTGATAAAGATAACTCAATCCCCGCCAAAACAGTTATTATCTCCAAAGGATACAATTCCGGCGACGACTCTTGTCAGCCGCTCGGGGGTAACCGCGTAGAGCGCGAACTGAAAGTAAAATATTAAATTCGGTATGGATAAGGATAAGACAGAAAGCGAAAAGAGAATAAAAAAATTACGGAACGAGATTGCCAGATTAAGAACTGCATATCACGTCAAAAACGCGCCGAGCGTTACCGATGACGTGTATGATTCGCTGACTCGCGAGCTCCGGGAGCTTTTAAAAAAATATCCGGAGTTTGAAAATCCAAATGCGGAGGAGAATAGGGTTGCGGGAAAGCCACTCGATAAGTTTGTAAAAGTTAAGCACAATAACAGAATGCTTTCTTTAAATGATGTTTTTAACCAAGAAGAATTACATGACTGGGAAAAAAGAATTAAAAAACTTTTGCCCCCCTCTCCTTTACAAGGAGAGGGGCAGGGGGGTGAGGTGAATTATTTCTGCGAGGTGAAATTTGATGGTCTTGCCGTTTCCTTAATATATGAAAACGGGAAATTTATAAGAGGTGCCACGAGGGGAGACGGTCTTATCGGTGAAGATATAACGCAGAATTTAAAAACAATACATTCGATTCCACTCAATCTAGACCCCCTCCCGACCTCCCCCTTGGCAGGGGGAGGAGCTGTTCCAAAATACCTTGAAGTTCGCGGCGAAGCGGTTATGGGAAAAAAAACTTTGGAGAAATTAAACCGCGCGAACGAAAAAGCGGGCAAAGTTCTCTTTGCCAATACCAGGAATGCTGCGGCCGGAAGTTTGCGCCAACTTGACCCTCGTTTAGCCGCGGAGCGCGAGCTTGATTTTTTCGCCTATGATATTGCGGAGATTTCTACTAGGCAACCTGCCCGCCAATTGGCAGGCGGGGACCTAGTCACTCATTCCGACAAGCACAGGTATCTCCAAATTTTAGGATTTCCGGTTGATCGCCACGACGCAATATGCCGGAATTTGCTGGAGGTTATAGAGTTCGTGAAAAAATTTGAAAAAGAACGACCTAATTTTCCGTATGGTACAGACGGTGTTGTTATTTCTGTCGATAGTTCACAACTACAAAAAGATTTGGGTGTGGTTGGCAAAGCTCCGCGGTACATGGTGGCGTTCAAGTATCCCGCCGAACGCGCGACCACCGTGGTTCGCGACGTGAAAATAAATGTCGGGCGCACCGGCGCGCTCACGCCGCTCGCAATATTTGAGCCGACGCTCGTAGCCGGTTCTACCGTTTCCAAAGCAACGCTTCACAATATGGACCAAATAGAGCGCTTAGATTTACGTATTGGCGATACTGTAGTTATAGAAAAAGCCGGAGACGTGATTCCTAAAGTGGTAGAAGTTTTAACCAGAATGCGCACAGGCAAAGAGAAGAAAGTTAAAATGCTGGAATCTTGCCCGGTTTGTGGCGGAAAAGTTGAAAAACGCAACATGAGCGCTTCACAGATGAAAAATTTTTCGCCGTTACTCCACCCTTCGGGCGGAACCTTCCCGGCAAAAAATTCTTCATCTGCTGCGCTCTCTGTTGCTTATTACTGCAGTAATCCAAAATGTCCGGCCAAAAACGAGCGCTACCTGGAGCATTTCGTGTCGGTATTTGAAATTTACGAGCTGGGCCCCAAGATTTTGCGCCGTTTTAAAGACGAAGGACTGATCACTGACGCAGCAGATTTGTTCACACTAACCAAGGATGATTTTACTATTATGGAAGACCTGCCCCGTAGGAAGTCGCAGACTTTCCTACGGGGGTTTGGAGAAAAATCTGCAGAAAATATTGTAGCTGAGATAAATAGTAAAAAGAAAATTCCGCTTTCAAAGTTCCTTTGGGCGCTGGGGATACTTCACGTAGGCGAGGAGACAGCTCGCGATTTGGCGTTTCACTTTGGAACATTAGAAAAATTAATCGCCTCGGCTCAAAACAAAGAGGAAGAAATAGATAGTATAGAAAACATCGGCCCCGCTGTATCCAAAAGCGTTGTGAACTTTTTCAATAATAAAAGAAATTTAAATTTTATAAAAAAACTGGAGAAAAATGGCGTAGCAGTAGAACAAGCGCAGAAAGTAAAAGTAGGCAAACTTACCGGCCTTAGTTTTGTCCTGACCGGAACGCTTAGCGGAATGTCCCGCGAAATCGCTAAAGAAAAAATATTAAAGCTTGGCGGCAAAGTTTCCGGCTCGGTATCAAAAAATACTTCTTACGTGGTGGCGGGAATTGACCCGGGCTCCAAACTCGCGGCCGCTAAAAAACTCGGAGTAAAAATACTAAGCGAGAAAGATTTTTTAAATATGCTTGGTTAAATGTAGATTATCGAAATTAATTGTTTGTCGGTTTTCCTCGTTACTACTGTGGTATAGCGTAAATAACTTTATTGAAATATGGTATAATAGATTTGTGGTCTTTTGCATTACTTGTAATTAAGTTTATTTAACAGCTGATTACGTGATTTATGCAACCAGCACCAATTCCCAAAAATGAAAAAAAACGTCTTATTTCTCTCCATAAATTGGGGCTGCTTGATACTAAGCCGGAGGAGCGATTTGATCGAATCACTCGTACCGCGACGAAAATTTTTAATGCCCCTATTTCAACTCTAGCTCTTGTTGATTCTAAGCGAGAGTGGTTTAAATCTGTTTGCGGAATTGATCAAAAAGAAGGGGACAGAGCAGTTTCTTTTTGTGGACACGCGCTCCTTGCAAATGAAATATTTGTTATACCAGACACGACAAGAGACAAAAGGTTTTCTGACAACCCTATGGTGATAGGTAAACCATATATACGCTTTTATGCCGGTGTGCCGATTATTAACGCTGACGGAGAGCGTATCGGTGTTTTCTGCGTTAAAGATATAAAATCAAGAAAATTTTCTAAAGATAACGAGGAAATGCTTGAAAATCTTGCCACTTGGGCAGAACTTGAAATTAATTCGCGCAATTTAAGTTTGGCTCTTAGTGAGGAACGAAAAATGCGAGCAAGACTTGAGACTCAAACACTGGAGCTAGAAAATGCCAAAATAGCCGCAAGCAATGTCCTTGAGGATTTAAGCATTGAAAAATCAAAGGTGGAGATAGCGCGCGCGAAGGAAGAAGCGATCTTGCTGTCAATTGGCGATGGAATTATCGCCACGGATGAGAAAGGAAACATCACGCTTATAAACAAGGTAGCTGAAAAGCTACTCGATATAAAAAGTGAAAAAGTTATTGGAAAAGTTTTTTCTGAAGTTCTCCTTCTCACAGATGAAAAAGGAGTGCCTATTTTATTGGATAAACGTCCCACGAGTATGGCTTTAGCAACTACTACTACTACTACTACGGGTCCTTCCTACTATTATGAACGGAAAGATAAAATCAGGTTTCCTGTGGCAATTAAGGTAACGCCCATTATTCTTGATAAAAAAATAATAGGAACAGTTGAGATCTTTCGAGACATAACACAGGAAAGAGAAAGCGATAAAGCAAAAAGTGAATTCGTGTCCCTCGCTTCGCATCAGCTTAAAACTCCACCGACTGCAATTAAACTACTAACAGAAAGAATATTAAGCGGCAAAACTGGCGAACTAACTGAAAAGCAAAAAGGATACCTTAACGATGTATATTCTGAAACTCAACACTCAATAGAAATAGTGAACGCACTTTTGAGTGTATCGCGTATTGAAATGGGACCATTCGCTATTCAACTCAGCAAAAAAGATATTTGCGAGGTTGTGCAAAATGTTCTCCATGAGTTGAAACCTGCCATTGATAGGAAGCATTTGCGATTGAAAGAGATGCATTTGAAAAAAAAGATAATAGTCCCTATAGATGAGACGCTATTAACAATAGCCCTGAATAATCTTATTACTAACGCGATAAACTATACAGCAGGTGGAGGAGCTATATGCGTTGAATGCAAAGAGATTAGAAAAGGAGAAACTTTCGGAGAAAAATTGTTGGCAGAGAATTCTTTTGTGGTCGCTGTTGCTGACACGGGCTACGGGATACCAAAATCACAACAAAATAAACTATTTGCCAAATTTTTTAGAGCAGATAATGCGAGAGAAAAGCAACCTGCTGGAACTGGTCTCGGTCTGTATATCGTAAAATCCATACTTAATAACTCCGGAGGGTCAGTATGGTTTACTTCGGAAGAAAACAAAGGCACTACATTCTATGTAGCTATTCCGATGACTGGAATGAAAGCAAAGGTAGGTAAAAAGGAACTTGTGGATATTTAATTTTGTTAAACATGTTATAATGTAAATGCCGTGGCTGAAGATAAAAAGACAAAAATTTTGGTTGTTGAAGACGAAGAAGTAATTTGCGAAGCATATACAGATGAACTGCGCGATGAGGGCTTTGCGGTACTCGTAGCAAACAACGGCAGAGATGGTTTGGAACTTGCACTCCGAGAAAGACCAGACCTCATCTTGCTTGATATACTTATGCCAATAATGGACGGTCTTACTATGATGGACGCACTGCGACAGAAGAACCTGTACGGAAAGAGTGTGCCGATCATACTTTTGACTAACTTGTCCGCAAGCGAAGAAAAAATCATGCAAGTAATCACAAAGGACGAACCCGCTTACTATTTGGTGAAATCTGATTGGAATTTAAGCGCTGTCATGGAGAAAATAAAGGAACGACTTGCTCGAAAGGTGTAGCTTTTTCTTTCCGCTGTCGCCCTTCGAGCTATGGCAGACGAGCAAGTTTTTCTTTGGCGGCAAATTCAAGAATTCGCGAAGCGTTCAACTTAAAATTGCCGAAAAAATTTCTTTGAAGTAACAAGGACTGTCCTTGCTATACTCTAAGAAATTCCATGATACTTGCGGTATACGGCAGATATGGGAAGCCCGATTTTTTTCTTCAAAATCATTTCATCTATCTTTTCAATTTCTTCCATACTCATTTTCCCTAAAACCATTATAAGTCTACGGTGCAGGACAGTCCTTGCTAATTACAGATAAAGAGTAGCTATTTTTGGTAAAGTTCTGGATGGGTGCCTATATCAGTGAAAATGACTGTGTTTTCCTTTATATAATAGAATATAATTCTATAATCCCCTGTTACATTAAAGCTTCTCTTGTTCTCATATTCACCCGCAAGAGCATGATTGTTTAATAAAATATTAAAAGGATCTTCCCGAAAAAGTTTCATCCGTTCAAGAGCTTTCTTTTGTATGAACTTGTCTTTCTTTTTGAAAGACTTATCAAAACCCTTAGTGGTTAAAACATAGATCATAGAGAGAGCAAATGTTTTTCCAACTCTTTGTGAGTTTTGTAAACTTTCATTTTGCCGCTTTTATACTCTTTCTCCGCATCTTTAAATGCTTTTCTCAAACGAGTATTTGGTATTTCTAGCGCAGTAAAGACTATTCTTTTTTCTCTAATTAGTTTCCTTAGATAAGCGTTAAAGGCAATCGAAAAATTAAGGCCCATTTCGTCCAGTACTTCCTTCGCTTCGCTTTTTAGCTTGGAGTCTACTTTAAAATTTATTACTGTTTGTGCCATATATACAGAGTATATACTAGGTGTATATATAAGTCAAGGAAGTAGCAAGGAAAAACTGTCCTTGCTACGCACTGGAAAGTCGTTTGGTGAGCTTTCTAAGGCCTCAGGAAGTGCAATCGAGGGTTCAGAATGTGCTGTGTTTTCCGAGGCAGGCTCGGTGGGCTCTTGGGGGCTTTATGGAGTAGAGTTTTCTTCGGGAATTGGGCTTTGAGGTGTATCGGAATCCACAATTATTCTTCGCTGTTATAATCTTCATCTTCATTTTCATCATCTTCGTGACTAGAAAACGCCAACCGCATAATTTTTTCTTGTTCATCAAGTTGTTGTTGTGTCTTGCCTATCAATATTACAACATCATGCATTAAATCATTGCCACGATAGTGTGTACCGACTTCAACTACTTTAGCTTTTAGTCCTTTCGCCTTCGCCATTTTCTCTGCATTGTGTTCTATGATTGGAAAACTTGTCGTGTCGCGCGCATTTGTAAAAATAGGTAGATATGGTCGTTCATCAGTGCCATATTCTGAGGCGTAGGTGTCAAAAAATTTTTTAATGAGTCTGCCGCCAGTCATTGGATTTTCTCGATCGGATGCCAAGTCGTCTATAAATACAAATGAGCTATTATTTTTTCTGCCTTCAAAAGCAAGCATATAGCCACGCGGTGTGCCATTCTTATCACGATACATGAAAGAAAGATTGGGACGGTTGAAATGGCGATTTGCAATAGACATACCAATAAGATTGTTTTGCATTTTATGCAAACTTTCCAACAAAGAGGTATTGTCGCTGTAAGCTTTACCTTCTAAAACAGCCACACTAATTGCGTCTCGCACGCAGAGCGGGGCAAGTGGCTCAATTTTTTGCTCAGTCTCTGAAAGACCGGTTTTTATGATGAAACAATTTTCGTGAATATTGTCGGAATAGCCAGCTGGAGCCTGAGGAATGTAGGTATTGGTAACCTCCTCGAATCCTAGGCCAGCCGGTGTATATCCTGTGCCTATTGGAATTTCGGTTTTTCTTACTTGAAGTTTGTCAGCAAATTCTTCCAAATATTGGGTAAAAAACTTCTGATAGACATCACGCAGATATTGAGAACGTTGACCCTCCTCATTTTTTGCCGGTTCAATATTATCGCAAGTTACTGAGGGTAAACCCTCCAAATCACCAGGCTTTACGAGATCGGTCAAATGCTGGCCTTCTTCTAAATATGCCTTCATGAGATCAGGAGTAGGAGTGGAAGCCTTATGGTCAATGGACATTACTGACTGCGCAGCTGTTCGCCATTTGTTTTCATTAGTTAGACGCTCTACCACCATCTGAGCATACAAAGGATTAAACATGTAAACATTGTTTTTGCCAGATCCGAATGGCATACAACAAGCAGTATCGTTACCGGCAACTACCATATCCGGATCACTTTTTTTACCAATACGTGCACGATATACTTGGAAAGTGTCTTGCTTTCCGCGAATCCCTATATTCTTATCGTAAATAAGTTCAAGTAGGTTTCCTTGAGCTTTTGGAGAAAGTTTAGCAACATAATCTTTACCCCTATCAGCATTCCACAACTCTTCCCAAGTCAGATTGTTACTTTTGCACCAGTTTCTTATTTCGCTAAACAGTTTAGGTATATTAGATGCAGCACCTTGTATATTCTTTTTTCTTTCACCAAT
>JACPLQ010000029.1 GCA_016186435.1 Candidatus Nomurabacteria bacterium | reverse complement strand
TAAACACGACACGCACTTTGCCTCCTTTGCCCCGCACAGACATCTCTTCGTGGTTAGTGCCGATGTCCCGCGTGAGCGAACAAAGTTCGGAAACTCTAAGTCCCGTAGAGAAGAGAAGTTCCAAAATCGCTTTGTCGCGAAGAGCCTTAAGGTCGTTGCCATTTGCGGCTAGAAGCAGGTGAGAAAGTTCCAGGGGAGTAATGAGATCAATGGGGCGTTCGGGGATTTTTGCCAGTTCTATCTGGTCTGCCGACATTGATTTTATTCCTCTTTTTCCCAAATATTTCAAAAATACCCGCAGGGCGATTAAATAATAATTTTGAGTTTTTTTAGACAGAGTCTCTATAAGTACAGGCTTGCCCGCCGAAGCCTTGGCGGAGGCGGGCTGTCGGTTGAGCCACAAGCGAAATTCCCGCACCAAATCATCTGTGATCTCTTTGGCGCTTTTTACCTGCCTGCTTCCCGCAAATTCAAAGAAACGAGACAGATAATGCTCGTAATTTTCAATAGTGCGGTGAGCAGAACCCTTTTCTATTTCTAAGTACTCCAAAAATTCTCTCTGAAGCTGGTCAATTTCTGAGGCCATATGTAGGTATTGTATCAAATATTTTGCGACGTTGTAATGTTGTAAAATATTTGAAGATTATTAGACATTTTGATGTTTAATAATCTATATTGTGCGACACTACGTAGGTTGGCTGCCTTTTATGTGTTCGCTAATGAGCAGCCTCAAATTCTCGGACACTTTTTTCTCGCTCTGGGTGTTTTTTAACAAACCAATCTGCGCGTTCACCATAACGTGTGACAAAATGATCAGACAAACAAAATCCTTCTTTATCGAGATAAGCGGCTATGTCTACTTCGTCATTTTTCTCTCCAGCCGTCGGGACTCCCATACATCTTTGGAGTTTATGGATCCATTCTTCGGCGCAAATTAATGCTATTTCATACTTAAATTCACGCACTAACTCGGGACTATACAATTCCGGCATTTCGTCCATCTCTTTTGGCCAATTCACTGTTCCATAAGCTGGTAGTTCAGTTGGACGGCTTTTCTGTACTATTCTATAAAGAATAGCGTTAAGCTGCTCCCTAGACAGGAGAGATTCTATTGTTTGGTGTTCCCCTTGTCCTGTATATATACCTATCTGTAAAGAATTTTCATAATTATTAAAATGATCCTCTGCTTCTTTGTATAGCCCCTGCCGTATAAGCTGTAATCCTTTTTTTATATAATTTTCAATTTTTCTAACTTTTTCAATTTTAGCTTGAAGAAAAAGAAATTGTTCCGCATACTCCACCTGTTTTATCCCGAAGTAACATATAGCTTCATACCTTTCACCACCCCAGTTTTTTGATTTGGATTTATATAAAGGTAATAGATACTCAAGAGCATTTCTATATTTTGCTAATTTATTTTCAGAAGTATCCGCTGTCGCAATACCAGCTACATGTTCAGGAAACCACCTTAATTCGTTATCGCTTATACTTTGATCTCGTACACTATTCCAAAAAAGAACACGTTCTTCGTCTGTCGTGACAGGATCTCTCGTCGCGGACAATTTACTTATCTGTTCTTTGTTTTTATCACGAACAGCAAGAGCAAACAACAACAGGCGGTTTTGTTGACGAATATTAGGCTCTATTAGAATTTTATTTCCCCTATCTCTTTTAACAGGAGAATTCTCAATTTTTGGAGCTTTATCCATAAGCATAATTTTAACATATTGCCGATAGAATTAAGCACGCCTTGCAATTTTAGCCACTTTATGCTAATATGCGATTTATGTTGGCAACCAAGAAAAAGCAGGCAGTTATCAAGAAACATCAGATTCACGAGAAGGACACAGGCTCTCCTGAAGTGCAGGTGGCTGTTTTGTCTACCCAGATAGACGCGCTCGCTAAACATTTAAAGAAACACAAGAAAGATAATCATTCTCGCCGAGGTCTCATCAAGATGGTCGCTGACCGACGCACCCATTTGAAATATTTGGAGCGAAAAGACAAGACTCGCTACAGCGCTCTCGTGAAGAAAATGGATTTAGTGTAGTTGTGCTATAATTAAAATATGACAGTTATTAAGCATAAAGAACAGAGAGTTGGAGTTTTTATTGATACTCAAAATGTTTATCACTCAGCTCGCAATCTGTATCAGGCGCGGGTAAATTTCGGCGCGGTTTTGAAAGAAGCGGTAGCTGGCAGAAAACTCGTCCGCGCGGTGGCTTACGTCATCACCACCGAGGCAGGGGATGAGAAGAATTTCTTTGAGGCTTTGTCCAAACTCGGCATTGAAACTAAAACAAAAGATCTGCAAATTTTCGCCGGCGGCGCCAAGAAAGCAGACTGGGATGTGGGGCTTGCAGTGGATGCTATCAAAATGTCTCCGCGCTTGGACTCTGTCGTTATAGTTTCCGGAGACGGGGATTTTGTGCCGCTCGTGGAATATCTGCAGACTATCGGAGTGCAGGTGGAAGTCGTTTCATTCGGCCAATCAACTTCCGGAAAACTTCGCGAAGCCGTGGATGATTTCGTGGACCTTTCCGAAGACCCCAGAAAATATTTAATGGGAGTGAAATAAATAAATTCATGATAAGTTCAATCTACGCCATGGCGTAGATGAGAATACGTATTGACATTGTCGTTACATAGATATATACTTTAGGTATGAACACAACAATACAAATTCGCATAAATCATGAGATGAAGAAAAAATCTCAAAAAATGTTTAAAAACATGGGGCTGGACTTATCTTCTGGTATAAAATTTCTTTTAGCTAGGGAAAATAATCCCAAAAATATTACCTATATCTGCCCTTTTGGTTTTATGCATAAATATACTCCTAAAATGCTAGCTAAATATGAAAAAGAAGCGGAAGAAGTTTTGAAACACGGGAAGAGATACTCTTCTACAAAACAAATGTTTGATGATATTGAAGCCGGAAAATAATTATGTATCACAAACATTACACTAAGAGATTCCAAAAATCTTTTAAGAAAATAATTCATTCTGGAAAAATAAAGAGATTAGAAGTTGAATCTATAATAAATATTTTAGCTTCTGGTCAAAAGCTCGCTCCCAAACATCAAGATCATCTTTTACATGGTAGCTTAGATAATCTTCGTGAGTGTCACGTAAAAGGCGATTTACTTTTGATATATTACATAAAAAACCAGGAACTTGTTTTAGTGTTGTTCGATATAGGAAGTCACTCTGAACTTTTTTAATGGTAGTATGTATTCAATGCAATATTCTTCTGTACAATTAATAAAAGATATTTGGGAGTTACTAAAGCCATATAAATGGCGCTTTTTTCTCGCTTCGATTATTCGTCTTGTTGGAGATTTAGCAAATCTTTACACACCTTTTGCGCTTGCCTTAATAATTGACTTTATAACCACCTATAAGGCCGGAAATTCTTTGAGATATGTGTGGATAGTTCTAGGATTGTTGTTTTTAGCTCATCTAGTTAGAAACCTGAGCCAGTACTTTTCTAAATATTTAGGATTTTTTATTGCTGCCAAGATAAACATCGATTCAACCTTAAAAACAATTCGGCATATGTTTCTTTTGGATATGGCTTGGCACGAGAAAGAAAATTCCGGAAACAAAGTAAAAAGAATCCAAAATGCCGGAGATGGTTTTACGAAAATCATCAGGCTTTACTTTAATAATATTATAGAAATATGCGTAAATTTAGTTGCAATAAATATCATTATTTTTACATTTGACCGCGAGGTGTTATTTATACTGGTAATATTTTTAGCAACTTATTTTTTTGCTTCTTTCTTTTTTATCAGAAAAGCGGCCAGGACTCATTTAGAAGTAAATAAACAGGAAGAAGAAGTAAATGGAATATTGTTTGAAGCAGTTAATAACGTCAGGACTGTCAAGATTATGTCTATGGCAGAAAATTTATACGACATACTTTCAAGCTTTACAGAAGATTTGATGAAAAAGATTAAGACAACAATCACTTGGTTTCAATTTAGATGGAGCTTTTTATCTCTTTGGACTGCTACTTTTAAAATCGGTATTATGATAGTAATAATTTACGGTATCATAAACGGTCAATATGCTCTTGGTTTCCTTGTTTTGTTTCTCGGCTATTTTTCCGACCTTCGCGAATCTATAGATGAGCTCTCCACATCTCTTCAAGATTTTGTTACCTCCAAATATAGTATTGCCAGAATGAAGGACATATTGAACGAACCTATTAAAATAGACAATGAGGAAGGGAAAATGCTCCTTTCTCCAGGATGGGAGAAAATTGAATTTAAAAATGTCTCATTTTCTTACGGAGAAAACCGAGCATTAGATAGTGTTTCTTTTGAAATAAATCGTGGCGAAAAAGTTGGTATTGTAGGCCTTTCTGGGGCGGGAAAGTCTACCCTATTCAAGCTTCTGCTTAAGGAGCGAGAAAAGTTTACTGGAGATATTCTATTTGATGGAGTATCAATTAAAAAAATTAGTAAGAAAGATTATTTTAATCAAGTTTCCGTGGTGCTGCAAGATACAGAGGTTTTTAATTTTTCATTACGAGACAATATAACTATTACCAATTATGGGCAAAAAGAAAACCAAAAGTTGTTAGAACAAGCTCTGGCTGTGGCGCACATGAAAGAAGTTGCCGACAAGCTTCCGCAGGGATTAGATACCATTATCGGTGAAAAAGGAGTCAAATTGTCCGGTGGCGAAAGGCAAAGGCTCGGCATAGCCCGCGCAATATTCAAAAATCCAAAAATTTTACTACTTGACGAAGCTACTTCGCATCTTGACCTTGAATCAGAAGAAAAAATAAAAGATTCGCTCCATAGATTTTTCGAAAATGTTACGGCGATCGTTATTGCGCATCGATTAACTACTATCAAAGAAATGGATAAAATATTAGTCATTGAAAACGGGAAACTAATTGAGTCCGGTAGTTTTGAAGAGTTGATTGTGAAACAGGGAAGATTCTTTCAGCTTTGGGAAAAACAGAAACTTTAATTCTGATTTTTCTTGTTTTTTATTCCCAAAGTGTTAGTATGAACAGACATTTAAAAGTTAATCAGATTCGCGCCCAGACACAAAGTACTGTTTCGTCTCAACGAAACAACACTGTAGTCTGGATACGAATCTACCCCTAGGCCTTGCCTAGATGAAAAATATGCAAAAGAAAGAATATAGCGTAGAGATCGGAGGCAAAATGATGACCGCCATTTTTACCGATTTAGCGGATCAGGCGCATGGGTCAGTTTTATTAAAATATGGCGAGACGATAGTCCTCGCGACTGCCTGCATGTCCAAAGACAGCCAGGAAGGACTTGGATTTTTTAATCTGACGGTGGATTACACGGAAAAATTTTATGCTGCCGGAAAAATTCTCGGTTCTCGTTTTGTGCGAAGGGAAGGCAAGCCGTCTGAAGAAGCCATATTAGCCAGCCGAGTCATAGACAGAACATTGCGTCCGCTCTTTGACCAGTCTATTCGCCATGCAGTACAAGTCATAGTGACTGTGCTTTCGGTGGACGACAACGATCCGACAATTTTGGCAGTAAATGCCGCGTCTCTTGCCCTTTCTGTTTCAAATATTCCATGGGCTGGGCCTATCGGCTGTGTGCGTATTGGTAAATATCCTGCCCGCAATGCTTCAGGCATAGCTGATGCAGGCGGGGACAGCGACAATTTGGCCATAAACCCTTCGCAAAAACTACGCCTAGATGACACTTTATATAAATTTGACCTGACTGTTTGCGGAAAGGACGGAAATATCAATATGATAGAAGCTTCGGCGCATCAAAGTAAAGAAGATGAACTCGAAAAAGCATTCATAGCAGCCAGCACGGAAATATCAAAACTTGAAGAATTTCAGAAAAAAATTGTTTCTGAAATTGGAAAGGAAAAGAGAATTATAGAAAAAGAGACTATTTCTCCGGAATCTATCGCGCTATTTAATGAAAACATCCTGCCTAAAATGGAAGATGCTATTTTTGCCCACGCCGCGGCGGGGCAAGCAGTCGCGGGTAAGGCAAAAATAGATGCCCTACACACTGAATGGAATAATTTAGTGCGAGAAAAATTCACCCCCGCCATGGCGGGGCAAGCAGCCAGAAAAGATTTTCAATTAGAAGATAATTTATTTGATGATACCGAAAACGACATCCTGCACGAAAAAGCGATAAAAGAAAATAAGCGCGCAGACGGAAGAAAAATGGACGAAGTGCGGGATTTATTTGCGCAAGCAGGCGGACTTTCCAGCCAGCTGCACGGTTCCGGAATTTTTTACCGCGGCGGCACGCACGTGCTTTCTGTTTTAACTTTGGGCGGGCCGGAAGACAGAAATTTGGTGGACGGCTTGCAGCTTCATGTAGAAAAAAGATTTATGCATCACTACAACTTTCCGCCTTACTCATCGGGAGAAGTCGGCAGATCCGGATTTACCAATCGCCGAGAAGTCGGCCACGGCGCGCTTGCAGAAAAAGCTCTCGCTATGGTGTTGCCGCCGGTTTCAGAATTTCCGTACACGATGCGTTTGGTTTCCGAATCAATGGCTTCCAACGGCTCTACTTCGCAGGCTTCTATCTGCGCATCATCTCTCGCGCTCATGGATGGCGGCGTGCCAATCCTTGCGCCAGTTGCCGGCGTGGCAATGGGGCTTATGATTGAGAAAATAACCAATGACCAATTTCCAATTTCCAAAGAGCCCAGATATAAAATTTTGACAGACATCCAAGGCCCAGAAGATCATCACGGAGACATGGATTTTAAAATTGCAGGCACGAGAGAAGGAGTAACAGCGATTCAGCTGGATGTAAAAGTGGAAGGCGTACCGATAAAAATATTAGGAGAGGCGATGAAACAAGCCAAAACAGCCAGAGCTACTATACTCGATAGCATAGAAAAAGAAATTCCCAAACCGCGCGCGAACATTTCCGCAAACGCCCCGACAATACTTATTATCAAGATCAATCCGGATAAAATAGGCATGGTTATAGGCGGGGGAGGAAAAACTATTAAAGAAATCAAGGAAAAAACAGGCGCTGAAATCACTATTGATGACGACGGCACTGTATATTTGACCGGTAAAGACGGAGGCCCTGATAAAGCAAAGGAAATAATAGAGTCCATGACCCATGAATTTAAGATAGGTGAAGTGCTTAAGGGAGAAGTCGTAAAGATCGCGGACTTCGGAGCTTTTGTAGCACTGAATCCCTTCACTGACGGCATGGTGCACATCTCGGAGCTCGCGCCATTTCGCGTAGAGCGAGTATCGGATATAATAAAGGAAGGCATGATCGTGCCGGTGAAAATAATAAAAGTAGATACGGAACGAGGAAAGCTAAGTTTGTCTATCAAAGAAGCAGATAAATATTTCTTCGCTAATAAGAATGGAGCAAAATAATAAAACGCCAAATGCAGTAGTAGAAACTTTTGCCGACGATATGGCAGAGGTACTTGAGAACGACAAAGAAGGCCTTGTAAAAAAAATAATTGAGGGCGCGGAAGCGCAGGAAGCCGAGAAGAAAAATTTATCCCCTGAATCCAAAAAAAATAAAATTTTTATGATTGCGAGTATAGCGCTGCTATCTTTAGCAGCGGGCACTTTAGCCTTTTTTATTCTTACCAGAGGTCCCAAAACTGTTTCGGTTGAAAAACAATTCACACCCATAATTTTTAACGATAAAACTTCTTTTATTGAAATCTCCGGACTAAAAAAGGACGAAATAGAACAGCTTGTATTGAATAAAGTGAATAGTACTGGGGTAAAAAATATGGGAGTAGAGGGCATTTATCCCACAATAAATAAGCAAATAGCGGGCCTAAGAGGATTTTTAGTCCTGATTAAAAGCAGTTTTGCTCCAAGCAAAGAAGAAGTATTGGTAAGCGATAATTTTTTGATTGGAGTCGTAAACGTCGGCGCGGATCCCGAAAAAGCAAACCGTCCCGGATTTTTTATGCTTATAAAAACAAGATCTATCCCCGATATTTTTGAGGCTATGCGCGCGTGGGAATCTAAAATGTTTTTTGACCTGCGCGGATTCCTCGGCGTTGATTTAAATAGTGAAACGACATATCTTTTGACTAAAGATTTTGAAGATAATATTGTAGAAAATAAAAATGCCCGTCTTCTTTATGACAATAATAAAAAGTTAGTACTTATGTATGTGTTCACAGAC
Source organism: Candidatus Nomurabacteria bacterium (assembly GCA_016186435.1). Lineage (GTDB taxonomy): Bacteria > Patescibacteriota > Minisyncoccia > Phycocordibacterales > UBA9973 > UBA9973. Next base: position 6,027 of record JACPLQ010000029.1, on the reverse strand, counting down.
GACAACTCTGTGGTCATCACGAATTCCGAGGAAGCTGCCCACGAAATAATGCTGCGCCTGGCTTCTAAAAAGACTAAGCAGTAAATACAACCCCCTGAATCCCCCTTGTCAGGGGGACACCTCTCCCCCCAGCCCCTCTCCATAATTTAAATTATGGAGAGGGGCGGATGCGTGAGCAGACGGGGTGAGGTTATATCGCCGGTAGCTCCACGAAAAATTGCGAGCCTTTGTCCTGTCCTTCGGAGTGTTCCCAGACTTTCCCTTTATGCGCTTCCACGATGAGTTTGACGGAATAGAGTCCATAGCCGGTGGAATCTACGTTCGCCTTGAGCGAGTCCTTGCCGCGCCCGCCCTCGGTAAACAGATTTTTCTCGTCTTCCGGCGTGATGCCGATGCCGGTGTCTTTGACTGTAAGTAAAATTTTATTATTTCCATCGGTAAGAGATACACTAATAGCGCCTTGCCGCGTGTATTTTGTGGAGTTTTCCAGCAGGTTATTGATTACTTCTTTGAGCCAAACGGCGTCGCCCATAACTTTATAATTTCCATCTTTTATTTCATTTTCTAACTGCAGGCCTTTGGCTTCAATCGGACCTTTTTTCTCTTCCAAAGTTTTTTCTAAAATTTCCCGGAAATCTACCGGCTTCATGTCGTATTTTATGAGGCCCTTTTCCAAATTGGCGACATTTAGTACGAGGTCCACGGTTTCCAACCCGCCGTTGTCAAAATCCAAACCCTGCTTTGCCACCTTCTCAACTTCCGGCGTCAGTTTGCCAAAAGTTCCGTCCAAAAGCCCGGCAAAAATAAACTTGGTGCGGGTGAAGGAACCCTTAACTTTATGGGTGACCAAATGCACTAGGCTCTCTCTCTGCTTGATGGATTCCTGCAAGTCAACGTTTAATTTGGCGAGCTGTTCCCGTTGTTCAGATTCTTTGTGAAGGTTTTTAAACAAAATGTAACTTAAGCTTAATGAAATTATTAAAGTGACCAACGTAAGTGACTTATAATCTGTGTCTGTGACAAAAAAGTATTGCAATCCCGTAAGTATTAGAAAACCAAATACCAAGAAGTATGTGCTGACGATTTTAACGTCAAATATGTCTAAACTAAAGATAGAATAGGTTATTGCCACAAGGAAAATAGGGATAACGAATAACGCGTACAAATTCCACTCATAAATTCCTGTTACAGAAGCCAAATATTCAGTTATGCTGAACACCGCTAGAAACAAGAACATAGACCCTAGCACTACAAAATTTATTTTTTTATTATGCAGGAACTTCCTCCGGAAAAAGGGCAGGAGCATATACAGGAAAACTAATGCCACGATTAATATTTCTAGGTATAGTTTATATTGCCCTAAAAATTCGTTATTAAACGATTCACACCAAGGATGATAAAACCCCTCAACAGATCTTCGTGAAATGGTTATTGCTAAGGGGACTAGAGTAGTTGAAAATAGCAAAATCTTGCTGGGGAAGGCGACATCCTTCTTTTGTATAAAGACTGTCGCAAAATAAAATCCAACCACGAAAAAGACTATTTCTATATAATCCAAAAGAGACCAGGTAGCATAAATCAAATGATAATTTCCAGAGATCCATGTTATTAAATCACCTAACAGCCAAAGCGAAAATACCAGAGTAAACATTAGAAAAATCTTTGAGAAAACTGTGCGCTTGGCCTTGGAAAATACCAACAACCCAAGAAATGTCGTGAAAAAAATCGGCACTAAGTGCGAGTAGTATATTAGGTTATTGTTTATTGTGTCTATTGTTGCAGAGAGAAAGCAAGTGTTGAACATATAGCTATTTTGGTAAGTTTATAAACGACTTTACCCTTTCATCATAACAAAATCCGTACAAATCTTCCTCTGTGTCCAGAGGAGAAACTGGAACTATTAAAGGTTTTACTCCCGTTGATGCCACTACATGCTCAAATGCAGGAAGAAAAATATTTTTTGTGAAGCCGGACTCTTTCCCCTTGAAAAGGAAATTTTCAAATAGAATTCCATGGCAAATGTAGATTAGTAAATCTTTTTTATAATATTTATTTGCCTTTTTCCCGTTTCGTTCAAGCCATTTTGAAGCGTCATAAAAAATTAAATCCTTTTCCGGGTAGCTATAAGCTTCAAAAAGTTTCCTGTGAAAATTGATCAGAGGTTCACCCCAGACAGTCAAAACATCCTTAATTTTTTTTCTGTTGTATTTTTTGAAATCTACCACAACAACTTTTTCGGAAATTTCCTTCCCATGCTTACTGATTAGAATTTCTCCCAAATAATGCTTGTAATCATTATCAACTCTCAATAAATCGTCATAGAATTCGGAAAACACCGGTTTTAAATTAAATTCGCTCGCTAGCTTGATGAATCTTCTAGTGCCAAAATTAGGGGTCGCCACTTGGTCGATATTTACAGCGTATTTCCCTGGTTTTCCAAAAACTTCTGGAATGTCACCCTCTAAGAGCTTTTCTACCTTTGCTATCAGTTCTTTATCCTTTTGTCTCTCTTCCAATAATCTTATGGCATCTGATAAAGGAGTATAAACGATCTGATTGAAAAGATTTCTATCGGACATTATTTTATTATAGTCCCATGTTTCATTCATGATTTTACTCTTCCCCTTGCGTTGACATGTCGGCTGAACAAGTTTCTCCTATATCAATGTTTTCTTCGCAGGGGAGAGGAGTGCAGTCTATAAACCCGTTTTCGCAGGCAATCGTACAATCTTCGTAGGTGCAATTTTTAAAATCGCCAGCGCGGACACCGTAACGCTTGAAGGTTGAAAGGTTATTAGGCGGGCAACTGCCCTCCTCTGAGCAGTCACGCTGAAAACATATTTCTTTCGTGGTATCGCACGGGCTTTCTACTATAAAATCATAGTCCTTTTTGAAGTAGAAGAAGTAAAAATTACTAGCAATAGTGATTAATACAATGCTTCCCGCAAAAAGACTAAAAGGGGTAAAAAGTTTTTTTGGTTTCTCTGGGTCTTGATCCATGGCTTTAATAATTATATCACATAAACAACACAGCACTTCCAATAACCATAATCACTACCGCAGTGATTTTTTGTAGAAGAAGTTTTTTGGACAAATTTTCTTGCACAATGTGCGGAAAAAATTTTGTCCCGATAACAGTTAAAAGCAAGACAATTGCCGGTTGGAAACTGCCAACTAGGAAGACCAGAGCGGCAGGGGCGAGAAGCAGGGCGAAATTGCTCAAAAGATTGCCTGCGACCGACATAAACTCGCTTACGATGTTGACCCCTAGAATAACATGGCCGCCGGTTTTGTTCATATTAAGGAAAGATTCTCTATATTTGGGAATGAAGAGGAAAATTAATAATCCTGTGATTCCCAGGCCGAAGTATTCCCAAAAGGAAGAGACCCAAAAATTTCCTCCCACGGTAACATATTTAAAAATAATTCCGGAGATAGCAATAGCAATACAGGCGAAAAGCATATAAAGCGCGGGCTTGTGTTTAAACTTTCCTTTTTCTTCCCTAAAATCAAAAGAAATCAGAATCAACCCCAAAAAGACCACTCCAGATCCAAAGAACTGATTAAGTGTTAAATTTTCTCCAAGGAAAAAATATCCAAGTATGTATCCAAAAATGGGGACAGATAAAAACCACGGCACCACCGAAGATGTTTCCTCTATTTCAAGAGTAAATAAATATAGAATAATCCAAACAATTGTTAAGATACCAGACACAAAAAGCAGGAGTTTATCCCAGAGGGGAATATTAAATATGCTCGGAGTGAAAATCCAAATCAAAAAAGAGATAACAAGGCCGATCAAGCTGGAAAAAAGAACCAAGGCTCCAGAACTACGCTCCTCTTCTGTTTTGGAGAATTTAGTTACTAGATAATTATCCGCAATATTTACCAGTGCCCATAGAAACGGCGCGCCCAGCGCGATAAAAAACCATGACATATATGTATTATATCATTACGTAGCGAATTACGTAATTAAGTACTTACATTATTTTCTTAGAAAGTTCACGCGCTCGATCATATGCGGCAACAATAGCTTTGTTCCACATTTTTTTTAGATTAGATTTGGCAAATACTTTTAATGCTGCTTCGGTAGTGCCTCCTTTTGAGGTTACTTGACGGGTAAGCTCGGCAAAATCTATGCCTTCATCGGCCAAGGCATCTGCTCCGCGTAAAACCTGATGAATCATTTTTTTGGCTTCTTCTTTTTTAAAACCGAGATTTTCCGCAGCATATATAAACACAGAAAGAGTGTTAAAAATATAAGCCGGTCCACTGCCGGTGATGGCGGTAACTCTATCAATTTTTTGTTCTTCTTTTACGTACAGCTGAGCCCCCGTTTCATTTAAAAAGTTTTCAATCCATTTTTTTTCTAAACCGGTTACTTTATTTGTAGCTGTCCATGCCGTGAAGCCTTCACTTACGCGCGCCGCCATGTTTGGCATCATGCGAACTACTTTTTCTGTATGAAGTTGTTTGCGTATATCCGCAATAGAAATACCAGCCATAATAGAACAAACTAAAGTTCCTTTTTGAATGTTTAATTTGATTGTATGAAAATCTTGGGGTTTAACTGCCAGAAAAATAATATCAGCAAACGAGCATTCAGAGGAATCGTTGGTAGCTTTAACACTTGGATTAATTTTATTTAATTCTTTATGCCGAGCAACATTATTTTCACATACTACAATATGTTTTGCTGCATTATTTTTTGCGAGAACGCGAACTAATACCGTACCCATGATACCGCCGCCGATTACTGCAATTTTTTGGTAAGTTTGTTTCATAAAAATGATTAGAAGTTCATTGTATAAAAAAATATGCCGGTCTGCAATATTACTCGCACAATACACAATTACACTATAAAAATAGTTTGTAATATGTCTGACCTACTTTAGGTTAAATCTATTTTTAAAATAATTAGGAGTAAAATTTTTATAATCAAAAATTTCGTTAGATTCTCTATTTAGTTTATCTATATATTCAAAAAATTGTTTTTTATCAAAAATATTAAGCTTAAGCTCCTCGCAAACATTTTCAATTTCTTTAATTAATTTACCACCGTTCTCTTTATTATTTGCCATTTTTTCTGCTTCATAATAGTAGCTATGTCCAGGAACTTCTACTAATGCAAATTCAATATCTTTGTATTCATAAACTTTGCTTTTTCTGACACACAACATTCCTTTACTAAATCCAAGCTCACCAAAAATCTCAACTAAAGTGTCAAATTCACCTGGCTTAGTAAAAGCTGACAGTTCTTTTCGTTGTTCAGTTCCTCCCCATTCACCAACCTTGACTATAATTTCAGGAATACCGTTAGTTACTCTCAATCTTATATCTTTCTTTCACTTTTCATCTCCTTTCAAAGAGCTAGTGGTACAAAGGTTCCTTGAAATGCACTTACAAAGTCTGCTTGACTCAGTTTAAGAAGGGTGTCGTCTTTTCCACTTCCCATAATGAGTGAGGCGAGAGAAAGAACGTTTTGATCAACGACTACATCCACACCGCCCTGAAGTCCAAAAGGTGAAACTGTACCAACTGCATATCCAGTGATGTTGCTTACTTCGCCCTTGTTGGCCATGCGTAGAGAATCATCACCTTGTGCCTGTCTCAGCTTTTCCATGTCGACTTTCTTGTCTCCAGGCATTATGACAACGACTGGTTTTTGACCAACAAAAAGGTTTTGATAACCTCAGCCTTGGTGCACTTGCAAGCGCTCTGGACATCTTCAACCGTGTGAACGCCACCAGGGACCACAATCTCTTCAAAAGAGATTCCCTTTTTTTTAAGTTCGATGGCACTTTTTAAGTTCATAATAAGTCTCCTAAGATTCCACTTTCTATTTTTTAGAGTAATATATTTTAGAAAAAAGTCAAGAAAAAGTGAACTGACTTCAAGAAACTAACGCAAGAATTGTAGAAAATATACAATCTTGCTATGAATACATCATACATGCGCCTGACCTTGTCAGAGCGTGAAAAGATTTCAAACGGGCTCTGGAAGGGAGAATCCTTTGCGGATATATCC
>JACPLQ010000028.1 GCA_016186435.1 Candidatus Nomurabacteria bacterium | reverse complement strand
TCGCTTCTCGCCTATGTGCTTAGGTAGAAGGGGTTGTTGGGAAGAAAAAAATACTTTAAGTTGTTAGTTCAAGAAAACTTGAGGTTGTTTTACTTGCCTGTGGAAAAGTCGGCTTGCTGGGTTTCGTAATTCAAAGAGATATAATCGTGGAGTAGACAAGCGAGATATTTTTTCTGACAAGAAAGATACGGATCGTTTTATTGAAAGTATGCGTGAATTTAATAAAGTCGAAGGGATAGTGAGTTTGGCGAATTTGAGAAAAACCCAGATAGAGGCTAAACCTCTATCTGAGCCGTTGGTAGCTATTGTTGCTTATTGTTTAAACCCGAATCATTTTCATTTTGTTTTAAAGCAATTAGTAGATGGTGGCATAAGTGAATTTATGAAAAGGTTACAAGGCGGGTATACTTACTATTTTAATGTTAAACATTCCCGTTCGGGCTCTCTTTTTCAAGGGACTTTTAAATCACAGCTTATGGGTAGTGAAAATTATTTTAATAAAATCATTGCTTATGTAAATAAAAATTACCAAGTTCACAGCATTCCAAAGAATAAAACAAAGTTCATTGTTGCTAGTGATTATGAATATGAAAACAATAACTTTAATCTTGTTTCAAAAAGTGAAAGCAAGAATATATTGGATATTTTCAATGGTAGTAAAAATTTTAAAAGACACTGTTATGAAATAATTCCTATTATAAGAGAAGAAAGAGGAAAGACATCTCTTTTAGAAGAAGAAAACTTACCAGATAGAGGCTAAGCCTCTATCTGTAGATATCTTTATGAGCTTTCTTTTGCTGTGGAAGCGATAAAAAAGTTTCTTAAACTCAAAATAATTCCGAAACGAAAAAGGAAATTCGTCCAGATTGCAGGAATTTTAGAAGAGAGTATAATACAGGCAGGGTTATTTCCGATTATTACCTAGAACACTAATTTATGGGAGCGTCGATCGGCTAGAGCCTTGGTTCTAAACGTCTCGCACCCACCTAGCACCTAGCTATGGTAATACATCAGAGATAGTCCTAAGAAGAACTCCGCGTATGCGGATTTTTTCTTATCAAATTGGCTATTTTAAGGTAGAATATTTACATGGATAGAAATCGACTCTTTAAACCCGTGGTTCTTTTAATGCTTTTTATTTTTTCCTTTTACCTTTTCATTCAAAAGTTCCACTGGGATTATTCTATTTGGTGGATTGATATGCTAATGCATTTTTTAGGTGGTTTTTGGCAGGGAATTTTCTTTTTGTGGTATTTTTCAGTAGTAAACATCCCATTTCTAAGGCGACCTGTACAAGACATAAATACGAAAACTTTATGGTATGTTCTTTCATTTGTTTTGTTTGTTGGTGTATGCTGGGAAGCAGGAGAATTCCTGACGAGCAATTATATCGGACGCGAACCTTTTAGCATTATAGATACCATATCGGATATATTCATGGACCTTGCCGGCGGTGCTTCTGCGATAATTTACGCTTTTAAAAAAATTATGCCCAAACAGGATTTTAAGGTACAATCAAAATAATGAAAGAAACTGCAAAACTGACATTTTATGGAGGAACGGGAACAGTCACCGGTGCAAATTTTCTTTTGGAGATTGACGGGAAAAAGATTTTGATTGACTGTGGTCTTACTCAGGGAGAAAAGCTTGACGATGACGTAAACTGGAGCCCTTTTTTATATGATCCAAAGGAAATAGACATTCTTTTCATTACTCATGCGCACGTAGATCATATCGGGCGTATTCCCAAGCTCATAGCGGAAGGATTTATAGGTGAAATTTATTCCACAGAACCTACTAAGGGCCTAGCTAATCTGATGCTTGAGGACACCGCAGACATTTTGAGCAAATATACATCTTTAGGGCTAGATAAGATCTATACACCAGAGAATCTAAAAATAACTCTTTCGCTCTGGAAAGGTTTTACCTATCATCAAAAAATAAATATAACCCCGAACCTGGAATTTTGTTTTTTAAATGCCGGGCATATCCTGGGCTCAGCTATGATTGAATTTACGGTCCGATCCGAATCGGACTCCGACAAGGGTCGGAGCAAAAAGATTCTATTTACGGGGGACTTGGGCAATAGCCCTTCGCCAATCCTGCCTGACACAGAAAAAGTTGCCGATATTGATTATCTGATCATAGAGTCTGTATATGGAGACAGAAATCATGAATCCAAAGACGACCGTCGTAGATTTTTGGCTAGAATTATTCAGGATAACGACAAAAGAAAGGGAACCTTGATAATTCCGACTTTTTCTTTGGAGCGCTCGCAGGAGCTCTTGTTTGAACTTGATGCGCTTTTAGAGAATAATCGCATACCAATTATGCCGATTTTTTTAGATTCGCCGCTAGCGATACGCCTGACGGATGTGTTTAAGCAATATAAAGAATACTTAAATGAAATCGCCCAAAAAGCAATTTCTCCGGGCAAATATTTATTTGATTTTCCGGGTCTGCACAATACTTTAAAGTCTGATGAGTCTAAGATGATCAATAGCGTGCCAAACCCCAAAATAGTTATAGCCGGCTCCGGTATGTCTACCGGCGGACGCATTGTGCATCATGAAAAACATTACTTGCCCGATCAAAACAACACAATACTTTTAACCGGTTATCAGTCTGTCGGTACTCCGGGACGTCTGATACGGGAAGGTCTTTCAAAAGTCCGCATAACCGGCGAAGACATTTCCGTGCGGGCACACATAGAGACAATTTCCGGCTACTCTGGTCACAAAGATTCGGACGGCTTATTAAATTTTGTACAGGATATGCAGGACTCGGTCAAAAAAGTTTTTGTAGTTATGGGCGAGCCGAAGTCTTCAATGTTTCTGGTTCAAAAACTCCGGGACAATTTAGGGATTGAAGCTTATGCGCCGGAAAAGGGCGATAGTGTAACACTAATTTGTTAAATAATGCTATAGTTAGTTTATGGATCCCGTTAGAAATAACGTATAGATTGAAAAACGGGATAATAGATCGAGTATTACAAATTTAAATATAATTTCTAACGGGATGGACAAAGCAATTGATTTTCTTAAAAACAAGCATGGGCATGGTCAGATCAAGATCTGCGTTTCAGGAGCGGCTGAGACGGGACATTGCGGTCTTAATGCGCTGGAAAAAGCAAAAGAACTGGGGCGCGAGATTGCGAGACAGGGGGCAGTTTTAATTACAGGAGCGACGACTGGATTTCCGCTTTGGGCAGCCATGGGGGCTAAGGAGGCTGGCGGAGTATCTATAGGTATGTCTCCGGCCGCTTCCGAGCGCGAGCACGTGGAAGTTTACAAACTTCCGCTCGATTATCTGGATTTGATTATATACACAGGTTTTGGCTACCCAGGTCGTGATTTGCTCATTACTCGTTCGGCAGACGGAGTAATATGCGGCTGCGGGCGAATAGGCACTATTCACGAGTTTACTGTTGCTTTTGAAGACGGAAAGGCGCTCGGCATCTATGAAGGGCCGTGGGAAATGGGGCGAGAACTTAATAGCATTCTGGAAAAATCACATCGCCCAAACAATAAAATTGTAGCAAGCGATGATCCTAAAAAATTAGTTGAAGACGTAATAGCAATTATCAAAAGAGATAAAATCGCCGAATACAAAATAACAAACGGACATGGCGTAGAAAGTTTTATGTAATTAAATTATTTTCAGCCTAAAGCTGATCCCTGCCCGCCGGATTTAGCAGGCGCGGCGTCTTTGGCTGAAACTGCTTCCAGTATTCTGGCGAAAGTTTGAGGATGATGTTCCGCAAAGTCAGACATTATCTTTCTGTCCAGCATTATGTTTTTCTTTTTGAGCGCGTTTATGAGCTTGGAGTAAGGCATGCCGAGCTCTCTGGATCCTGCGTTGATCTTGATATTCCAAAGTTTGCGATTATGAGACTTCTTGTCTTTTCTGTGAGCAAAAGAATAATTTCCAGCATGCAGAAGCGCATCCTTTGCCTGGCGCTCTTTCCGGCTCCTTCCGTGGCGCATGCCTTTAGTCTGCTTCAAAACGCTTCTCCTTCTTTTTAACGCGTGTACTCCCTTTTTTACTCTTGTCATTGTATTAGTTGAAAGTGTAAAGTTGTAAAGTTTTTAAAGTATTTTCTTTATAACTTTTTACTTCATAACTTGATAACTATGTGAATGGTAATAAATGGCTCTTCGGCTTGTTTTTGATTGTAAAACTTACTCCCTTACGGCCGGCGAGCTGGGCGTTTCGCGATTGCTTTGCATTAAAATGATTAAAACCTGCTTTGCGCGCAATTATTTTTCCATTTTTTGTTATCTTTAAACGTTTGGTGTATGATTTATTTGTTTTCATGCATTTTCTTTATAACTTTCTACTTTATAAACTTTATAACTTACTTTCTCTCTATTGTTATGGTTAAACCCTTCGGACCCTTTTTATAACTATCGGATACTTTATAATCTTCGGTAATTAAATGCAACACTCTGTCCAGCCGTTCCCTTAAAAATTTTTCATCCATATACTTAGCGCGTCCAGCAAGGAAAAGTTCTACTTTGATGCGGTGGCCTTCCTTAATCCACCTTGATGCCGTTTTTGCTTTAAGCTCTAAATCATGATCTCCGGTCCCTATCTTTATCTGGATTGATTTGGTCTCAGTCTTGTTTGCTCCAGCCTTTGCCTTCTTTAATTTCTTTGCAGCCTCATATTGATATTTGCCGAAATCCATCAATTTCGCGATCGGGGGATTGCTGTTTGGGCCAATTTCAATTAAGTCCAAACCTTTGCCCTGCGCTAATTCCAGCGCATCTCTTATGCTTAGAATGCCTAAATTTTTGTTTTCACCGTCCAGAACCCTAAGTTCCTTAGCCCGTATTTGGTTGTTTATTCGTTCTCGCAATTGATATTAAGTAGACTGACTACTAGAGGATGATAGCTTAATTGGGCTATAAAGTCAAATAAAACGTAATATCCCAATAGCTTGGAATCACCCCAGAGTTTAGGATGATTCCATATGCCATACACAACAAACAAAAACATGCCCGCGATTAGAAGAGAAGCAGCCCAGCTTGTATACCGTGGCTGGACTACGAGAAAGGTAGCGAGGCACTTCGGATTCAGTCAAAGTGTCATCGTGAAGTGGGTAGCGAAATCAAAAAAGATTGGATATCATCCAATACCAACAAAAAGTTCACGACCACATCATCACCCGAAACAACTAACAGAAGAAGTGATTAAAAGAATTGTTGAGCTTCGTATCAAAACAAAAAGAACTAGTGAGGTTGTTCATCAACATTTGTTAAATGAAGGAATCAAAGTATCCTTAAATTCTGTCAGACGCACCATTGACCGTCATGGACTCATGAAGAAGCGAAGTAAATGGAAACGGTACCACCCACCGGTAGATCGTCCATATCCCCTGAAGGCAGGCGATTTGGTGCAAATTGATACCATTCATCGGATGATTGATCAAAAGAAGAGATTGTATGTATTTGTGCTCATTGATGTCTTTTCGAGGTGGGTTTACGCTAAAGCGTATGAAAAGATGAATGGAAAACAAACCATTCGATTCGTAAACGAAGCACAGAGACATGCTGTTTTTAAATTCAACATGCTACAGTCTGATCACGGACCGGAATTTTCTCAATGGTTCACTTCTAGAATTGAGAAAAGTCATCGGTATACCAGAATCGGTAAACCAAATGACAATGCTCATATTGAACGAGTGAACAGAACGATACAAGAGGAATGTTTAGACAAGCTACCCAACAATGTTTTTAAAATCAATTGCGCGCTTAAAAAATATTTGCAATACTACAATTACGAAAGACTTCACTTGAGCTTAAATTTAAAAACGCCAATGCAATTAATTCAAAAGTGATTCCAAGCTATTGGTTAGAATACGACGTACCGTAATAGTTCAATTCCTCTTAAAAAACACAAATAAATTTTACACCATGGCTGATATGTGGATATGATAAAAATAAATCTTCAGTTTTTTGATATAATACAAACATAAAGTATGTTGATTTCTTTAACCCAATTTAATATCCAAAGACCAGAGAGAGTAACTTACGATTTTCCTCTGCCTAATCCTTCTGATTTAATCAGTCATATAAAAAGCAAAAGTTTAAGATCTTTCTTGCGCAACAGCGATGAAATATTAGCAAAAAATAATATTGAGTGGAAATATGAAGATTTAACCGAACAGAAATTTCTTGAATGGCTCCCATACTACAAAGAAAAAATGGAGGAACACAATTATGTTGTTCGTGCAAAAGAAGAATGGTATCAAGAGGAAATAAAAAAAGGACACCTCCTGAAAGGTTTATTTTTCTATCAAAAGAAAAAGTTCGTAGGAAGCGGTATCTTCGTTTTACATGGAAACACAGCAAATTTTGCATACAAGGCAAGTGATAGAATATCTGTTTCTTCTGTGAAGGGTAGTAGTTTCGGTTCTATTATTGAATTTATGTTTTTAAAACTAGTTGCAGAAAGTGGTGTTTACACTACCGCAAGCAGTAAATCAAGAAATGCTTTTGGCTTCATTAATACTTTAGGATATTTGGATTATAAATTAAGATTTGGTTATAAAATTCGTCCTAGTCCTGGTATACCGTTGCTAAATGATGTGCCGGTCAATGAATCGGGTGTAGTTCTTTTCTTCGGCTTACAAAATGACAAATTTATCTTGTTCTGTTTACAGCCTGAATTACATAGAGGCAAAGAACTTTTTGATAAAAGTCGTTTCCTTGCTTCAGAAATTCCCTTCAAAGAGATCTATTATTAGCAATTTATTTCTAAACCCATATACGCCATGACGTATATATAGGATAGAAAACATCGTAATTTTACTATATCTTAATTGATTTTAACAGTAAGAATTACTATTTGAAAAATATCCACCTTTTCATTAATTTCTTCGCTTCATTTTTAAACTTTATAGGATCTAAATTATATTTCTTTGCAATATGTTCTAATTTTTCAATTTTCTTTGGATTACGCACTTCCGTTATTTTTATATTATTGTCAATTTTCTTTCCTAAAACTCTATAAAATCTCCATCGAAGGCTATATTTAGGGAACATGTACAAAAGTCCCATAAAAAAACTGATTTTACCAAGAGGGTATTTTATAGTCTCATAGCCAGACCAACGGGCTCTTGTGTAAGTATACACAACATCAGATAATTCGCTCCATTTATGTATCAATCCTTTTGATTCCTTAAATTCTTCTAACTCATCAGCAATGTCTTGAGTATGCCATGCTAAATCATGTTTAGGCATATTTAAGAGTGAGTGCCAAGATTCAATTAACTTTTTCATAATTATTTCAAAAGCTCACTACTAGAAATTCCCAACGCTTTAGAAATTTTTTCTAGTGTCGAAAGAGTGGGGTTCATACGACCATTTTCTATGTTGCTTATATACGCTCGGTCTACACCCAAACTTTTAGAAAGGTCGCCCTGCGACAGTTTTTTCTTTAGGCGTAGTCTTTTTAAGTTTTCCCCGAGTTTTTTACCTGATGACATAGATATATAATAGGGAAACTTGCATTCTTTTGCAAGAGTGCAGTATAATACATATAGTTCTCGCCCCATCGCCCATACCAAAAAAAAGAATTCCCCCCGCCAAACTAAAATAGAATGGAAAAGCGATGGGGCTGAAATGCGAAGCATTTCAGAGACGGAGGCTGACGAGCCGAGTCGGGGTAGCAGAATTTTTCAGCAGAAAAATATCTGTGACAGGGCAGGACACGCACGCTTGCGTGCGTGTGGCGGAGTTCATTGAGTTACCACATTATCGGAGCGTAGTAATTAATCTTGAGAAATGATGCACGCGGAGCGTGCGCATTAGTTCATTTGATTTTCGAAATAAGTTCGCGCAAAGGATAGTAATATTCCACTGCTTCGCTAAAGCTTCGCAGTGCACGGCACCAGAAGATTTAGCGAAGCAGTGGAGATGGGGGAAATTGAGTCACAGATAATTTGCTCGCCGTCGCTAGCAAATTTCCGCTACCCCGACTCGCTGTTCTCTAAAGCTTTAGAGAACTTGCTCCGTCCGCTCATTCCCCACACAAGCAAAGCAGTTTGCTTGCTCATCTCCACCAGAAAACCAAAAACACCCGAATGGGCGTTAAGGTTTTTACTGTGGAGATGGGGGGAAATGAGCCCCCGTGCAGGAGGTTTTTGCCAGGAAGTCTACATGCTTAGCGCGCTTTTTGTTTTAAATTAAAAAATTATGAAACGAGCCAAATATTTTTTAATCGAGTTCCTTTGTTTTGGAAGAAAATCAGAACAGTTTTTCCCCTATCCCGATAATATTATGCCTCTTCTCATATATCGGAAGTCTATAAGAGAGACATCAGTTTACGCTGAAGCGGAAACTGAAGCGAAAGCGAAATCATTCATTCCGAAGAATGGAGAGACCACAGCCTTTGCTTTAGCAGTCAATTTTGCAATTAACATTTGAAACGTTTTTTACGAGAATCGTTTCATACTCGGCATGCATCAATAACAAATGGCCAACTGTCTATGCCTTGCATCCCCCTAAAACTTTTTGCTCTACAAAAAGTTCGGGCGAACATTTTTGCTAACAAAAATGTTTTAGCCATAAAACAATTCGTAGGTCATTCAATCATGACCTATTTTGTTTAAGTACTCTTTTAGAATTTTCTTCTTGAATCTTCCAGACCATAAGCTTTTTAAAAATCTTTCTCTGTTAAAAGCTTCAGCTTTATCTTCAAACTTTTCGTAATGTATTACAACTAATGGAGTTCTATTTTTTGTAGCTGTTACTTTTTCAGAATTATGTTCTTTAGCTCTAGCTTCTACGTCATGGGTACAACCCACGTAAAGCTTATGATCTTTCTGACTATAAAGTATGTAAACAAAATAAGTCATGATTATTATGTTTTCAATGTCCTTTTCCGCCCAAGGCGGATCAGCCTCGGGCTGAGTATTCTCTGCGAATCTCGCGATCTGTGTCGCGTTTTTTCAGAGTTTCGCGTTTATCAAATTTTTTCTTGCCTTTTACTAAAGCAATCTCCAATTTGATTTTCCTGCCCTTATTATACACTGCAATCGGCACGATTGTCAAACTTTTATTTTTTTCGCTTCCGGCCAGTTCGGCGATTTCTTTTTTAGTCAGCAAAAGTTTCCGATTGCGAAGCGGCTCATAATCAGAGGGGGAATTTTTTGCCTGATAAGGCGGAATATTTGCATTGATAAGATAGGCTTCGCCTCCGCGAATAATCACAAAAGCTCCTTCAAGCGACATCTGTCCTCCTCGTACAGACTTTACTTCCGTACCCAAAAGCTCAATACCCGTTTCGTACTTTTCCAAAATTTCGTAATTAAATCGCGCTTTTCTATTTTCCGCATAGTGGACCATAATTTAATCTTAACATAAATTTTCTTATAAAAAATATTTCACTTTTTGGTTTTTTTGTGCTATCATTGCCGTATGGATTTAAATTTTCTTAACAAAAAAGACTCTACAAAGAGAGTAAAAAAGTCTCCGCAGCAGCCGAAGTTTAGCGGAAATATTTTAGGTGCAATACTATTCTTCATGTTCATCACGGCGCTCTATTTGATTGTATCCGGAGACAAAAAAGAAATTCCGGAAATTGCTATTTCTGAACTTGCCCAAAATGTTTCAGCGGGAGAAGTGAAAAATATTCTGGTTTCCGGAGACAAGCTTACTGTAACTTACAAAAACGAAGAAATAAAAACCGCCAAGAAAGAAATCGGTTCTGCTCTGTCGCAAACACTTTTTAATTACGGTGTACAACCTGAGGCGCTAGCAAAAACAGAAATAGAAATAAAAAATGAAAGCGGATTTATGTACTGGCTCGTAAATATTCTGCCGTTTCTCTTGCCGGTAGTTTTTATTCTTTTATTCTTTTGGTATTTATCGCGCCAAGTAAAAGGAGCTGGGATGCAGGCATTCACTTTCGGCCAATCCAAAGCCCGCATTACCGATCCGAATGATAAAAGCAACAAAGTTACTTTCAAAGATGTAGCTGGATGCAAAGAGGCTAAAGAGGAATTAAAAGAGATTGTGGATTTCTTGAAGAGCCCGAAAAAATTCTTAGACATCGGAGCGCGCATTCCCAAAGGCGTAATATTGACAGGTCTGCCTGGCACAGGGAAAACGCTTTTGGCAAGAGCGGTAGCCGGAGAAGCTTCGGTGCCATTTTTCCACTTATCCGGAAGTGAATTCGTGGAAATGTTTGTCGGGGTAGGCGCTTCTCGTGTGCGAGACTTGTTTAAAATGGCAAAAAAGGCAGCGCCGGCCATAATATTTGTGGATGAAATAGACGCTATTGGCCGAACTCGCGGAGGCGGTTTCGGCGGCGGTAACGATGAGCGGGAACAGACCTTAAATCAAATCTTGGTGGAGATGGATGGCTTTGAGCCGAACGATAAAGTGATAGTCATGGCGGCGACCAACAGGCCGGACGTGCTTGATCCGGCGCTCATTCGCCCCGGACGTTTTGATAGAAAAGTTTTGCTTGATTTGCCGGATCGCGCTGACCGTGAAGAAATTCTCAAAATTCACGCTGTAAAAAAACCTCTAGCCGAAGATATTAATTTGAAGTTGATTGCCGAGCGCACGCCGGGATTTTCCGGAGCGGATCTGTATTCGCTCATGAATGAAGGCGCGATACTTGCAGCTCGAGAGAACCGGAAAAAAGTTTTTCAGTTTGATTTGATACGCGCCATAGAAAAAGTAATGCTTGGTCCCGAAAGAAAAAGTCATTTGCTTTCCAAAAAAGAAAAAGAAATTACCGCTTATCATGAAGCCGGACATGCGATCGTTGCATCAGTCTTGCCTCATGCAGATCCGGTTCACAAAGTTTCCATAATTTCTCGCGGAAATGCCGGAGGCTATACTTTGAAGCTGCCGCTTGAAGAAAGACGGCTGCAATCCAAAAAAGAATTTATTGATGACATCGCGATGTCACTCGGAGGATATGTCGCCGAACAGATGATGTTCGGGGATATTACTACCGGACCATCAAGCGATCTGCAGGCGGCGACAAATATTGCGCGCGCTATGGTGACCAGGTGGGGAATGTCTGACCTTATCGGTCCGATTGCGCTCAATGACTCTCCGGGACGTTCAACATACGGCGAAATTTCTGAACAAGAATTCTCTGAAAGCGTCGCTACAAAAGTTGATTCGGAAGTTTCCAGAATTATTAACGACGGATTGAAATCTGCCGAAAAAGTTATAACCGAAAACAAAAAAGCATTCACTGCTATTGCTAATAAACTAATAGAAGTGGAAACCATA
The DNA here is from genome assembly GCA_016186435.1 of Candidatus Nomurabacteria bacterium. Lineage (GTDB taxonomy): Bacteria > Patescibacteriota > Minisyncoccia > Phycocordibacterales > UBA9973 > UBA9973. The sequence goes on along the minus strand of JACPLQ010000028.1, from coordinate 11,115 downwards.
GAGCAGGATGAGTATGAAAAAATTCTTGTAGCTCACGGCATTCTATTAAAAAAGAAAGATCTCGTTGTTCCACTTGAAGGCGTAAAATAAGAGCAACCTGATTTGCGGTTGTTTTTAGAGCGAAAATAATATATTCTGTTCTTGTTGTATATTGACCCGCGTGTAGCTCAGCTGGTTAGAGCATCGAGCTTATACCTCGAGGGTCCCACGTTCGAATCGTGGCACGCGGACAAAAATTATCTAAAAATTAGCTTCCAAACGGCTTGTGAATGAACGGTTTTAGGAGACCTCCCTTGTGCTCTTTTTTTCGGTGTTTTATTTTGCGAAATTTGCAAAAAAATGGCGGTTATCCACTTGCTACAGGTGTCCAAAATGGATTATTATTATAGTCCAGCCAATGCTGAACAAAAATTATCCAAAATGTTCATTTTTAATCCAAAAATAATTTAAAAAATTTATGAAGCCAACTGCAAAAATTTCAAAAAGCGAATTAGCAAAAATAAAAACTATAAGGAGGAGAACCGGAGAAGTAGTTCCGTTTGATTTGGACAGAGTAGCCCGAGCTACATTCAAGGCTTTTGAAGTTACTGGCGAAGGAGGGGAGAAAGAATCAGAAAAAGTTGCTACGAATGTTTTTAAAATGCTGCTTGACCTTCGTGAGGATTTATTAAAAACAAACAAGAACGCAAAATTTCTGCCGACAGTGGAGCTCGTGCAGGACTTTGTGGAAAAAGAATTGATGAAAGACGGGTTTACAGATACCGCCAAGAAATATATTTTGTATCGCAATAAGCGTTCAGAACTTCGCGCTGCTTTCGGACCGGTTTCAGAAGCAGTGCGCACCGCTGTAGAAGAAAGCAGTAAATATTTTGGAAGCGCGTATTCTGAATATATTTTTTATCAGTTTTATTCGCGATGGGTGTCGGAGCTTGGCCGCCGCGAGACATGGATAGAAACTGTTGACCGCTACATGGCGTATATGAAAGAAAATTTGAAAAATAAGCTTACGGTAAAAGAGTACACGGATGTTCGCGAAGCCATATTAAATCAGGATATTTGCCCTTCTATGAGGCTCTTGTGGTCTGCGGGAAAAGCGTGCCGCCAGTCAAATGTCTGGGCATATAATTGTTCATATATCGCTCCGACTTGTCCGCAAGATCTGGGAGAAATAATGTATGTTTCAATGTGCGGCGCAGGCCTGGGATTTGCGGTTGAATGGGAGAATGTCCAGCAGTTCCCGCAAATTAAAAAACAAACCAGTGAAAAGCCGGCCACGCACGTCGTCATAGACAGCAAAGAAGGCTGGGCAGATGCTTTTGTTCTTGGACTCACATCTTGGTTTAATGGCAAGGATGTAAAATTTGATTATTCGGGAATTCGCCCAGCCGGCGCACGGCTTGAAACGGCCGGCGGAAAAGCATCCGGGCCGCAGCCACTCATGGATCTCATGGAATTTGCGAAAAGAAAAATTTTAGCAAAGCAGGGACGACGACTTTCAAACATAGATATGCATGACATCATCTGCCAGATCGGCATGATTGTAGTGGCCGGAGGTGTTCGCAGAAGCGCCCTCATCTCGTTGTCAGAATTGGAAGACACCGAGATGCGCGATGCAAAGAAAGGACAATTTTATCTGACCGAAGGACAGCGAAGCATGGCAAACAATTCTGCGGTGTACAACGCAAAGCCGGGGGCGGAAGAGTTTCTTGATGAGTGGACATCGTTGGTGAAATCCAAATCCGGCGAGCGCGGAATTTTTAATCGCGCCGGACTTGAAAAACAAGTGCCTGCTCGCAGATGGGCAGCTATAAAAAATGAAAGGCAGATGGGACTCAATCCCTGCGGAGAAATTTACCTTCGTTCAAAACAATTTTGTAATTTGACCAGCATCGTTATTCGTCCAAAAGATACGGTTGCTACGCTAAAGAGAAAAATGGAATTAGCCACGCTTCTTGGAACGTATCAGTCAACACTCACAAATTTTGGATATCTTTCAAAGAAGTGGAAAGAAAACTGCGAAGAAGAAAGACTGCTAGGCGTATCGCTTACCGGATATTATGACAATCCTATCATCAGGACCGACAAAGTTCTGGATACGCTAAAAACAGATTCAGTTGAAACAAATAAAAAATACGCAAAACGTTTTGGAATAAATGCCTCTACTGCTATAACTTGCGTAAAACCTCACGGAAATTCCGGCCAGCTTTTGGGAGTTGGTTCCGGTATGCATCCGTGGTTTTCGCCTTATTTTATCCGCCGAGTTCGCATTTCTCATACAGACACATTGCTTCAGATGGCGCGTGATCAGGGAGTTCCTTGCGTGCCAGAAGTCGGGCAGGCAGAAGGAAGCGCCACTACTTATGTATTAGAGTTTCCAGTCAAAGCGCCGGCCGGAGCGATATTCAAGGATGAGGTTTCAGCGCTGGATTTGATGAAAGAGTGGAAAAGGCTTAAAGAGCATTTTGTAGAGCACAACCCTTCGGCGACGATTTATGTTGGTTCCGATGAATGGATTGCAGTCGGGAACTTTGTGTACGAAAATTGGGACTGGGTAGGAGGCCTTTCATTCCTTCCTCGCTCTGAACATGTGTACCAGCTCGCTCCATATGAGCCGATAACAAAAGAAGAGTACGAACGCCGTACAAAAGCAATCGGCAAAATAGATTTCTCAAAGCTTTCTCAATATGAAGCAGCGGACAATACTACCGGCGCCAAGGAATTTGCTTGTGTTTCAGGAGTTTGCGAAATCTAATCTCTGCGGTAAAATATAAGAGTCATGCTCTACACTAGGAAAGGAGACAGCGGGACCACCAAGACTTTTGGATGCGATCAGCGCATTTCGAAAAGTTCGCTTGTTGCCGAAGCGCTCGGCTCGCTTGACGAAACTAATTCTTTTCTGGGCATAGCCCGAGCTAAAACTGAAGGCATGAGTTTTAAAATTGGAAGAGGAGAAATAAAATTTCCTGAACTGATTTTAGAAACCCAGCAGAATTTATTTATCATACAAGCGGAAGTTGCGGGCTCTACCCTTTCTATAACACAAGATAAAATAACCAGAGTTGAAAACATAGTTGATGAAATAGAAAAAATTTTGCCGCCGATTAAAAGTTTTTTCATTAGTGGAGCGACGGAGCTCGGCGGAATTTTCGATTTCGCGCGCACATTATCCAGGCGGGCGGAGAGGCGAGTAGTTGCTGCTAAAGAAGAAGGTAAAATTACAGTATCAGCTGAAACGATGTCATACCTAAATAGACTCTCTAGTTTATTATATGCTCTAGCAAGAATCTCAAGCCATGTGGAGGGTGCGAAAGAAATAAAGCCCGAGTACAAATAGAAACGCATTAACACTATAGACGACCGTACCAAAGTGTTAATACCTAACCAACTTTTTTACTATTGAAAAAGTTTTTATATTTTTTCTTACACCCAATTCTTCCAATCGTTTTAAAAATGAATGGGGAAGCGGACCAGGACCTATCCATAGACTTTGTTGTAGCATTGTATATCCAAATATTTTTATTTGGTTCCTTAACCACCTTCGCAAAATTCTGTCAGGTTCTGGAATATCAAACGAAAGAATTACGGCATTTGGGGAATCTTTTTTAAAAGGTGAGGATATATATCCAAAACTTTTAATTTTTTTTGAATGAAGTTTGCCCGTCGTAGTTAAAGACCAACCAGACGGCGAAGACTGCATAAGTCCTCTTTTATGTAAACGGGAAAGGGTTACTCGCAGACTTCCTTCACTGTATTTTTTAAACTTCCTCTCGCGAAGAATAGAGTAAAACCTTCTAGTACTTCTCCCGCTAGCCAGGGTGGCCACAAGAAGGTCGGCAATGCTTGGAGAATAATTTTTTGGCGACATATATCTATATTAACACATTGAACGACCGGACAAAAGTGTTAAGAGGCGGTAATTGTGGATATTATGTATTTCATTTGCTATACTCAGCAATAATATGAAGAAGACAACTAATAAGGCTCTCGATAGTATTTATAAATTTATGACTGATAACTATCAAGGAAATTGGTCTTATCGGTGGGGCGGCGTGCCTTGGATGCAAAAAAATGTCAAAGCTGGCAAAAATGAATCTATCCTGGCTCATCAGTGGGCTTGTGTGGGATTTTGGCTAACGCTAAGAGATATTTGCCCGGCACTTGCAAAATTGGTAAATACGCAAGAAATTTACGAACGGGTCTGGAGCCATGACATGGGCGAGACTTTTATTGGGGACATCTCTCAATTTAGACAAATAAACGGGCATGGCAAAGATAAGCATATTCTGGAGCAGGAAGAGATACAAAGAATAACAAAATTTATTCCTTCGAAAACCTCGCGTAAACTCCGGGCATATTTTAAAGAATTTGAAAAACCAATAGAAAAGATAGTTAAGCTGGAAGCCTTAGTTTCTAAATTTATTGATACAATTCAGGGTAATCATTTTGCCTTGGTGTTTGCGGAAGGACTCGGGAATTCAAAAAATAAAGATTTTGTTAAAAAAATAGTAGAACGGACCACAGTGCGCACCGCCAATCAGTTACTAAAAGTTTTAAAAGAAGGCCGACATATTAAAGCATATAAAGAGGTCTCAGCTGTAGTCGATCACCATTTAGATTACTACAGAAAATTAGGAATAAAAATAGATCCAGACGCTTACTCAAAATGAAATTCTCCAGCCTTAGAGCGCACTTTTTGTTTTAGCAGAGGATAGTCCAAAAGCTCGGGGTCTTTTTCTATCAAGGCGATAGCTTCCGCGCGGGCCGCTTCTACCATTTTTATATTTTTTATCGCTTCCATGCCGAGATCAGTGATGCCCCATTGCTTTGTACCGCCAAGTTCTCCGGCGCCTCGGAGTGTGAGATCTAGCTCTGCCAGTTCAAAACCATTTTTTGCAGTCTTGAGCGCTTTAAGGCGATCTACGGTTTTTGCGCTTTTGGTTTCAGCGAAAATATAACAATATGCCTGATGTGAGCTTCTAATCACGCGGCCGCGAAGCTGGTGAAGCTGGGCCAAGCCAAAACGTTCTGCGCCCTCAATGATGATTATAGTAGCATTTGGCACGTTGACACCGACCTCCACCACCGAAGTCGCGCATAAGATATGTATTTTCCCTTTCGTAAACTCCCGCATTACTTCTTCTTTTTTTTCTTTGCTCATTTTACTATGCAGCACTCCTATAACGTAATCTTTAAAAACCCCTTCTTTTAATATTTTTGCTTCAGCTACAGCTGATTTAACATTAAGTGCGAGCTCCCCGCCTGCATCGGCTGTGCTGAAAGCATTGCGGGCAGGTTTTTCCGGATCGGGCTCAAAAATTCTCGGACAAATTACATACAATTGCCTGCCAGCTCCTAATTCTTTTCTTATCTGTTCATAAGTCTCTTCTCTTTTATTGGGTGTAATTATTTCTGTAATTATTTGTTTTCTTCCGACCGGCATTTCGTCTAAAAGCGATAAATCCAAATCCCCATAAATTGTAAGTGCAAGTGTGCGGGGGATAGGAGTCGCTGTCATAGAAAGCAGATGTGGAGCAATGTTATCTTTGCGCACCAATTTTCTTCTCTGAGCCGTGCCGAAGCGATGCTGTTCATCTATGACGACTAGCGCAAGATTTTTAAATTTAACAGTTTTTTGAATGAGCGCATGCGTGCCTATGAGTATTGGAATTTCGCCATTTGCGGCCCATTTTAAAAGCTGTATGCGGGAAATCGTAGTCCACCCATTTGGATTTACTTTTGACGGAAATTTACGGCAACCTGATCCTGTTATCAGCCCTATGTTTATCGGCAGGTGTCTAAAGTATTGAATAAAAGATTCAAAATGCTGTGTCGCTAATATTTCTGTCGGCGCCATATAGGCTACCTGCAAATTTCCAAAATCTTGACCATTTGGTCTTTGCTTTACTGTGACGTAGCTCGCCGTGGCTGCCACCGCAGTTTTGCCGGAGCCTACGTCTCCTTCAAGCAGCCTAGACATCGGAAAAGTTTTGGCCATATCTTCGAGTATTGTTTGTATGGACCGTTTCTGAGAATTTGTAGGTTCAAAAGGAAAACGCCTTATAAAATTTTCCAAATCTTTAGTGTCGGGTCTTATCTGAAAAGATTTATTTTTTCTATATTCAAATTTATCGTGCTGGCGTTCCAGCTGAATAGAGAACACTTCCTCAAAAGCAAATCTTTTGCGCGCGGACTCCGCGTTATTTTTATTTTTTGGCTTGTGTACCCAGACGAGAGCAGTCTTGAGAGTAGGCAAATGGTATTTTTTTAAAATTTCTGGCGGAATGTAATCCTCAATGTTATCTAAGGTTTTGTCTTTCAATATTTTCTCCACCGCGTGATAGAACCATTTGGAAGTAATGCCCTTGGTTTCTGCGTAAACAGGGTAAGACAGACCCTCCCCCAACCCCTCCCTTCGCAGGGAGGGGAATAGCGATTCATGCATATCTATCGGCATGTTCGGCAATTTTTCAAATTCGGGATTTGCAAGATACATGCCACTTTTGCTTTCTGTTACTTTACCCGTTAGCTTCACGTTCTCGCCATTTTTTATCATTTTTGCGAGGTAGGCTTGATTGAACCAAATAATTTTTATTTTTCCGGACATGTCTTCAATCTCTCCTTCAGCCATAGGAATTTTAGAATGAAAAGCTTTTTTAGTTTTAAGTTTGGAGACTTTTCCGTAAACAGTGGCTACGTCTCCAGATACTAGCTCCGCAATATTTTTCACCACGCTCATGTCGCTATATCGGACAGGAAAGTGAAAAAGCAGATCTAGTACGGTGAAAACTTTGAGCCTAGCAAGGGCCTTTTTCTGATTTGCGTCTATGTGTAATTTTGCATCCAGCCTGTCGTCTATATTCATTGGTAATACTATATGCTATAATACAGCTATGGACACACTTTCACAATCAGAGGTTTTCTTTATTATATCTTCTACGGGCTTTGTTCTGCTGTGGGCATTTGTAGCAATCCTGCTGTTTTATCTTATTCGTATTTCCCGAACTTTTTCTAATATTATGGACAAGATAGAAGACAACGTAAATAAAATAGGGGATACCACCAAAGAAATGCTGACGGATTTGAGGGACAGCACCCTGTTTAATTTTATTTTAAGAAAAAAAAGAAAAAGTCGCAAAGAGGAAAAATAAGATTAAAAATTATTAAAATTTAAAAAAGAAAAAAACATGGCAGCACACAACAAAAAATCTGGAGGGAAAATAATAGCGGCTACGGCGGCTGGCGCAGCGGCGATTGGCGCTGGCGCCTATTATTTATTCGGACCTAACGGAAAAGCGAATCAAAAGAAAGCCAAAGCGCTCCTAATAAAAATTAAAAACGAAGTAAAGCAGGAAGTTAAAAAAGCAAAAGAAGTAAGCATGCCCGTGTACAACAAAGCCGTGGACGTAATTTCCAAAAACTACAAGGAGCAGTACAAGCTGCACGAAAAAGACATAAAAGCAATTGCTCAAAAATTAAAAAGCGAGTGGAAGGATATTTCAGGAAAAGCAAAGAAGACTGTCAATAAAACCAAAACGAAAGCAAAGAGAATCATAAGAAAGAAAATATAAATAGCTTGTCAAAATCGTGCGGGACACTCGGGTTAAGCAACCGAGCTTTCAAGCCACACAAGGGTATTTTAGCAACTTTAGAACTAGCTAGGACAGTCCTTGCTAGTTATTCCTGACCATGTAGGTTTTCTAAATCAATCGGAAGTAAATCTTCGCCAGTTGTTTGATCTTTCGGTTCATCGCTGTCGACTGAATCATCTATTTGTAATTTTTGTTCTACGTGTATGAGTGATTCGATTTCTCCTAAATCTTGGTCGATTTGATTATAAAGCTCTAATGCCTTTTTCTTTTCCCCGCCAACTACTTTTTTGTCCGCTTCTTCAATGAGAAGATTGATTTCAGAGATTTTTGAATCAATATTCGTTTGGTTTACTACATCCAATTTGTCTTTATTTTCTTCGGAAGCATCCCGCTGGTTTTCCTCTTGCAAGCCTTCAAGGGATTTCGTAATTTCTTCTTTTTGGCTGGCGATACTATTATCGAGTTCTGTTTCATCTGTTGAAATTTGGACTGTCTCGGTTATATTATTTTCAATTGTTGTGGTTGATTCGATGCTCTCAGTTATAACCGAGGTTACTTCATCAGTATTCTCAGCATCAGGATTTACTTCATGGATTTTTTCTAAGATTGTATCTTGAGCCGCAAGAACTGACTGAAGGTCGTTTGTTGTTTCAAGTGCGTCAGGTAAACTCTCCTCCTTTACCAACTGTGAGATACCTTCATGCGCCTGTTTTATTTGCAAGGAAAGTTGATTAGTAAAAGATATTTTATCCTCCGGACTCAGAGTTTCACCATTTAAAACAACCTGAGAATACTCTTGAAGTCTTCGTTCTACAAGAGCCACCCTCTTTGAGGTTCTTGATTTTAAATTTGGAGTTAGAAATAGCAGTACGGGTTCCGTAATTTTGGTTTTAATTTGATAAAAATAATCGTTGGGAAGAGCGCTGTCTGCGCTTACAGTTATACCAGTACTAAAAATCAGCACAGCTACTAAGCCTGTGGCTATAAAATGTTTTTGAAAGAAGAAGCCTAAGTAGAAAGGAGAGCGTATTTTTCTTTTAAAAGAAGAAGGCTTACGATCCATAAATTTAACTATCTCTCCGCGGTGAAAATCCATCTCTTGCTCGGAGAGTTTTACGCTTTCTTTTATTTTCTTAAATTGTGAATTAAAATCGTTTTCCATATTATTTATATAATTTTCTTAATGACTCTTCCGCTCGACGTATCTTTACAGATACTGAGTTCGGAATCATCCCTAACAGTTCTGCAATTTCAGCTACAGCCAAGTCATCAATGTATCGCATCGTCAGAATTTCTTTTTCTTGAGGCTGTAGCATTTTCATTTTCTCGATCAAGAGAGAGATGTCTGTTTCATTCTCCGGTGAGCGAGAATTTTTATCTTCTGGATTAAAATTGACCTTTTCACTCATCTCATCCAAGGAAAATGATTTGGGACGGATAATTTCGTTCACGCAAAGATTATGAGCTACTTTATACAAAAAAGCTCGCAGGTTTTCAACTTCCTTGCCCTTTTCGAGGTATTCCCATGTTTTTGTAAAAGTTTCTTGCATCAGTTCTTTGGCTCGTTCACGATCAAATACTTTAAAAAGACAGTACCGAAAAATAGCTTCTGCGTATAGATCATAGCTCTCAATGAACTTATTCTTATCATTATGTCCTTGTTTCATAGATATGACATATAGCTAGCTAAAATGTGACATTTTCATGATTTTGTAAAGTATCTGTCACTTTTTCATTGCTGTCTGGTCTTATATCTAAGCGTACCTGCTCTCTAGTCGATAAAGAGCAGAATACGCTTGATATTATTAACTAAACATTGACAGATTAATTATATAAAATTATGAACAAATTAACTAACTATAAAAAATTCCTTTTTGGATTTATGGTTGTAGCAATTTTGGTTGTAGCGGGATCAGTTGTACCAGTTGGTGCGACAAATCAGGCTTCTGCTGATTGCGCAATCGCATCTACCTTAAGGGTCGGTTCTGCAGGTTTTGAAGTTCAATGCTTGCAAGGAATCATAGGAGTTACAGCAGACGGTAAGTTTGGTCCGATGACCTTAGCGGCTGTCAAAGTCTGGCAGGCATCTCATGGTCTAGTCGCTGATGGTATCGTTGGCCCTATAACTCGAGCAGCCTTAAACGCGCAAGGTCAAGTTTCTGGAAACTTTACAGCTGGGTGTACTTCATCTGTAGGCTATTCTCCCATAACCGGAGTTAAGTGCGACAGCATTTCTACTGGGCTTCCAGCAGGGTGTACTTCAACCGTGGGATACAGCCCGTTGACTGGAGTAAAATGTGATAGTGCTATCACAAACCTTCCGGCTGGCTGTACATCAACTATAGGCTATAGTCCTACGACCGGGGTGAAATGTGATTCGAACGTAACGGACGACGATGACGATGATAGTCCTTTGCAAGGCGGAGCTGGAGACATCACTCTAACTCTTCGCGGAACTTATTCCAGTGAAGAAGTTGGAGAAGGAGAGGAAGACGCAAAAATTCTCCATGTTGACGTTGAAGCTGACGACGACTCGGATGTAGAACTCAATTCAGTTAAGGTTGAGTTCTTCCAGGCGACCACGGCTGACGACCGAGACCTGCCGGATTACGCAAGCGAGGTGTCTGTATGGCTGAACGGAAAAGAAGTTGGCCGCGCTAAGACAAGCAGTTTCACAGAATCATCCAACTACTTCTCTAGGTCAATCAACCTTAGCGGCGCGATTATTAGAGCAGGAGATGAGGATGAGTTAGTTATAGCTATTTCAGCTAATAACAGCCTAGACAGCGGTGATATTGACACAGACGCATGGCAGGTAGATATTATAAACGTTCGCTTTACCGATGCTGCTGGAGTTACTACTACCGAGTCAGGTTCAGCTTCAGCTACGGCGGGAGCTGGCACATACGGAAAACTGTTTGACTTTGCTTCTTTTGCCACCGCAAATGATGCCGAGTTGACATTGACTCTGGAAGACGATGAAATCAACGACGTCCATCTTCTTGACTCTGATGACTCAAAAGATACCGATCACCCGATTTTGTCAGTCCTTTTTGACGCATCAGGCGAATCAGATATCTGGGTAGATGAAGTTCAGACAACCATCACGACAACTGGAGAAGAAGATGAATCTGTCATTGTTGTCTCTACCTGGATAGAGGTGAATGGTGTGAGAATCAGTGAAAAAGAAGATGTTCCAGCCGGTGGAGCTGTAACCTATGACGACCTTGATTACACGATTAAGGCCGGACATGGAAAAGAATTTGTTTTCTGGGTAACTATGCAGGATGTTGACGGAGCGCTGGACGATGGCGATACCGTGCAGATGACCCTAGATACTTCTGACACTGTGGCCGAAGATGAAGTTGGAGATACAGTTGTAGCTGATGGATCCGACCCTGTGGGCGGAACACATCTCCTATACGATAACGGTATCCGACTTGTCGGAAACAGTCAGGTCGCAACCGCCTTCACTATTGATGGTGTGAACAATGATCGCGTAGAGCTTGAGTTGATATTTGATGTG
>JACPLQ010000027.1 GCA_016186435.1 Candidatus Nomurabacteria bacterium | reverse complement strand
TTGAGCCGTTCAGCGTTCCCCCGCACTTTCCATTCTTGGAAAGCTCTGTGCTTCGCACAGAGGCGTGCGTAGCACGCGCGAGGGAACGCTAGTCATTACCGATTTTGAAAATAGGTTCTAACTTGGTATAGTAAAGACACCAGAATGGAAATTTTTTTGGGGAAGAAAATTTTTTAATCATAAAGTCGAAGGTAAGCTTAACTCGCAACAACAATTCATATGAATAAAACCCTGTTAAAATTCGCCGGCCTAATGTTTTGTTTTAGTGTCATTGATGTACTTGTGATTTCCTATTGGTGGATAAGATGCGGACAAACTCAATCTGCTTTTTACTGTGATTATTTTATGTTTGGCGGGATTATTTTCATTTGGGGTATACCAGCTTTGGTTTTGCTTGGGTTGTCGCTTATTGTGCTAGCTTTTTCTAAATGGTATAAAGGAAATGTTTCCACTGTCGCTAAATCGATAATTATCATTTTGGGAATAATCATTTTTCTTGGCCCATATACACCTCTTTTGCTTCCAAGTTACCGGCCAAAAACGTATCAAGGTTTTCAAAATCGAATGGAACAAAATAGAGCGGAACAAGAAAAAGAGAAGCAAGAACAATGCGCGAACTATAAACAAAGAATGTCTGAGTATCGCGAGGGCCAACCAATGCCCGTTCCCCCTCCTGGATGTAATTAAGTCCTGAATCATTGCCGCCAAAGAAAAATTTATCGTGCCGGGGGCAGATCCGCCTCTGGCGGAAAATTGTCAGCGGCGCGGCTCCCCGCCACAGGCGGCGAAATGCGCCGTGCCCCGTAGTAAGCCTTGCTTTACTACTAGGGTTCGGGACTATCTTTAATATACTGCACAACTTTTGGTATAATCGAAGCATGCAAATAGTCAAACAATCATGGTCTTTGTCTGTGTCCGAGGTGTTTGACGAGCTCAAAACATCTGAAAACGGCATAACAGAAAAAGAGGCAGAGGCTCGCCTGTATAAATACGGAAAAAATATTTTTCACGGCAGAGGGAAAACCAACCCTTTTATTCTATTCTTCAAGCAATTTTTAAGCCCATTGATATTCCTCTTGATCGGCTCGGCTTCCTTGACGGCCGTTCTCCACGAGTGGCTGGACATGGGCGTAGTAGCTTTCGTGGTATTGCTCAACGTCGCCTTGGGCTTTTTCCATGAATATAATGCGGAAAATACGCTCGAGAAACTGAAGACCTATATAAAAGACAGGGCACGTGTTATCCGGAATGGGGTAGAGCAGGAAATAGATTCCGAGCTGGTTGTGCCCGGGGATGTGATCAAGCTGTCATACGGAGCGCGAATTCCGGCTGATGCCAGAATAATTTCGGTCAATAATTTTCGGGTAGATGAAGCGATCCTGACGGGGGAGGCTTTGCCCGTGGAAAAAAACGAAGAAGTGGTGAGCTTGAGCGCTTTGGTGGCCGAAAGAAAAAATATTGCGCATGCAGGCACACTGGTGGTGCAGGGGTATGCTATCGCGGTGGTATGCGCGGCGGGCAATGAGACTGAGATAGGAAAGATTGCAGGCATTGTCTCCAAGACAAGTAAAACTAAAACTCCCCTCCAAAAAGGCGTGGATCGGCTGGCGTGGCTTATTTTTGCTGTCGTTATGATTCTTGTAGCGGGTATTTTGGCTTTAGGAATTGCCCGCGGAGAGCCCCTCATAGAAATGCTTCTCCTGTCTTCTGCGGTTGCCGTCGGAGCCGTCCCTGAATCTTTACCGATTGCGCTTACTGTGATCTTGGCGATTGGATCTCTGCGCATTGCGCAAAAAAGAGGAGTAGTCAGAAAGCTTACCGCGGCTGAAACTCTGGGCTCTGCTACTCTCATTATGACGGACAAAACCGGCACTCTTACTATGGCCGACATGAAGCTTACCGGAATCTATGGGACGCACCGCATTCTTAATTCTAGTAATTCTTTTAAAGAGGAAAATACATTTACTAATGAACAAAAATCCCTGCTTGAAATGGCGTTGTATAATGTGGATGTATCAGTAGAAAATCCAAACGAAGATAAAATGAAATGGACATTTAAGGGCCGGCCTTTTGAGGTAAACATAGTTAAAGCCTGCCGTCTCCACGATATACCTCTTAACTTTCTTTCTTCTTCAATAACGCACTTGGTTCTGCCTTTTAATTCCACGAATAAATTTTCAGCGGCCGAAAAAGACGGCGTATATATCCTGATGGGCGCGCCGGACATTCTTTTAAAAAAAGCTTCTTTATCTAAAGAGGAATATTTAAAAATTGAGGCGTGGATAGAAAAAGAAAGCAGGGACGGCAAGAGAATAATAGGAATCGCAAAAGTCGGAAAGAAGCATAATAAAAAGCCTGCCCGCCGTGGCGGGGAATTTGTTGTTTCAGAAATAGAAAACATTGATTTTCTTGGGATGTTTACTTTCGTAGATCCCATACGGCCCGAAGTTCCGGCCGCTATTTTAAATATTCAGTCTCATGGCATAAAAATGGTCTTGGTAACCGGGGACTTGGTGGGGACGGCCCTTTCGGTCGCCCGCGATTTAAACTGGCATGTAAAGGAAGATGAAGTCTTGTCGGGAGCGGATGTGCGGACCTTGTCTGACAAAGAGCTTATAGAAATAATTCCAAAAATTAAAATTTTTGCCAGAGTAACGCCGGAAGACAAACTGCGCATCGGAACTCTTTATCAAAAATTGGGCGAGGTAGTGGCGATGACGGGCGACGGGGTCAATGACGCGCCGGCTCTGAAAGCTATGGATATAGGCATATCTCTCGGAAGCGGCAGCGATGTGGCAAAATCTGCCGCAGATTTGGTATTGCTTGATGATAACTTTGAAACTATTTCGCTTGCCATAGATGAGGGACGGAAGATATTGGGCAACATAAGAAAGACTTTTGTGTATCTCATGTCCAATTCTCTGGACGAAGTGTTCATAATTGGAGGAAGCCTGATATTTGCCTTGCCTCTGCCCCTTACGGCCCTCCAGATCATCTGGGTCAATCTTTTTACCGGCTCCCTGCCGGCGCTCGCTTTTGCTTTTGACGAGGATATAGACGGGGAGAGGTTCCGAGGCAAAGAGCTGACGCTCATTTTTTCCCGAGAAGTAAAACTGCTTACGTTTGGGATCGGCGTGCTAAGTTCTATATTTCTTTTCGTGTTATATTACGCGATGTTCCGGCTAGGCCTCGACATGGATGTACTCCGGTCCATCTTCTTCGTCTGCTTCTCTTCTTACATACTGGTTATCGCTTTTTCTTTCCGCAGTCTGCACCAGCCGCTTTTTGCTTACCGGATTTTTTCCAATAAAAAACTAAACTGGAGCATCTTGGTCGGCGCCGCTTTGCTTGTGTTTACCATGACCGCGCCATTCATGCGGGAAATATTCATGCTCTCGCCCCTGCCTCTATATTCGGCGCCGATAATTATTTTCTGGCTTATTTTAAATATTTTGCTGGTGGAAGGGGCGAAATACATGATGCGCAGAAAATCAGCCCGCGCTTAAATTGGCAATTGCGTTTTTTTCTGTTAGATTAGAGATTGCATGGTGCCTATGGTGTAATGGTTAGCACTAGAGCTTGTGGAGCTCTTAGTCAGGGTTCGAATCCCTGTAGGCACCCAGAATAAACAAATAAAACTAATATTTTAGAATTCGCAAGCATTGTCATAAATGTTATGTAATTTCGGCATAAATAATATATGGATAACGAAATTATATTTAAGAACAGAATTTCTGCCGGCCGGCAGTTGGCCGAAAAACTTTTAGTATATAAATCAGAGCACCCGCTCATCCTGGCTCTGCCGCGCGGGGGAGTTCCGGTCGGGTACGAGGTAGCGGGGCGGCTGGAAGCGCCCTTGGATACTCTGGTTGCCCGAAAAATCGGCGCTCCCATGAATCCGGAATACGGCGTTGGAGCCATTGCTCCGGGCCTTCGCCACGCTGGAGTGAGCTCCGGCCTCGCAGAAGCGGGCGGCGTGGTTGTTTTTGACGATGCCGCCCTTAAGTCGCTCGGTCTCAAAAGAAAAGACCTGGATCCGGTTATTAAAAAAGAAATGCAAGAAATGGAAAGGCGAATTTTGCGCTATCAGAGCGGGGCATGGAGGGGAGACGCCCCGGCGGACACGGTTATTATCGTAGACGATGGCTTGGCCACGGGCGTGACCGCCCGAGCCGCTGTCGCATCGGCAAAAATCACTCTGAAGCCCAAAAAAATTATTCTGGCCGCGCCGATCTGCGCCCGCGACACTGCCGAGCGGCTAAGAAATTTAGCTGACGAAGTCATTTGCGTCGGCGAAGTGGACGACCTTATGGCCATCGGCTACTGGTACGAAGAATTTCTGGAAACCTCGGACGAGGAGGTCGTTTCCTTACTGGAACAAGCATCCGCCAAAAATAAAAAAGGTATATGGAGTACCATATAGCAACAGCACTCGGACATTAAACAAGTGAACTTGTTTTTGCTCCTCGTTTATTGCTACAATCATGAGATGAGCCAGCTACCTCACGAGTTTGAAGAAACGCAAGCGCTGTCCTTGAAGCTTGAAAAATATACGGACATTTTTTCAAGTTTTGACATACGGCCATATACCAAGCGGGCTCTTTCTATTGATTTCTTGGATGAAATAAAACGAGCTATCAGCGATAAAAAAGACGAAGAAGGCATAGAGATAATATTAAACATGCCGGAGCGGGAGCGCAACGAGTCCCACGAAACCACGATCAAAGAAAGACTCGCGGCGCACTTTAAACGGCATCATGCCCTGGTCTTACAAGAAAAGTATCGCATACTAAAACTGGGTATCAGCATGGTTGTGCTGGGCATCATGTCCATGATCGCGGCCACGTTCATTATTTTCGAGGACCCGGCGGACAACCTCATGCTGTCGTTCCTCATAGTGTTTCTCGAGCCGGCGGCCTGGTTTTTGTTGTGGGAAGGAATGGACCTGATAATATTTAACTCCAAAAAGCTCAATCCCGATCTAAGTTTCTATAAAAAAATGTCCTATTCCCACACGCACGTGCATTTTAAATCTTATTAGATGAACTGGAACAATCCTACGCTCATAAGAGATCTCAAGGCGGGCAAGATAGCGGTAATGCCGACCGATACTATCTACGGCGTCGTCTGCCGGGCTTTGGACGAAACTGCGGTCAAAAAAATTTACGAGATACGCAAAAGGGCGCCGGACAAGCCCTGCATAATATTGATTAGCGATATTAGCGAGCTTGAAAAATTTTCTGTAAATCTTTTCGCAGAGCAAAAAGAGAAAATAAAAGAATATTGGTCAAATAATTCTGCTCCCACTAGCATTATTCTGGATTGTTTGGACGATAAATTTTCGTACTTGCACCGCGGTACTAAAACTTTAGCATTTAGATTGCCAACTCAAGAAGAATTAAAAAATTTATTAAAACAAACTGGACCCCTTATTGCCCCTTCGGCTAATCCGGAAGGCTTGCCACCAGCTAAAAATATACAAGAAGCAAAAAAATACTTTGGAGATATTATAGACTTATACATGGATAGGGGAGAAATAGAAGGTAAAGCATCTAAAGTTATAAAATTGCATAAAGATGGAACAGTATATATACTTAGGGAATAAGTAACTAAACAAAAAAATGCCAAATAAACATATTTCATTTTTAGCTTCGCTTTTTGGCGAAACCGAAGAAAGCAGAAAGAGAATATTTCGGAGTATAAAGGCCAAAGCGGACGCTAAAAGGACAATGACAGAAAAGACAGCAGACTGGATGACTTCAAAATTCGGTAGCAGCACTTTTTTGTGGCTGAATGGTGTTGTTTTTTTTGTGTGGATACTCGTAAATGTATTTCCCGTTAACGGCATTCCGATTTTTGATCCGTATCCATTCATCCTTCTCACCACTGTCGTATCTATAGAAGCAATATTTCTGGCAATTTTTGTTCTTATCTCCCAAAATCGCACCGCAAAAGTTGATGACCTGCGGGAAGAAACTCATTTACAGCTTAATCTTATTTCCGAAAAAGAAGTTACAAAACTTATAAAAATGCTGGCGCTTCTGCTGGAAAAGCAGGGTATAGACTTGTCTCAAGACCCGGAACTGCATAAAATGATCCGCCCCGTCAGTGAAGAAGAAATAGAGAAGAGATTAGAAAGAGAAATTTTGTAAAATGAAAATAAAGCAAAACTATAATTTATCCAAATTAAACACATTTGGCGTTGACGTAAACGCTAAATTTTTTGTGGAAGTAAAAAAAGAAGAAGAAATAGCCGAACTTTTTAGCCTGCCGGAATTTAAAGATAATAAAAAAATATTTCTGGGGGGCGGCAGCAATGTTCTTTTTACAAAAGATTTTGATGGGATAGTGATTTTGAATAAGTTAAAAGGTATAGAAATTTTGGAACAGGACGAAGAAACAGTTACCGTTCGGGCTATGGGGGGCGAGGTATGGCATGACTTAGTCGTGTTTGCGGTAAACCGCGGGTATTGGGGGATAGAGAATTTGTCGCTTATTCCGGGAACAGTCGGCGCCGCGCCAATGCAGAACATAGGAGCTTACGGCGTGGAGCTCAAAAACACGCTGGTATCAGTGGAAGCTTATGAGCTGGAAACAGGGATAAAGAAAATTTTCAGCGGCGAAGAGTGCGAATTGGGCTATAGAGACAGCATTTTTAAAAATAAATTAAAGGAAAAATATTTTATTTCCGCTATTACTTTGAAGTTAAGTAAAATACCGCAGCCCAATCTTTCTTACAAAATACTTCGGGAATTTTTAGAAAAACCTGCCCGCAATGCTTCGCATAGCGATGCAGGCGGGAATAATATACAAGCAAGAAACCCGAAGGATATAAGCGATGCGGTAGCGGAAATACGCCGAAGCAAACTGCCCGACCCGAAAATAGTCGGGAACGCGGGAAGCTTTTTCAAAAATGTTTTTGTTACCAAAGAACAATTGCAAAAACTGCAGGAATCTTATCCCGACATTTCATACTTTGAAGAAGACGGTGCGTTCAAGATTCCTGCGGGTTGGCTCATAGAGCATGCCGGATGGAAAGGAAAGCGGGAAGGGCGAGTCGGCGTGCACGACAAGCAGGCTCTGGTATTAGTAAATCATGGTGAAGCGACAGGGGCTGAAATAATAGAGCTCGCAAACAAAATAATAAAATGCGTAAAGGATAAATTTGACCTTACGCTTGCGCCTGAGGTCAATATTGTGTAAAAAATTATAAGGTATAGAATAAAAGCATTATGGAAAAGAAAAAAGAAATGAACATAGTTTGGGCAGTATTAATCTGCTTGGCTTTGGCTGGTGTATTAGTTTTTATCAGCGTAAACAATAAAGTAAATATGGATACAAGCAATGATCTGGGAAGAGGAACAAATACAATCGCGGGAGAAGCCGCAAAAAATGGAGATATGGCAGCTTAGAAATTAACCCATCCCAGCAGTA
This sequence comes from Candidatus Nomurabacteria bacterium, assembly GCA_016186435.1. GTDB lineage: Bacteria > Patescibacteriota > Minisyncoccia > Phycocordibacterales > UBA9973 > UBA9973. The sequence goes on along the minus strand of JACPLQ010000027.1, from coordinate 1,886 downwards.
GAGCAAAAGCTCACTGCGGGACAGGAAAAAATATATGGAAGGATTAAATAAAGAAAAATCAAATTTACTAAAAGCAGCGGGAATGCTTGCGATCGTAGTTTCTATTTTCTTCGTAGTAAAAGTAGTATCTGAGATCAAAGGCTTGCGGTTTATCGGCGGAGGAGCACCCGCTTCAAATACGATCAGCTTTGAAGGCAAAGGAGAAGTGACTGCGGCGCCTGATTTGGCGGTGGTAAATCTTACACTAAGAAGCGAAGCAAAGGATGCGAAAGATGCTCAGGCTAAAGTTACTATTATAGAAAAAGCAGTACTTGATTTTTTAGACAAGAGCGGAGTAATCAAGAAAGATATAAAGACAGAGAGCTACAGTTCTTATCCTAAATACGATTACGGGATTCCTTGCTACGGAGGATATGGTGCGCCCTGCAGACAAGAGGCGCCTAAAGTTATTGGCTATGAAGTTTCCGAAAATATCTCGGTAAAAGTGCGCGACCTGACCAAAGCGGGCGAGATAGTAAGCGGCATTGGCGCGCTCGGGATAACCGAATTAAACGGACCCAATTTTTCGATTGAAAACGAAGATAAACTAAAAGAGCAGGCGCGCAAAATGGCCATAGACGAGGCGAAAGCCAAAGCCGAATCGCTTGCCCGCGACTTGGGCGTGCGCCTGGTGCGCATCGTGAGTTTCTCCGAAGACGGCAACTACCCCGGGCCTATATATTATGCCAAAGGCATGATGGCTGAAAGCGCGATTAGCCCCGCGCCGGCCCCCGAGCTTCCGACCGGAGAAAATAAAATCACCTCCAGCGTAACCATTACCTACGAGATAAGGTAAACCCCTCTTAGCCTCCCCTTATCAGGGGAGCAAGAATTCAAAAGTTCCCCTGATAAGGGGGATTCAGGGGGGTTGTATTTTGTTGCATAAGTTCAGAAACATATGAGACTTTTAATTAAGTCTTAATATGCGTCAATTTAACAAATTCAAGGATACAAAAGGCTTCATAACGATCTGGCAAAGAGTGCTACGCTTTCGGTATATGATTACCGAACAAGCAAAAGAACGATGTCGGATTCTAGCTTTCTGGGAAAAGTATGGGGATCTGGCAACCAAAGAAGCGTTCAAGGTGTCCCGAGCCACGCTCTTCCGGTGGCAACAGGCGCTAAAGAAAACAGATGGCAAGTTAGAAGGTCTCAACAAAAAAAGCACCGCCCCTAAAAACAAAAGGAAACGGGTCATTCCGAAGCAAGTTCAAGATTTCATCTTAGCAGAAAGAAAATTCGATCCGCATCTTTCTAAAGACAAGCTCTCGGTGTTAATGAGAGAAGACAAAGTAGCAGTATTGTCTTCTTCAACAGTAGGTAGAATACTCGATGACCTAAAAAAGGGGAAAATCCTTCCTAATCCAAAACATATTTCATACCATGCAAAGACTGATACATTTCATGAAAAAACCAAGCTGAAACGCAAGAAATTGAGGTCTAAAGGTCATACCGAAGGTTTAGTGAAAGCGGATTCAATTGTTCGTTTTACTAATGGTATTAAAAGATACATTGTTACAGCTATCGACAAAGAAACAAAATTTGCTTTTGCTTACGCCTACAAAAATCATTCATCAAGTGGAGCCACTGATTTCATGAAGAAATTTAAAAAGGTCGCTCCCATACCATTGACTCATGTGCAAACGGACAACGGGAGGGAGTTCGCAAAACACTTCGAGGTATTTCTTGAAAAGAACGACATTGTTCATTTCCATACCTACCCCAGAACTCCTAAAATGAATTCCGAGATTGAAAGATTCAACCGAACTCTTTCCGATGCTTTCATTAAACAACACAGAATGTTACTTGCCTATGACATTGATGTCTTTAACCAGAAGCTGATTGAC
>JACPLQ010000010.1 GCA_016186435.1 Candidatus Nomurabacteria bacterium | reverse complement strand
AAGAATGGAGAAGGGGTAAAAGGCGAGGGCGGACGCGCGGTACTCCGCGCGTGGGGCGGAATGGTTAGAGCCACCACGCAATCCGAGCGTACGATGAAATCAGAAGCCACCACGCACGCGGAGCGTGCGAAGTCAGTCGTCAGTCGGATTATTGCGAAAATATGTTCGAACTTTTTCTAACAAACACAGCAGTGCGAATAAGTAAAGTAAACAAATTAGAGAAAATTTTATTATGAGTAAATTTATTTGCGGAGGAAATGAGTACGAGATTGTGAATGATACAATTTTTCGGCCCGTTTCTTTTAAAAATCTGCCGGAAGAAATAAAAGTGCAGGGGGAAATTTTGCACTTAATTAGTCCCACCTCCAATGTTCCTTTTCACGTGAGTCTCGTATACATAAAAAAAATAATAGATAGATATAACTAGCTAGGACTAACTAGCTAGGACAGTCCTAGCTAGTATTGCTAGTAACCGTTGGGTGTTTTTTAGTTTGTGGCATTTTGCTATACTCAATCCATGAAGATAATTTTTGCCGTGGCAGCTGCTCTGGTAACAATCATAGGTTACTTTCCTTACTTCAAAGATCTCTTTGCAAAAAAGACCACGCCCCATATTTATTCATGGCTTATTTGGCTCATTACGCAAGGAACAGCCGTAGCCGCGTTAATCTATGGCGGTGGTGGCTTGGGGGGCGTTGGTTTAATTGTCGGTCTTTTTCTAGTTTTTGCCATTGTTCTCTTTTCTTTTAAATACGGAACTAAAAATATAACGACAAGCGATACGGTGTTGCTCGCATTGGCGCTGTTGGCTATTGTTGTGTGGTGGCAGCTAGACAATCCTCTCTTGTCCGTCGTTATGGTCTCGTTCATAGATGGATTGGCCTATGTGCCTACCTTTCGAAAAACATATCACGACCCATACAGTGAAACGACTTCTTTCTGGATTTTCATGGCGTTATCGGATGTATTGGCTATGCTCGCCAACACGGAATATAATTTTCTCACTATGACGTATTTGAGTACTCTGGCTATAGCGAATATAATTCTATTAATTACTATTGTAGTTAGAAGAAAAACCGTTGTTTAGATTTTTAGGTAACTAATTATCGAGTTCTTTTCGGGCAAAGCTTTGGTAACGCGCGATATTTTCAGCGCTTAGAAGTATCCCGGCATCCATGGTTACACGCATAAACCCTTCTATGCTGTCGTCATAAATAATGTTCTCGTTTTTTCTACTCTTGACCCGTATTCGTAATTTTCCGTTTTGGTCCAGGTAAGGTTCTTCATAGCAACGGCCGTCCTTAAGCGCCTCCACCATAACCCGCTCTTCCGCAAACTCAGCCTCAAAATCTGAAATGGGATCTTTGGATTTGCCCGGAGCTACATTCTTATCCAAGAAAAAATTATCGCTTGCCTTGGACGGTTCAAATTTTGGTTTTTCATCCATACTAATATGTTACCATAACACGCTATCTAAATGCTACAATGTAGTCCTGTAATAACTAGCTAGGACAGTCCTTGCTAGGCAGTCCTTGCTAGGCACTTGCTAGGCAGAACTTGAATCCAAGCTAAAGAGGCATTCAGAAAAAATAGAGAAAATAAGAGAAGAAGAAGGCGAAGACGCCCTAGAATCAGTCCTTGAAAGAGTGCGCTCCCTTCGTAATGATTAGGTTTTAAACTCGTCTTATACTGTATATGGAAAACAACCTATAGTCGAAGCTGTTTCCATTCATTATTAGTCTAAATTAATCTATGAAAATTAATATATATTCTTTATTTCTATTCATTGCGGTGACTTTCGGCGTTATAGGTTTTACGGGAATACAAAGCGCTAATGCTCAGACTGCTTCCTTTCCTGCAGGCTGCGCATCTGGCCTTGGATACAGCGTAACAACCGCAAACCCTTGTAATGGCACTTCGACGGCCTATGTAGGGTTTTTGTTCGGATGTTCTTCCGCATTAGGATATAGTACGGCAAATGGAGCGCCCTGCAGCGGGGGAACGGTGGCTATATCTTATCTGGCTGGATGTTCATCTATATATGGATACAGCACGATAAATGGCTGGGCATGTAATGGAGCTTATTTTGGGCCCGCTGTAGGCGGGGGAACAATATATTCTCCGGGCTTTCCTACAACAGGACTTGGAGGAAATGCTTTAAACAACATATTTCTTCTCGCGGTTTCGGGACTAATAGCTTCATTAGGATTATTGTACCTTAGTCGCCGATCTCTTAAGTATTAATTCGGAGCAATAAAGGCGGTTGTCATTCTTGGACACGCCGCCTTTTGCTCTGTGGTGCTATTATTTTAATATATATGAAAACTAATAAAAAATACTTGGTAACTGCTATAATAATTTTAGCGTTTCTTGTCTTTGCAATAATTCTTTCAAATGCAATTTTTTACGCTCCTTCAGACGAAATCCCATTACCGCTTGCAAGCGTATCTGTTACCGGCAAAATTCCTGAAACTTCAAGCTCTTCAATTAAAACAGCGGAAAAAATATCAGAAGGCTATCCGGCTGTTTTATCAATCCCTGCAATAAAAGTTAGAGCAAAAGTGGAGCAGGTAGGAATAACTTCAAAAGGCAATATGGCGACACCGAGGATTTTTCGGAACGTTGGCTGGTACAAATACGGCGCAATTCCTGGGGATTTAGGAAGCGCAGTGATTGCCGGACATGTGGATAATGGTTTGGGCCTGGGAGCCGTATTCAGCAGGCTTTCGGAATTAAAGCAGGGTGATGATATTTATATAACCACAGATGAAAATAAAACTCTGCATTTCATTATTGCAGGAAGTGAAGTTTATGATTTTAACGCAAAAGCGCCCGAAATTTTTAGAGGAAAAGATGGGAAAATTTTAAGGCTTATTACTTGTACTGGTACCTGGCTAAAAGAATATAGAACCCGCGACAAACGGCTGGTGGTAAGCGCTGTACTTGTGGAATAAATATGCTATAAAGAATACATGAAAGAATATGCAGCAAAAAATTCTTCACCTAAAGATCTCGGCCAAGGACTTACTTTTGACGACGTTCTTCTGGTGCCGCGCAAGAGCGATGTTCTGCCTAAAAATGTCATAACTAAAACCAGGCTCACGAAAAATATTAACCTGCACATTCCTTTTATGTCTGCGGCGATGGACACAGTCACAGAATCCAAAATGGCCATAGCCATAGCGGAATTAGGAGGCATAGGCATTATTCATAAAAATCTTTCCATAGCTGACCAAGCTTATGAGGTAGAGCGCGTAAAACGCTACGAATCCGGACGCATAATAGATCCGATTACAATTCCCGATACTGCCACAGTCGGAGATGTTTTTAATATACAAAAACAATATCATTTCGGAGGCTTTCCAGTTGTAGATAGAAATGGCTCGCTTGTGGGTATAGTCACAAATCGCGACATGCGTTTTCAGAAAGATGAGTCCGTTTCAGTTAAAGAAATAATGTCCACAGAACTCATAACAGGCGGGCCAAAAACAAATATTGAAGAAGCAAATAATTTATTCAGCAAATACGGCATAGAAAAACTTCCGCTGGTTGATAAAAATAATAAACTGGTTGGAATGATTACTTATCGAGACATCGCAAAATCCAAAGAGCATCCAAATGCCACCAAAGACGGCTTGGGCCGTCTTTGTGTCGGCGCTGCCGTAGGAGCAGGCGCGGACGTGCTTGCTCAGGTTAAAGCTTTAGTAAAAGTGAATGTAGATGTTGTGTGTGTAGACACTGCCCATGGCCACTCCAAAGGCGTACTAGAAGCCGTAAAGAAGATTCGCAAAGCATACCCGAAATTGGATATTATCGCCGGCAATGTCGCGACTGGCGAAGCTGCTGTTGACCTTATTAAAGCAGGCGCAAGCGCTATAAAGGTTGGCATAGGCCCTGGCTCTATCTGCACTACGAGGATTGTTTCCGGGGTGGGCGCGCCACAATTGTCTGCTATTGCCGCAGTTTATAAAGCTGTAAGAAACCTGTCCGCCTCTGGCGGATTAAATATTCCTGTTATTGCAGATGGAGGCATCAAGCACAGCGGAGATGTGGTGAAGGCGCTCGTATTCGGCGCAGACGTAATTATGGCAGGCAGTATGTTTGCTGGCACTGATGAAGCCCCAGGAGATACTATAAATATGAATGATCAAAAGTTCAAAAAATATCGGGGAATGGGCAGTTTAGGAGCAATGCAAAGAGGCTCTAAGGACAGATACTTTCAGGAAGATCAATATGATCTGACAAAATTAGTTCCAGAAGGAGTCTCCGGGCATGTATCTTATAAGGGCGCGTTATCGGAAGTTATCTACCAATATGTCGGCGGATTGCGCGCAGGCATGGGCTATCTCGGCGCGGAAAATATCTCAAAATTAAGGAACGTTTCTTTTTATACAATCACTCGGGCTGGTTTGGATGAAAGCCACGTCCATGATATTTTCATGGTTAGTCCTGCGCCTAACTACAAGAATAAATAATATGAAAACCAAAATTACTCCTATTATTGGGCTACAGTGGGGAGATGAAGGCAAGGGAAAAGGCGTAGCTCGCATAGCTTCCGGTTTGTCTGCCAAAGACCTTATAGTCAGATTTCAGGGCGGAAATAATGCCGGCCACACTATCTGGCACAATAGTGTTTGCTATGTCTTTCACTTGATTCCTTCGGGAGTTTTTGGCAAGGCGCAAATACATCTGGGCGCCGGCATGGTGATAAATCCTTCCGCCCTTTTTGAAGAATCAAAAATGATTCCTAAAAACATGCCTTTTCTTAAAAGAATTTCTGTCTCTCCTCATGCGATTCTTACAATTCCTACGCACTTAACATTAGACACTGTTTCGGAAAAAACCAGAGGCAAGAAAAAAATAGGCTCTACGGGAAAAGGAATTTCTCCCTCTTATACTGATCTGACTTTGCGCAGAGCGCTTCGAGTCGGAGATATCTTTTTTGCTGATTTTGAAAAGAAATATAAATCTCTCACAGAAGAGCATAAAACAACTCTAAAAAAAGTTTTCAGCTATGAAGTGTCAAATGAAGAATTAAAAAAGAGTGAGCAGAAGTTTTTTGAAGGCATAAAATTTTTAAAATCTTTAAAACTTCAAGATTCTTCTGAAATGGTAAATGAGGCGCTCTTGGGAGGAAATAAAGTAATCGCTGAAGGCGCGCAGGGAGCGCTTTTAGATGTAAGGTTTGGCCATTATCCGTTTGTAACTTCTTCGCATACTATTGCGAGCGGGGTAGGCACCGGCCTTGGCATTCCGCCTTCATATATTGGCGGTGCAATAGGCATATTGAAAGCATACGTCACAAAAGTAGGCGAAGGCCCTTTCCCGACAGAACTTGGAGGAGAAAGATCCGCGGTCTGGTGCCGAGATAAAAAATACATAGAAGAAGAAATTGAATTCCCATTTCCGGATTTGAATGACAAAGATGAGTTTGAAGTAGGCATAGCTATAAGGCGGGCTGGACATGAGATCGGCGCAACGACAGGCAGACTGCGACGTACGGGATGGATAGATATACCGCTTCTTAAATATGCGATTGAGATGAATAATGCGACGGAGTTAGTTTTAACAAAACTGGATGTATTATCTGGCCTAAAAAATATAAAAGCCTGCACGCATTACATAATAAATGGCCACCGCCATGGCGGGGCAAGCAGGAAAACAGAGAAAATTCCTTTTGATCTTTCCAGAGTTAAAATAAAACCCGTTTATAAAACTTTTAAGGCGTGGAAAGGGAAGTTGTCAGACTACGGAACTAAACTTCCGTCTGAAGCTCTCACGTATGTAAAATTTTTAGAAAAAACACTCGGCGCGCCGATAATCTATGTCGGCACCGGCCCGGAAGAGCACCACGTAGTAGAGCGTTACTGGAAATAAGGTTCAAGATTTTGGCCAGTGTACAATATAGTTCTTAGGTTAGGGTGCTTTTCTATCTCTAAATCATCAATAAATTTTTGTTTATCTTCTAGAAATAATATTTCTTCCGTCTTGTTTTCTTCACAGATCTTTCTTATGACTTCTTTTTTTGTTCCAGGCACAATATAAATCTTTTTAAATAAATCACTTGTGCCACTATATTTTACTTTATCATTATTAAATTCTTGATCGCCATTAGTCACAAGATAGCAATTTTCTTTGCCGATTTTTTTAATTAACTCAACTAGTTCTGTATTTAAAAAGTTTGGCGTTTGCTCCATAATTTGCTGATAAACCACATCTACGCTATAGCGTAGATTGTATTTTGTGAAAAGTGTTTGAATAAAATTTCTTAACGAAAACTCTTTCTCACGAACTTCTAAATAGTGCGCTCTTGCACTTTTTTCTGGCACACCGGCTTCTGCCAGAATGCTAAACATATGCACTTTAAACTGCGCGGTATTATTAAACAACACATCATCAAAATCAAAAATATATTTCATCCCAGTACTAAAATTTTAAATTGTTAATAATAGTGGTCATTGTTTTTTCTCAAAAATTTAGTACGGGACAGGTATTATTTATTTATTTATTATTTTATTTATGCAATCTGCGAGTTTTTTGGAATCATGGCGGATAAAGCTTCTTTTTAACGTGTCAGCTTTTTTGGCTTCAAAAACAGTATACGATAGAAGAGCCTCTCGGATCACGCGCGGGTCTTCAAAATCATCTTTTACAAGCACTTCTCCTTTTACCTCAGTTTTATAGGCTTCTATTTGTTCCGGAAGGGGATTTTCATTATTTACCAGAATAAAATCTACGGGCTTGCCTAAATATTTTTCAATATTGCGAACATAGTCGCTTACTTTCCAGTCATTAGTATGTCCTTCTTTATTGGTAAGGTTGATAGGCAGGATTATTTTGGCTTTGCTTTCTGCGATAGTTTCTTTAAAACTATTTACTATAATATTTGGAATGATGGAAGTGTAATAATCCCCCGGACCCAGAACAATATAATCTGCATTGAGAAGCGCCAAGGCTGCATGAAAGCTTATTTTCACGTTATCTTTGTAAAAAATTTTTTCAACTTTTTTGCCTATAAAGTTCGCATGATCAATATTGCTCTCGCCCTCTATCGCCGTCCCGTCATCAAAAGTTACCGCGAGCTTTGCCTTGTTTTTGGTGATAGGGACGACCCTGCCTTTTACTTTTAGAATATCGGAGGCGACTTCAACCCCTTGCGCAAAGTCTCCCGTTACTTTTTCCAGAGCAGCCAAGAAAATGTTGCCAAAGCTGTGTCCAGCCAGTTTTCCTTCATTAAATCTGTAATTCATGAGTTCAAGTATGACTTCTGTGTGCTCACTTAGGGCCACAAGGCACTGGCGCACATCTCCGGGGGGCAGGACTCCAAGCTCGCTAATTAATGCTCCTGTAGATCCGCCATCATCGGCCATAGAAACCAAAGCCGTCAAAGAAACGTTCGGAAAGTTCTTTAATCCTGATAAAACAGTATAGCTTCCTGTACCTCCGCCTATCGTCACTATATTTTTACTCATATGGTTATGATTTTTATTGGGTTTGTTTTTCGCTTTTACATATTATACTATATTCATATGATTTCAAGAGTATATGTGAAGCAGAAGAACGAAGCCAGCTCTGTTGACTCTTACCTCATAACACACAATTTTAGCCGTGAAAAAATGGTTAAAATAGCTAAAGCCCTGACTAACCCCACAATTGAAGAGTTCTCAATCAATAAATTTCCAAAAACGAATAAATTTAGTTACGCAATAGAAATAGGCTTCAAGCCCGGGGTCACAGACAATGTCGGACATACTGTAGACGAAACTATCTCAGATTTATTTCATATTAGTGCCTCAAAAAATAATCCTGATTTTGCAGTTTACAGTTCTAAAATTTATCTAGTGTCTGGTGTCAAAAATTTAAATGAAATAGAGAAATTAGCTTTGTCGCTGCACAATCCTTTAATTGAACGCTCTTATATTGCGAGTTCTGCAGATATCAAAAAGAATGGTTTGCTCTTAAGAGCTTCGGAAGTTATTTTAGGGAAACACACGCCAGTTATTGAGGTTCCTCTTTCAAAAGCGGACACAGAAGAGCTGATAAATATCGGCAAAGCGGGAGTAATGAACGAAGACGGTTCTCGTAGAGGACCGCTAGCTCTTGATCTGGTTTCAATGGAAGCAATTCAAACATACTTTAGAGGTTTAGAAAGAGAACCGACAGACATAGAATTGGAATCGTTAGCGCAGACGTGGTCTGAACATTGCAAGCATACTATATTTGCAAATCCCATAGATGATATAAAAGACGGGTTGTATAAGACCTATATAAAAGGAGCGGCTAACTTGATCAGAAAAAAAAGAGGTAAAAAAGATTTTTGTGTTTCAGTATTTTCCGATAATTCAGGAGGGATTGTTTTTGATAACGACTATTTAATCACCCATAAAGTAGAAACTCATAACAGCCCTTCAGCGCTTGATCCTTTTGGCGGCGCAATTACGGGAATAGTGGGAGTAAACAGAGATACGATTGGTTTTGGAATGGGAGCCAAGCCCGTCGCCAATGTTTATGGCTTTTGCCTAGGCAACCCGGAAGATGAAATAAAATATTTTAAAGACCCGCCTTCGCCTGAAGGCTTCGGACGGGCAGGTAATAATCTCAGACAGCCGATGCTGCTCCCGAAAAGGATTATGGAAGGAGTAATAAAAGGGATAAACGTCGGCGGAAATTGCTCAGGAATCCCGACACTGAATGGATTTATAAAATTTGATGACCGTTATAGAGCCAAGCCTTTGGTTTTTGCGGGCACAGCGGGATTAATTCCAAGAATTGTAAATGGCAAACCTTCTCATCTTAAAAAAGCAAAAGCAGGGGATTACATAGTAATGGTAGGAGGGAGAGTGGGACTAGACGGCATTCATGGCGCCACTTTTTCCTCGGTAGTTATGGATTCAAACTCTCCGGCGACTGCAGTACAGATCGGAGACCCGATAACTCAGAAAAAATTAAGCGATGCGATAGTAAAAGAAGCGCGAGATTTAGGTTTATATAACAGCATCACCGACAACGGCGCCGGTGGGTTATCTTGTTCCGTAGCAGAAATGGCAAGAGACATGCGCCTGCCTGCCGGTAGGCATGGAGGAGCAGAAGTTGATTTAGAAAAAGTTCCGCTAAAATATCCAGGACTTCGTCCGTGGGAAATTTGGATCTCTGAATCCCAGGAACGCATGACGCTTTCCGTGCCAAAATCAAAATGGAAAGCTTTCCAGAAACTTATGGAAAGGAGGGGAGTTGAAGCTGCGGTAATAGGCAAATTTACAAATTCAGGTAAATGTGTAGTTAAATACAAAAATAAGAAAATTATGGACTTGGATATGGAATTTCTGCGATTGCCAAAGCAGCAATTATATACCAAGAAACCCCCTCTGCCCCCCTTATCAGGGGGAAGGAATTCGCCTCCCCTGATAAGGGGAGGTCGGGAGGGGTTGAATTTCACTAAATCTTTAGAAAAATTATTAAGTCAGAAAAATATAAGCGGTTTCTCTTTTATATCACAACAATATGATCATGAAGTTCAGGCATCTTCAGTTTTGAAACCGCTTTCAGGGCGAGGCAGAATAAATACTGACACGCAAGTTTTCCGCCCAATTTTAAAATCAGATAAAGGCGTGGTGCTGACTTCCAGTACTTATCCTTCTTATGGGGATATAAGTGCTTACAACATGTCTGCCTGCGCTATAGATACAGCCGTGAGAAATACTATATCCGCAGGAGGAACGCTTTCACACCTCGCTATTTTGGACAATTTTTGCTGGTGTAGTTCAAATGACCCAAAGCGCTTGTACCAGCTCACAGAGGCCGTTAAAGCCTGCTGTGATACTGCTGTAGGCTTCGGTACCCCTTTTATCTCGGGTAAGGACAGTATGTTTAACGATTTTAAGGGTTATGATGAAAACGGCAAGCCGATAGAGATATCTGTGCCGCCCACAATTCTTATTTCGGCGATTAGTGTTATGCCGGACTTTAACAAAACAATTTCTCCAGAATTTAAAAATGCAGGCGATATAATTTACCTACTAGGAGAAACTCATGACGAACTTGGGGGAGGAGAGTATTTAAAAAATATCCACCCCGCCAAAGGCACCCCTCAAGAGGGGAATGTTCCAAAAGTTGATGTAAAGAAAAATATTAAAACTTATTTAGCATTAGAAAAAGCGATTCAGAAAGAACTAGCGGCCTCAGCAATATCTGTAAACTCCGGCGGTCTCGGCATAGCTTTAGCTAAAGCAAGTGTTGGCGGCATGATCGGATGTGATGTTTCTATTAAAAATATCAAGGGTACTGCAAAATCTGTAGTTTCAAAACTTTTTTCTGAAAGCCAGGGAAGAATTCTGGTTTCAGTTTCACCAAAAAATGCCCGTGCTTTCGAAAAAATTATGGAAAAGATTTCATATGCTAAACTTGGGAAAGTGACCAACGGCGACAAATTTATAATCACTGATAAGACAAAAGTAATAGACACATCAGTCAAAAAACTGCACAAAATTTACCACAAATTTTCAAACAGCATGAAATAACATTTAAACATTTTGCAAAATGACAAAATGAAAAACAAAAAAACCAAAATTATCATTATGTCCGGCTACGGCTTGAATTGCGAAGAAGAGACTAAATTCGCTTTTGACTGGGCCGGAGGAGATGCTGATATTGTTCATATTAATGACTTGATATCCAAGCCGAAGATACTTTCGCAATACCAAATTTTGGTTTTCCCGGGCGGATTTTCTTATGGAGATGATACGGGCAGCGGAAAAGCTTTTGCTAATAAATTTAAGAATCATTTGTCTAAAGAACTGAGAGAATTTTTAAAGCGCGATACTTTAGTTGCCGGCATTTGCAACGGATTCCAGATCGTGACTAATTTGGGGATTTTACCCGGCGGGCTTACTTTTAATAAGCATGGAAAATATATAGATAGATGGGTGGATTTACAAGTACCCTCCCCTGCGAAGGGGAGGGCTGGGAGGGGTCTAAGCCCTTGGCTCACCGGAATTAAAAAACTTTCAGTACCCATAGCGCACGGTGAAGGACATTATGTAATAAGTAAAAAAGATTACATAAAGATGCAAAAAAACGGCGAGATTGCTTTTGTTTACGAAAAAGGCGAAATCTGCAAATTCCAAAATTTAGAAAAAAATCCAAATGGTTCAGACTATGACATTGCCGGAATTTTGGCATATAATGGCAGAGTCTTGGGAATGATGCCCCATCCGGAACGCGCCATGTTTGCACATCAGAGCCCGATATGGTTTATGAATAAGAAGCTCTACTTCGCCAAGGCTACGAAGGACGAGGGACAGGGTTTGCAGATTTTTAAAAACGCAGTTAATTACTTTTCCGCCAAAGGCGGATCCGCCTCTGGTGGAAAATAAACTTATGAACGAACTTCGTGGAGAAAAATGCGGAATCGTAGGCGTATACGGCAAGGGATTGCCTGTTTCCAAACTGGCATTTTTTGCTTTATTTGCCCTTCAGCACAGGGGACAAGAAGCTTCCGGAATTACCAGTTCAGACGGTAAAAAATTTCAAATTCATAAAGGCGCAGGATTAGTTTCCCAAGTTTATACCAAGCGAGACATCAGCAGCCTAAAAGGCCACATAGCTATCGGGCACAACAGGTACTCGACCTCGCGCGGCGGTTCCTTTGCGCACGCGCAGCCTACATTAAATAGATCCCACACTTTATCTTTGGCCCACAACGGCAACTTGCCAAGCGTAAAGGCAATAACTAAATTTTTGCGAGACAACGGCGCGCTTAACAAGCACCGGAACGACTCCGAACTTATAGGAGACGCTATAGATTTCAAGATGGAACGGGGTAAGACTCTGCCGGAAGCGGTGGAGGCGATTTATCCGTTCATCACCGGCTCGTTCTCGATCGTAATGATGGATCGAGATAATCTCGTCGCGGTCCGGGATAGCTATGGCATGCGCCCGCTTTCTCTGGGTAAGGTCAAAATAAAAAATAAAACTGGTTATATTATCGCGTCGGAAACTTGCGCTCTCGACACGATCGAAGCAAAATTTCTGCGCCACATTAGGCCCGGCGAAATGGTGGTGATAAGTGATGAGGGTCTTTGGAGTAAACAACTCGCGGAGCCGACTCCCAAGCATGATGTATTTGAATATGTATATTTTGCGCGACCGGATAGCGTTTTAGACGGCAAGCTGGTTTACGACGTCCGTAAAAATTTCGGCCGGGAACTCGCGAAAGAAAATAAATTAAAAGTTGATTATATCGTACCAGTTCCCGATACGGCTTTGCCGGTAGCGCTTGGATTTAGTGAAACTTCTGGAATTCCTGTCGAAATGGCTCTGGTAAAAAATCGCTATGTGCACCGCACTTTTATTGAGCCGGATCAAAAATCCCGCCGAAACAGTGTTGCTCTCAAGCTTATACCCTTAAAAGAAGTGTTAAAAGGGAAAAAAATCGCAGTGATTGATGATTCTATAGTCAGAGGCACGACCAGTAAAAGGCTCGTGGGAACTTTATTCAAAGCTGGCGCAAAAGAAGTGCATTTTCTCGTTTCCTCGCCCCCCGTCCGTTTCCCTGATTTTTATGGGATAGATACTCCCAAACAAAAAGAACTCATTGCCTCAAATAAGACTATTGAGGGCATTAGAAAATTTTTAGGAGCGACATCTCTCTCTTACTTGTCTCTTGATGGCCTGATTGAATCCATCGGCCTTCCAAAAAACCATTTATCAACTTCTTTCTTTACGGGCGAATATCCAATTGATTTAAAAGAAAGACAGGATGAAGTAAATTATGACGTTCCAAAAGAATAAAAATAAACTTTTATTTTTAGTACACGAGGGAAGCGCCCAAACTAATCTAAGGGCGGTAAAAGAAGCCATTGACACCGGTAAAATAAACGCAGAAATTTCGGCAGTAGTTTCCGATAGCGAATCTTTGCCAAATGTGGAAAAAATATCGCCGGATTACATATGTCTCGCCGGATGGAAAAAGATTATACCTGAAGAGCTAATTAAAAATTATAAAATCTTAAATGTGCATCCCGGCTTAATCCCAGATACAGTTAACGGCATAGTGCTAAATCCTGACGGCACTGCTTCACTATGGAATAAAGGAATGTATGGGAGTAAAGCGGTAAAAAATTTTTTAGACCAAAAATCAACTTTTGCGGGAAGTTCAATACATTTTTTGTCTCATGAATTTGATTTCGGACCAGTTTTGGGCAGAACTTTTGAAAAAATAATTCCTCACGATAATGTAGAATCTTTATATTCAAGATTAAAAATCAAAGAAAACAAATTGTATGTTGATGTTTTAGAAAAATTAACTCATGGAAAATAATAAACTTCCGCCAAAGACGGATCAGCCTCGGGCTGAAAAAATTTTAATAATAGGGAGCGGGGGCAGGGAACACGCCGTTGGCTGGAAAGTCGCGCAATCTCCGCGAGCTCGCGAAATTTATTTCGCTCCCGGAAATGGGGGCACTCAAAAAATAGGAATAAATGTTGATATAAAAGCTACCGAAATAGAGAAACTTCTCTCTTTTGCGCAGAAAGAAAAAATTGACCTGACGGTGGCATTACCAGATGACCCGCTCGCATTAGGTATTGTGGACGAATTTGAAAAAGCGGGATTGCGCATTTGGGGGCCGACTAAAGCGGCTGCAAAATTGGAATGGTCAAAAGCTTTTTCAAAGGATTTTATGAAGCATCACGGCCTGCCGACGGCAAAATTTGAAATATTTAACGATTACAACACGGCTAAAGCTTACGTATCTAGACAACATATGCCGATTGTTATAAAAGCAAGCGGGCTTGCCTTAGGAAAAGGAGTCGTCATCTGCCAGACTCCTAGAGAAGCAAACGAAGCGCTCGAAAACATGATGGTCAAAAAAGTTTTCGGCGAATCAGGCGGCACGGTTGTTATAGAAGAATTTTTAACTGGCCCAGAAATTTCTATTCATGCTTTTTCCGATGGAAAAACTTATAAAATGTTCCCGTCTTCGCAGGATCATAAAAAAATTGGTGAAAATGATACGGGATTAAATACGGGCGGAATGGGCACAATAGCACCGGTACCGTTTGTATCTGCTGAATCAATGAACGAAATGGCGCGAGACGTTGTCTCAAAAACAATATCGGCCATGGCTGATATGCAAAATCAGTTTTCAGGAGTTTTATATCCGGGATTAATGCTCACTGAAGATGGCCCGAAAATTTTAGAATACAACGCGCGCTTTGGAGATCCAGAAACTCAAACGTACATGCGACTCTTAGATACAGACATTCTAGATATTTTTGATGCGTGCATAGATAAAAATTTAGATAAATTGGAAATAAAATGGAAGAAATCCCCGCCTGCCGGCGGGCAGGTTTTCGCGTGCACAATAGTTCTTGCTTCGGACGGATATCCGGAAAATTACGAGAAGGGAAAAATTATTTCCGGAATTGATGAAGCAGAAATGCAGCCTGACATTGTAATATTTCACGCCGGGACAAAAATCGTTAGGCAAGACCTAACGACAAACGGGGGGCGAGTACTGGGTGTTTCCGCAACAGGCAAAACTTTGGAAGAAGCTCTGGCGAAAGCATACAAGGCTATAGAAAAAATTTCTTTCGAGGGTATGCAGTACCGGAAGGATATTGGCAAAAAGGCACTGGAAATGATAAAATAACGGGACTTGTCCCGTACTAAATTTTTGATTACGGGATATAAAGATGAACATTATTATTAAAATTTTAGTATCGGGATGAAAAATCCAAAGGTTGGCATAATTATGGGATCTGATTCGGATTTGGAAGTATTTGCCGAAGCGGCCAAAATACTGGAGGAATTCGGCGTGGCCTATGACATGACCGTAGGCTCGGCGCATCGCGCGCCAGCGCGGGCTCAAAAATACTCCTCGCAGGCCAGAGACAGGGGAATCAAGGTGCTTATCGCCGGCGCGGGCGGCGCGGCGCATCTGGCAGGAGTAATTGCGGCGCATACGACTCTGCCGGTCATAGGCCTGCCGGTTAAGGCTAAAAGCTTAGACGGTCTGGATTCGCTTCTCTCCACCGTGCAAATGCCCCCAGGAATTCCTGTAATAACAGTGGGAATAAATTCTGGCAAAAATGCCGGACTCGCTGCCGTACAGATACTCGCAATTGGAGATAAAATTTTAGCAGACAAACTTATTGACTACAAAAATAAAATGGCCGACGAAGTGGAAATAAAAGGCAACAAACTTTCTGAAATTGGATATAAAAAATATTTGCAAGATAAATAAGAATAAAAATGAGTGAACTCACTAAAAAAAAGATTTACTCTAAAGACGGAGTAGATGTAGAGGAAGAATCTTTATTTAGTAGTTTTGCAGGGCTAATTTGTAAAGCAAGTTATAATAATTCTCCCTTTGTAGAAGTAAAAGATCTTTCCGAAGGTAATTTTCGCGGCCCTCGGCCTTTTGTTTTCAAAAATTTGCCCGAAGGATATTTTATAGAAGCTACTGCCGACGGCATAGGCACCAAAGGTATATTGATAGACGCCGCAAAGTCGCACAGCTTGGCTGCTTACGATATTATAGCCATGACTGCGAGCGATATTACCCGCTATGGCGGAATTCCATTAATTTTTATAAATATATTTGATACTACATCAATAGGAAATGCAGGGGATAAAGTGAACGAGATTTACAAAAGCGCGATTGCGGGTTTGGGAAAAGCTGCCAAAGAAGGGAAGATAGTCGTACTCAAGGGTGAAACTGCGCAAATGGGAGACGCCATAGGGTCGGAAATTGCTGATTCTAAAACAAAATTAAATTGGTCCGGTGTGATGATAGGCGCTTATCATAAAGATAAAATGATCACAGGAGACAAGCTTGCGGCAGGACAAGTGATTATTGCTCTAAAAGAAGAAGGATTCAGGTGCAACGGAATTAGCGCAGTGCGAAAAGCTTTGCGAGAAAAATTCGGGAAAGAATGGTGGCAGAATCCTCTTGCAAAAGAAAGTATTAAACAGGCAGCGCATCCATCTGTGCTTTATGATACGTATGTAAATACTCTCCACGGCTGGTTTGATAAAGAATTTAAGCCTGAGATAGAAATAAAATCCGTAGTACATTTGTCCGGCGGAGCCTTAAAAGAAAAGCTGGCAAAAGATATGCTTTTCCCAAAGAAATTGGGAGCAGAACTTTTTGATCTATGGGAACCCCCGGAGATAATGAAAAAGTGCGCGGAATGGCATAATGTTACAGATGAAGAATTTTATGAAATTTGGAACGGGGGGCAAGGTATGCTATTAATTGTAGATGAAAAAGATGCGGAATATTGCATAAAAAGGGCAAGCGATTTTGGAGTAGAAGCAAAAATAACAGGCAAGATTACGAAAGAAGACGCGCCTAAAATTTTAATAAATTCAAAATTAACAAAAGGTAAGATTGTTATTTATAAATAGATTTTATGGATATAGAAAAAATAAAAGAGCATATTGACGATGTATTAGTTGAAACGAACTTTCCAACTCTTGGTGAGAAAAAAATTGGTAAAGTCAGGGATATTTATATCGCCGAGGATCACATCACTCTCATTTCCACGGACAGACACACTTCTTTTGACCGAAAGATTGCGGAAGTGCCATTCAAGGGCGAAGTGCTGAACCAGATCAGCTTGTTCTGGTTTGATAAGACAAAAGACATAATTCAAAACCATGTAATAAGCGCGCCTGATCCCAATGTAGTAATAGTAAAAAAATGCAAGGTCATTCCTATAGAGATGGTAGTCCGCGGATATATTACCGGCTCCACAAATACTTCACTTTGGACTTTATATAAGGATGGTCAGAGAGATTTTGGAAATTTTGTTTTAGAGGATGAAATAAAGAAAAATCAAAAATTAGATGCGCCGGTTTTAACTCCTACCACGAAGTCTGACGAGCACGATAGGCCAATCACGCCGAAAGAAATTGTAGCCGAAGGAATAATGGCGCAGGAACTATGGGACGAGATGGCAGACAAGGCTTTAAAAATATTTACGAGAGGGCAGGAGGTTGCTTTGACTAAAGGACTGATCCTCGTAGATACAAAATATGAGTTCGGTCTTGATGAAAATGGAAAATTAATATTAATAGACGAAATACATACTCCGGATTCTTCCCGTTACTGGAAAGCGAATACGTACGAGGAGCGTTTTAGTAAAGGCGAAGAACCCGAATATTTTGATAAAGAATTTTTGCGTCTGTGGTTTAAGGAAAATTGCGATCCTTATAAGGACAAAGTGCTGCCCAAAGCTCCGCCGGAGCTCGTCGCCGAACTTTCCCGCAGATATATTGAAATTTATGAGACGATAACCGGCAAGCCATTTAAGCACGACTTCTCACAAACTACTCTAGAAAGGATTACTAAAAATTTAGCAAAGATATAATAAGCATATAAATGATAAAAGGCGCAATAAATTCTCTTGACGGCAGATATTTTGAAAAAACCCGCGCACTTGCGCCTTATTTCTCTGAAGAAGCATTAATGAGGTATCGAGTAATGATGGAAGTGGAATATCTGATCGCTCTTTCGGCTATCGGTAAAACTGCTTTGCGAAAATTTTCTCCTGCAGAAATTAAAATATTAAGGAGTTTGTATGGAAATTTTAATGATGCTTCGTATGAAAACATAAAAAATATAGAAAAGACAACTAATCACGACGTGAAAGCAGTGGAATATTTTATCAAAGAAAAACTGGCAAAAACTTCATTGAAAGACAGTGTGGAATGGGTGCATTTTGCTCTGACTTCCGAAGATACGAATAATATTTCTTATGCGCTTATGATTTCTGATTCTTTAGATTATGTTATAAAACCGGCTATTTCTAGAATCGTCACAGAGCTAAATAATCTTGCGAAAAAATATAAAAACTTGCCTATGCTTGCCCGCACGCATGGCCAGCCGGCTAGCCCTACAACTTTTGGCAAAGAAATGAGTGTGTTCGCGCATAGATTAGATAGAGGACTTAATCACCTGCTGGGTCAGAGAATACTGGTAAAATTAAACGGCGCTTCTGGCAACTATAATGCGCATATGGCGGCCTATCCGAATGTTGATTGGCTAAAATTCACTAAAGATTTTATTTTAAGATTGGATAAACTGGAACCTAGAACCTTGCACCTAGAACCTAATTTGATTACCACCCAGATCGAGTCGCATGATTCTTATGTTGAACTTTTTGATCGTTTCAAGCGTCTAAATAATATGCTCATTGATTTCAATCAGGATATGTGGAGATATATTTCAGACGAATGGGTAGGACAGATACCGAAAAAAGGGGAGACGGGATCTTCCACTATGCCTCATAAAATAAACCCGATTGATTTTGAAAACAGCGAAGGAAATCTGGGATTAGCTAATTCTTTATTTGAATTCTTCGCGCGCAAACTGCCTATTTCTCGCCTACAAAGAGATCTTTCAGATTCTACAGTAGAACGCGCTGTAAGCACTGCTTTTGGGCACTCGCTTTTAGCATACGTCATGCTTGAAAAAGGATTGGGCAAAATTTCTGTGAACGAAACTAAAATTAAAGAAGATTTATCAAAACACCCCGAAGTTATTGCTGAAGCGATACAAACTATCCTTCGCCGAGAAGATTTGGAAATGCCGTATGAAAAGCTGAAAGAGCTTACTCGCGGTAAAAAAGTAGAACTGGCAGATATTCACGAATTTATAAAAAATCTGTCAGTTAACGACAAAATAAAAAAAGAGCTTCTAAAAATAACTCCCGAAAATTACACCGGCCTTGCGTCAAAACTCGCTTCCAAGTAAGATAAGAAGTAATGATAATACTTCGTATTTTGGCAGGGGCGGTGCTTTTATTTTCCATACTTTTTACGCCTTTGTGGGTATCTGTAGTGCTAGCTTTTGCGGGCATGATCTATTTTAATATATTTTGGGAAGCGGCAGTTTTATTTCTTTTGTCAGACGCGCTTTATGGGATAAATGAAGCAAAATTTTACGGCACGTACTTTGTTTCTTTTTTTATCTTTCTTATTGCTCTCTTAATAATAGAAATGTTTAAAAAGAAACTAAAATTTTATAACTGAAATTTAATGAATGAAATGAATATAAATTTAAATTAAAACTAGCCATGATAAGGAGAATATTGAAAAAGAATAAACTAAGAAGCAAAAATACATTCGTGGAGCCGGATGAAATTTTTCTTGATTCCACGAATCTGCAGAATTTTGACCGCCAGCAATTTGAGGGACGCATAGAAAAATCCATACCTAAAAAGACCATTTTGCTCTTGGGTGTTTTATTTTTATTTTTTACCGGAGTCTTTAGCTCTCGGCTTGTGTATCTCCAAATACAAAAAGGGGAGGCATATTTCAATAGAAGCCAGAATAACGTGCTGAAAAAAGTGCTTATCTTCACCGATAGGGGAATAATATATGACCGCAACAAAGCAGAATTGGCATGGAATAATAAAGAAGTGAGTGAAACTTCAGTTCCCGCTCGGGCATATTTATCTCCGGGATTTTCGCATGTGCTGGGTTATGTAAGCTACCCTACGCAGGACAAATCTGGAAATTATTGGCAGGGCGAATTTATAGGAAAAGACGGATTAGAAAAGCAATACAATGAAATGCTAAAGGGAGAAAATGGCGCAAAAATAATTGAGACAGACGCGCTCGGTAAAATATATTCAGAAAATATAGTAAATTCGCCAGAGGCGGGTGCGGATTTGGTAACCTCTATAGATGCCCGCGTGCAAAAAGAATTATTTGCTCTGATAAAAAATTTATCAGAGGAGCGATCTTTTGCGGGCGGAGCAGGAATAATAATCAATGTAAGAAATGGAGAAATCATAACTTCAATCAGTTTTCCTGAATACAATTCAGAAATTCTATCACTAGGAAAAGACAGAGCGACTCTAAGCTCTTATTTTAACGATAAAAGAAAAGTTTTTCTGGATAGGAATATTTCAGGATTATATACTCCGGGATCCATCGTAAAGCCATTTTTTGCATTAGGAGCCTTAAAAGAGGGCATTATAGACCCCTATAAAGAAATCCTTTCCACGGGGTCCATCTCCATTCCGAATCCTTATTTCCCTGACCAAGAAACAGTCTTCAAGGACTGGCGAGTAAATGGATGGACAAATATGATGGAGGCTTTAGCTGTATCTTCGGACATTTATTTTTATGAAATAGGAGGAGGATATGAAGGGCAAAAGGGCTTAGGCATAGCGAATATAGAAAAATATTCCAAGCTCTTTGGTCTGGCGGAAAAGACCGGAATAGATTTGCCGGACGAAAAAGAGGGAAATATCCCAAGTCCAGAATGGAAAATAAAAAATTTCAAAGGCGATCCATGGCGCATTGGAGATACGTATCATACAGCTATCGGCCAGTACGGATTTCAGGTTACCCCAATTGAAATAGTGCGAGCTGTGGGAGCTTTGGCAAACAAAGGAACTTTACTTACTCCTCATCTTATTTTAGGCGACAAGGAAAAAGAAAACGGGATAGCAATAGAAGGCTTTACAAAAGAACAATACGGGTTTATACATGACGGCATGCGGCAAGCTGTTACTTTCGGCACCGCTGTCGCTCTAAACGTGCCTTATGTAGATGTTGCGGCCAAAACCGGTACTGCCCAGCTCGGAGTTTCTAAAAATAAAGTAAACTCTTGGGTGGTGGGTTTCTTCCCCTACGAAAATCCAAAATATGCATTTGCTTTAATGATGGAAGCCGGACCTTCCACAAACAGCGTGGGCGCATCTTCCATAATGCGGCAGCTTTTAGACTGGATGTCTCTAAACACTCCGGAGTATTTTGAGACCTCTCCCCAACCCTCCCCTTAGCAAGGGGAGGGTGAAGGGTAGGGTGAATTTGCATTTATAAAATATATAAAATATAATGAGTGTATGCGCAAAGCAAGAACTTTTTTAATTCTGGGGGTTTGGATAGCAATCTTGCCTTTTTTAGGTTTTCCTTATTCTTGGAAAGACATTTTATCTGCCCTCTCGGGACTTGCCGTTATGTTTCTTAGCTATATTTTATATAAAGAATATAAAGCAAAAGAGGGAAAACGAGAAACTTTTGACAATTTCAAAGAAAATGA
This sequence comes from Candidatus Nomurabacteria bacterium, assembly GCA_016186435.1. Lineage (GTDB taxonomy): Bacteria > Patescibacteriota > Minisyncoccia > Phycocordibacterales > UBA9973 > UBA9973. The sequence continues at coordinate 6,445 of JACPLQ010000010.1, read as the reverse complement.
CAATTTTGACCTTAAAGACAATACGAAAGACGAAATTCAGGATGTGCATGTGGAAGAGGAATCTGTGATAAATCAGAGCAATTAAATATATAAATAATGGAACAATCTTCAAAAATAAAAAATTACGCAAAAATAATCTTGCTTGCAGTTTTGTTTTTTATTTCCGGCCTATATGTCGGCGCCAACAATCGTCCGGCAATAGAAAAAGTAACCGGTGTAACAGGCAAGGAAACGGCAGTCGCCACCACTGCGGACTTTTCTCCATTTTGGAAAGTTTGGAACAGTATAAATGAAAAATACCCCAATGCTTCCAGTGTAACCGATCAAGAAAGAGTTTATGGAGCAATAGCGGGCCTTGTAAGCTCTTTAAATGATCCTTACAGCGTGTTTTTCAATCCTGAAGAATCTGATTCTTTTGAAGAAGAAATATCAGGCAATTTTAGCGGAATCGGCATGGAAGTGGGTATGAAAGATAAGGTGCTTACGGTCATAGCTCCGCTCAAAGATACTCCCGCGTATAGGGCAGATATAAAATCCGGAGACAAGATTCTTAAAATTGATGATACTGTGACCGCCAGGCTTAGTATAGAAGAATCCATTAAATTAATCCGCGGAGAAAAAGGCACTACAGTCACTCTGACAATTCTCCGCGAAGGCGCAGCGCTTCCGAAAGAAATAAAAATAGTGCGAGATGTGATAAGTATCCCGACTTTGGATGCGGAGCTGCGAAAAGACGGAATTTTTGTAATAAAGCTTTACAGTTTTTCTGCAAATTCCACAAGACTTTTCCGGGGCGCGATAAAGAAATTCGTGGAATCAGGAACCGATAAATTAATACTTGACCTTCGGGGTAATCCGGGCGGATATTTGAATGCGTCCGTAGACATGGCTAGCTGGTTTCTGAAAAGCGGAAAGATTATTGTAACCGAGGATTATGGAGACAACCAGCCCGAGGAAATATTCAGGAGCAAGGGATATGATATCTTCAATGAGAACCTAAAATTTGTGATACTAATAAATGAAGGCTCGGCTTCCGCCTCGGAAATATTAGCAGGAGCAATGCAGGATCATGGAAAAGCTAAATTAGTCGGCGCTCAAAGCTTCGGCAAAGGTTCTGTGCAGGAAGTGATAGACATCACATCTGACACGCTTCTAAAAATTACAGTCGCTAAATGGCTTACTCCTAATGGAAATTCCATTTCTGAAAAAGGATTGACTCCGGACTATCCGGTAGAAATTACCAAAGAGAATTTGGAAGCAAAAAAAGATCCGCAGATGGAAAAGGCAATTGAGATTTTACTAAAAAAGTAGAGAAATCATGAAGGTAATTTTCTTACAAGACGTCCCGAGGGTAGGGAAGAGGCATGATGTAAAAGAAGTAAATGACGGCTACGCCATGAATTTTTTGGTTCCCCGAAAACTGGCAGAATTCGCAACTCCGAAAGCTATTTCTGAACTGGAAAAAAGAAAGAAAAATATAGAGATAGAGAGAGAAGTGCAGGAAGATCTTTTGATGAAAAACTTGGAAGAAATTAAAGGAAAAGTACTTACGATGGAAGCGAAAGCCGATGAAAAAGGACATTTATTTTCCGGAATTCACAGCAAAGAGCTCGTAGAAGAAATGAAGAAACAGCATCACGCAGACATCAGCGCTGAATTTATTGTTCTAGAAAAACCTATCAAAGAAGTAGGGGAGTTTGAAATTCCAATTGAAATACCTGCCCCGTCCGGTCAGGCGGGGAAGGGCAAAAAATCTTCGTTTAAGCTGGTGGTTGAGAGTTTATAAAAAAAATCCTTACGAAAGGATTTTTTTTATTTATATTACGTTTACTAATTTCTTAACCACAGTCCTTCCGTGAAAGGAAGTCTTGCGTTTAGAGCCGAATTTTACTGTGCCGTCTTTGAGGGCGAATAGAGTATGGTCTTTGCCTGTGGATACGTTTGTACCCGCCATAATTGCCGTACCGCGCTGGCGGACGATTATAGAGCCAGATTGAGCTCTTTGGCCATCGGCAAGCTTAATACCTAAGTATTTTGGCTGCGAGTCTCTTAAGTTTTTGGCGGTTCCGCCGGCTTTTCTATGCGCCATAGTAAATTAGTTGTTAGGTTCTAGGTTCTAGTTTATAATAAAAACAATTAAGAGTATAAACAATTACATGGAAAAAATCAAGCAATTCGTTGAGAGCGATAGAGGAAAGGATATTTTTACCGTTATGATTGTCATTCTGGTGGGCTTTGGGAGCTTTGAATTGGGCAGACTGTCTAAAGAAAACAGTTCTTCGGGAATAAAAATAGAATATATGGGACAAGAAGAAGCATTGGGAGAAAATCTATCAGGAAACGTTATCAAGGCAGTAAAATTTGCCCCCGAAGCATCAAGCGGCAGCGCAGACAATTTCGGCAAGAATTTCTTCGCATCAAGCAGGGGAAGCAAATATTATTCTTTAGGATGTTCCGGGGGTAAGACTATCAAGCAGGAAAATCGGGTTTATTTTGCGACTTCAGATGAAGCCGAGAGAGCCGGATACACATTATCAGCGTCTTGTAATTAATTTATTATTAGAACGTCATCATAAACATTAAATATTATGAAAACATTTTTAACAGCACTTTTTATCTTTTTATTCGCTTTCTTGGCCGTTGAAGTAGGCAGTGCGGACGCCTATGGAAGAAACGTAAAGTTCCGGTCAAATACTCGCCATAGTTTCCACAACCCCGATCATTACGGAAGGAATGTTAAATTTAGGACAAATAGAATCCGTAATAATAACTCATCGTATGGAATAAATATTAGATATTAAGTCTCAAAGCAGAATTGAATAAGATAAAAGGGGAGTTATATAAATAGCCTTTTTATAATAGTATGGCCGTGTCGCACAATATATGTTCGGTACACACCTATAAACTACTATCGGTTAACTCCAATATTCTCCGAAGCTTTATCATAGTCCGTGGGCTTTCCGTCGCGAATACGTTCCATATTTGAAATAAAACCTTTCCAAAAAATATCTATCCATACATCATTCCACAGATAAGATGCCGGTTCAGCGAGATATTTGTCCCAGAAGCTTTTGGTCTCCCCTTTTACATAGTTTATATTTTCCTGTCCCGCAGGACTCTCTACGACGTTCTTGACGCTTACATTAAAATAACTTAACACTAAAATCAGAATAAAACCAAAAAAAAGAATCCCAAGTATGCTTATCCCTTTCTTGTTGTCTAATTTATTTAATTTACTTTTCATAATTATATTTTATCACAATTATTTATAAGGAGGCAAATAATCCATCGGGTCAAGATAAGCCTCTGTCGCGGATATAGGCTGGGTTAAAATTTTGCCAGGATAAGACTTACTGGCAAAAGAGTCCACTTTAACTCCGTTTGAAACATATACCGATAAATGCAAATGAGGCCCCGTAGAAGAGCCTGTATTGCCGCTATAGCCGATTATAGAACCTCGCGATACCTTTTGGCCTGCCGAGACTTTGATTAGCGAAAGGTGGGCATAAGTGCTGGAAAGGCCGTTATTGTGCTCTACGAATATCCACTTACCAAAAGATGCGCCTGGACAGCATATATCGGTATCTCCGATGCCTTTTACCACTCCGTCCGCTACAGATTTCACTTGAGTGCCGACTGCGGCTCTAAAGTCTGTTCCTCTATGAAATCCTCCCCATCTTGGCGCATATGGAGAAGTCACAAATATACTATCAAGCGGCCAGCTCAAGACTCGGCCTGACGGAAGCTTGGATGGATCCAAAATAAACTTTAGCTGTGATTCATATCCCTCCAATTCTTTTTCAAAAGCTATCTTTTTTGCGAGCTGTTCGGCAACAAGTTTTTGATAAGTAGCTTCGCTGTTTTTTGTCTGCGCCAAAAGTTTGTTTTTTGCATTTGTATTCTGGATAACTATTTTTTGCTGGTCGGAGAGCTGGGTTTTTAGCCTAGTCAGTTCGTTTTTCGCTTCTACTGTCTTGTCTCGAGTATCTTCTAAAATCGTTTTGGTTTCTTTAAGTCTTGCGATATGTTCCCGCAGACTCTCACGCACAGTCATGATGTTGTCTATATCGTTCCAGATTACCGTAAAGTCGTCATTAGACAAAAAAGTTTCCAAGAATGTTGCATCTTCATATTCATTTAAATTTCTGATCTCCAGCTTTATGGAATTAGTATTTGTATTTATAGAACTTTCTTTATCGCCGATGTCGCCGGTCAGATTTTTTATCTGCAGATTTGTTTTATCTATTTTATTCTGCGTTAATGATATATCGGCATTTAATTTTTTCTTGGTTATATCCAGCTCTTTTATTGAGCCACTCAGGGAGCTTTTCTGTTTTCCGAGAGAATTCAGTTCTGTCTGATATTCTTTTATCTGTCTTTCTATTTCTGCGATATCGGCGCTTTTTTGATTTATCTTATCGCGCACTTCTTGCGCAGTTTCGGCACGGGAAAACACCAAGGGGACAGAAAAAAGAGCTAATAATGCTACTATGCTAAATAGCTTTTTGTAGTCGCGATATTGTTTCATTTTTTCCTAGTATAGAAGCAATAGTAAAAGGATCAGGAGATTTATCTAGTCCGGAGAGAGCAAAGCGTACTGGATGCAAGAGCTCTCCCCTCGTTTCCAAACTATCAGCTATTGACATTAATGTATTTTTAATGTTCTCTTGAGTGAAGTTGTTTTCGTCTATTTCCATAAGCGCGCCAATTGCCAAATTTAAATTCTCGCTTATTTTTTCAGAAAGTGTATTTTTGTACCGAAGTTTTTCTTGTAATTTTTCTTTTGAATATTCCGGCTCCTTATAAAAGAAGTCCAACTCCCCTCTTTGAACCATCTCGTCAATATCTCCCCATTTGGAAATTCGCTCTAAAATCAGTGGAACTAGTTTAGGGTTTTGCAATTCTTCTGGCAATCTTTCTAAAATATTTTTTTCAATTTCTGATTCCGGAAGCAGTTTCATATGCTCTTTATTCATCCAGTTGAGTTTGTCATCGCTCCATTTTGCGCCGGAACGTTGAATTTTAGACAAATCAAAAATTTCTATGAGTTCTTTGCGGGTGTATATTTCTTTCTCTCCGCCGGGATTAAACCCTAAGAATGCGAGATAATTAATCATGGCGTCAGACAGATATCCTTCTTTTTTATAATCTAAAATATCTTTCGCGCCGTCACGCTTGCTTAACTTTTTCTTACCGTCCGGCCCAAGTATCGGTGGCGTGGTCGCAAATAAGGGAGGAGTGGCTCCGAGCGCTTCGTATAAAGATAAAAATTTCGGCGTGGAAGCAATAAACTCCTGTCCCCGCACCACATGCGTTACTCCCATTTCTATATCATCTACTACATGCGCAAAATTATATGTCGGATATCCGTCACTCTTTATTAAAATAAAATCATCCAGAGCTTCCGGTCCGGCGGAAAGTTCTCCCCACACTATATCGTCCCACACAGTTCGCTTCAGCTCCGAAACTTTAAATCGTAGCGGCATAGACCCGTTCCATTCAGGCGGATTCGTTGGCCTGTGTTCTCTAAACAAGAAAGGTTTCTTTTCTGCTTCGGATTTTTTTCTAAAATTCTCAATTTCTTCGGGAGAATATGGATCTGCATAAGCGAAACCTTTTTCAATAAGGATGTTTGCGTATTTTTTATAAATTTCCAATCTCTCTGACTGAATATAGGAAGCATGCGGTCCGCCTACATCAGGCCCCTCGTCCCAATCAAGTCCGAGCCATTTCAAAGAGTCCTCTATATGCTGTATAGAGCCTTCCACTTCCCTTTCTTTATCTGTGTCTTCAATCCGCAAAATAAATTGGCCTTTGTTTTTTCTAGCCCAAAGCCATGCATACAGCGCAGTCCGGACACCCCCGACATGCATAAAACCCGTCGGTGACGGCGCGAATCTGGTTATAACTTTTTCGGACATATTTATATAATAGCATAAAAATAAAATCCCCCGCGATGCGGTCGAGATACAGGGGCGCTTTGGGCGCGATTGTTCTCCGTTGGCTGTTGGCGCTGGGCTGGCAGGTCTCGTACACCTGCCTATCCTCCCCCGCCCGACGTGGTTCCGGAAAATGGCACGACTTCCCCGCATGAAGCGAAGAAGCCGACCCGCCGGCGTCGGGCGGAGACAAGGGTACTACACTACTTCCAGGTCACGTCAGTTTTTAATAACGTGACCTGCGGATTCGTGTTCGATGACACGAACCCTGATTGTGAACAATTCACAATCGGTTCTCCGTTAAGACATTTTTCAAGCGCTAACGAAAAACCAATTGGAACCAATAGCGCTTACGCACTATTACATGTGGATTTACCTTTGAATTCGAACACTTGTAAAATTAAGAAATGAAAGGATTTAAGCATTTTGATTTAAAAGAGCGAGAAAAAATTGAAAAGTTTTTGAGAAAAGGGAAAAGCTTGAGATGGATTGCCTGGGCGCTGGAT
>JACPLQ010000025.1 GCA_016186435.1 Candidatus Nomurabacteria bacterium | reverse complement strand
ACTCAAAATTATTATTTAATCGCCCTGCGGGTATTTTTGAAATATTTGGGAAAAAGAGGAATAAAATCAATGTCGGCAGACCAGATAGAACTGGCAAAAATCCCCGAACGCCCCATTGACCTCATTACCCCCCTGGAACTTTCTCACCTACTTGAAGCCGCAAATGGCAACGATTTAAAAAGTCTTCGCGACAAAGCAATCTTGGAACTTCTTTTTTCCACAGGACTCCGTGTATCCGAGCTTTGTTCGCTCACTCGAGACATAGGCACCAATCATGAAGAGATGTCTGTGCGAGGCAAAGGAGGCAAGGTGCGCGTAGTTTTTATTTCCGAGCAGGCCAGAGATGCTTTAAAAAAATATTTAAACGCCCGGAAAGATATGGAGGAAGGGCTTTTTGTGCAGGTGGAAAATGAAATATCCAAAAATAAAGAAAAAAAGAAAGAAGTAAAACACCTGACAAAAAGATCAGTAGAAAGAATTGTAAAATACTACGCAATCAAGGCAGGTATTTCTAAAAAGGTCACCCCGCACGTCATTCGGCATTGCTTTGCCACTGATCTTCTCTCGAATGGCGCAGACATACGCTCGGTGCAAATGATGCTCGGCCACGCCAACATCAGCACCACCCAGATATACACGCACGTGACCGATAAGCATTTACGCGAGATCCATAAGAAGTTTCATAATAAAAGTTAAAGGATTTTTTATAATTATTGAGGGTAGCCCTCGATAATATAGTATAATTGCTCTATGGAAAAAGATTTTCCTCGTTGGATAAAACTGAAAGAGAAATTGCATTATAGTAACCATAAGCCACCTTATTTTAAAGAAAGAGAGATCTGGTGGTGTTCCGTCGGAGAAAATGTCGGCGCGGAAATGAATGGTAAAAACTTGTTTTTTCGCCGGCCGTTATTGGTAATCAAAAAACTCGATCGATATTCTTTCTTGGGAATTCCACTTACGGGCAAATCAAAAGAGGGCTCGTGGTATGTAGAAATAACTCACGGCGAAAATAAAAGCACTGCAGTTGTAAGCCAACTGCGCCACTTGGACTATCGTAGACTCGACAAAAAAATGGCCACGTTAGACGAAACCGATTTTGATAGAGTAGTAGAAGCCCTAGTGTCCTTTATTAAACAAAAGTAAATCCCCGCCGAAGCGGGGGACGTGGCAAACTGCCAAATATGAACACATTATATTCTAACCAATACTAAATGTCAAGCGAAAAATCAGAAATGCGAAAAATGCTATCAACAAGAAATCTATTAATATGAAAATAATTTCCTGGAACGTGAACGGCATACGGGCGGTGCATAAGAAAGGTCTTTTCGTGCCTTTTATTGAAAAATACCAGCCGGATATTTTATGTTTACAGGAAACCAAGGCCGAAAAAGGGCAATGTGAAGTGGATTTGCCGGAGTATGAGGAATACTGGAATTCCGCGGAAAGAAAAGGCTACAGCGGCACGGCCATTTTTTCTAAAACTAAACCCCTGTCTGTAATTTTGGGGTTTCCGGAAAATATTGAAAAGAAATACAACCCCGAAGGAAAGAGTACTTCCTACGGGGCAGGACTAGCAGATAAATACGGAGATCCGAACAAAGAAGGCCGAGTGATCACGCTCCAATTTGAAAAATTTTTTGTGGTGAGCGTTTACACTCCGAACGCCAAAGATGATCTCTCGCGCATTCCCCTAAGGCATAAGCAGTGGGACCCAGCGTTTTTGGAATACATGAAAGCCCTGGAGGGGCGGGGCAAGCCCGTCATTTTCTGCGGCGATCTAAACGTCGCGCACACTCCGGACGACCTGGCGCGTCCCAAAGAAAATGAAGGGCTCAAAGGTTTCACTCCGGAAGAACGCGAGGGCATTGATAAAATAATTTCCGCCGGCTTTGTGGATACGTTCCGTATTTTCACGAAAGGCCCCGGCCATTACACCTGGTGGAGTCACTTTGCCAACGCCCGCGCGCGCAACGTCGGCTGGAGAATTGATTATATTTTTGTCTCTAAAAGTTTGGTGAAAAAAATTAAAAGCGCAAAAATCCTGCCGGAAGTTCTCGGTTCCGACCATTGCCCTGTTATGATAGAGATATAAGCTTCGGTTTCACACCCCCGAACCATTTTTGAGCCAATTTGTCTATCGTTTCCGTTTCATCGGTAACTAAAATTTTTGCGGTTGCGCCTTGGGATAATTTTTTTTCTATTTCCGGATGCCGCGCCAGATAGTTTTTTAATTTTTCAGGCACAATCTCGTCTTGGGAAATTATCTTTATATTTTTCCCTACTTCGCTAAAGCTACGAAGGGTGCGCGCGATTTCGCGCTTGAATATCGGATAATGAGTGCAACCCAGGACCAAAGCCTCTATCTTTTTGCCCGCGAAAGGCCGTAGGTATTTTTTGATGAACGGCACAGTATTGTTCCCTTCCCACGCTTCCGCGAGCGGTACGAGCATCGGCGCAGCATTCTGAAAAATTTTTGCTTTTGGATTTAATTTCTTTATTTCCGCCGGAAAACTTTTGGAAGCTACGGTGCCCGCAGTGCCGAGCACTCCGATCCTCATAAACTTTGCGGCTTCTTCTGCTGCCGGTATAAGCACTCCCAGTATTTTTTGCCCCGTAAAAATTTTCTGCATTTTTCTTAAAGCTTGCGATGAGGCTGTATTGCAAGCCAGTACGATCAAACTGCATTTTTCTTTTTCACATAAATACCGCACAGATTCTTCTGTAAATTCTTGGACTGTCTTACATGAGCGGCTTCCATAAGGCACGCGCTTGGTATCGCCCAGATACACATAATCATATTGCGGCATCGCCCTCCGGATCGCCCGCGCGACGATTAGCCCCCCGAGGCCCGAATCAAAAATTCCAATTCGCATAATTTTATAGTATACTCTAGCCATGAGCCACGCAAGATTGGAACAACTGTCGGACGGTATTTTCGCCATAGTCATGACCATCCTCGTTTTTGAATTCAGCGTCCCGGCGTTCTGGGGACCGGTAGACAATACGGCGCTCTGGTTGGAGCTGAAAAAGCTCCTGCCGGTGCTCATAAGCTACATTTTGAGCTTTATCATGCTCTTCACCTATTGGCGCGCGCATCATTTTTTCGTTTCCATTTACGCGAAAAATTTGGACACGATGCTTACGAATATCAACGCCTTGTTTTTCATGTTGATAAGTCTGGTGCCCTTTTCCACAAGTTTTCTGGGGCAATTCAGCAAAAACGAACTCTCGGTGGTGATATTCGGCGTTCACGTTATCTTAATAGGTCTTACTCTCTACTGGATGCGAAGATATGTTCTCTATTCGCCGCACATCAAAAATCCGGAAATCGCCAAGAGGGAAATCCGTGGCTCCACCATCCGCACCCTGGTGCCGGTGGTCTGCGCCCTTATCGCCATACCGCTTGCCTTCTTTTCCATCAAACTCGCCCTGACTCTCCTCATGCTTGCGGTCATTTTCAATCTTTCTTCCACCAGCACTCGCATTTTTGAGAAAATACTGAAGACTCTTCATCACGCGATGTTCGGCCCCGACGTCCACGGCCACTTTGCGGATTAGTTTTTCGCAACCTACTCATTTCCAGCCATGGCAGAATTTGAGTAGATCAAAAATATGGTGATAAAAACTTGCCAAAACCCCGAACGAAAGCAGAGCTTCATACGGGGCAGGCTGCAAAAAATTTATGGATAAAAATTCTAAAAGTAGAATATGCCAGAACTGTCGGGGCGATTTCGCGATAAATTCGGAAGACCTGAATTTCTACAAAAGGATAAATGTTCCCTCGCCAACTTTCTGCCCGCAATGTCGCCTGGCGCGAAAGTTGATTTGGAGAAACGAGCGCTCTTTGTATAAAAGAACCTGCGATTTATGCAAGGAAAATATTATTGCCATGTACAGGCCAGACGCGGAATTTCCGGTCTATTGCCACGGTTGCTGGTGGAGCGACAAATGGAACCCGCTCGATTACGGCCAAGATTATGATTTCAATGTTCCGTTTTTTGAACAATTTAATGAGCTTCAAAATAAAGTCCCGCATGCGGCATCTTACGAAACAAAAAATGAAAGTTGTTCTTACTGTAATTTTGCAACTCACAATAAAGGTTGTTACCTACTTTTCGGTAGTTGGTTTAACGAAAATTCTGGCTACAGCCAGACTCTCCTCGAAAGTAAAGAATGCTGGGATTGCATGTATGTAAAAAAGAGCGAGTTGTGCTTATCCTCTGCCGACTTGGTCCAATGTTCGCAGGTTCATTTCAGTGTGAATTGTACCAATTGTATTGATTCAGCATTTTTATACGACTGTCGCAACTGTCAAAATTGTTTGTTTAGCTGGAATTTGCGAAATAAGAACTACTATGCTTTTAACAGACAAGTATCAAAAGAAGAGTTTGCAAAAATAAAAAAGGAAATGCTTGGCTCGCAGTTCGCATTCCAAAAAAATCTGACTGAATTCAGAAAATCTATACAAGAAAAAGCACTTCATAAATTTATGGCTGGCGAACGAAATCATAACGTTTCTGGTGAACTTTTATACGGTTGTAAAAATGTACATGACTCATTTTATATTCACGACGGGGAAAATGAAAAGTTTGCGGTTCGTGGTGGAGTAGGTCAAAAAGATTCAATGGATGTTTTTGGAGTTCATTCTGGTGAGCTAATTTATGAGTGTAATAGTGTAGACTTTTCTTCTCGCTGTTACTTTGGCACGAACGCTGAAAATAACGTAAATGCTGTATACGCGCTCGATTGTGAACATGTAAACAATATATTCGGCTGCATGGGATTGCGTAAAAAAGATTATTGTATTCTGAATAAACAATACTCCAAAGAAGAATTTGAAGCGCCGAAAGAAAAAATAATAAACCAGATGAATGAAAAACCTTTCATTGACACAAAAGGCAAGGTATATAAATATGGAGAATTTTTCCCAGCCGATCTATGCCCTCACGCTTACAATGAAAGTATCGCTCAGGAATGGATTCCACTAGAGAAAGAAGCGGCACAAGAGCTGGGCTATGTCTGGAATAAAGATGAAGAAAAAAGTTATACGCCCACAAAAAGTTGGAAAGAATTGCCGGAGGATATAGAAAAAGTTGATGATTCAATTCTTTCTGAAATTATTTTATGCCAAGCTTGGGATATAGACAAAGACTCAGCAAAAAAACATAAATGTACCAAAGCTTTTCGAATAATTGAAAACGAACTCATAACATATAAACGTTTCGGTTTACCACTTCCCCGCAAATGCCCCAACACACGTTATTTTGAACTTTCAGAGCTTCGCAACAAACCCAATTTTTGGCACCGATCTTGCATGTGCGAATTAGAAAATCACTCTATGCATCAAGGCTCAAAATGCCAGAATGAATTTGAGACCTCCTATTCCCCCGACCGGCCGGAAATGGTGTACTGTGAGACATGCTATCAGCAAGAGATTTACTAAAATCTATTTATAAAGTTCACTATGCGATCCAATGCGAATAAAAAGAATTCCGTCGTTATTAATTTCAAATAGCGCTCGAACATCTCCACTAATATTTATGCTTTGGCAACCTTCGTACGGATGATGCACAGAGTGATTATTAAGCAATGGGTTAAATTGGTTTTCTCTAAAAAGTATCAGCCGTTCATCGCATTGTTTACGTAGTTTTGAATTGAGTTTTTTGTAATCTTTTTTAAATGAACGCGAATATTTAAGTATCATCTTACGAATTTAAATGCTTAATCATCGCCTCTGCAGAATAAAAAGGACCGGAGACTTTACCAGCTTTATATTCTTTTCTCGCAGCGTCAATGATACGTTGTGTTTTTTTATTAAGAGTTGGCGCGTAGAAAGTCGCCTTTCGTTCAACAATAAAATCTCTTAAGTAATTATTTACCAAAGTGCCCAACGGCAAACCCATTTCCTTGGCTAACTTTTGAGCCTTTTGTTTAAGCGCCTTATTGGTTTTTATTAACATCGTTGTATCCATATACCCAAGTATATATTCTGGTATAAAATTGTCAAGCCTGTCCGTTTTTGGCGGGTTACTTTTTTACACCATGTTTAGTGTGTAATTTTTCTATTTCCTGTTCCTCTAACTCGTCTTTTTTCTCTTTGCCGCGCTCGCCGAGAGCTTTTAGTTCGGCGTCGCCGAGCATATTTAATGATTTTACAAGTTCGGACAGATGTTCTACCGTATTTTTCTCCGGCGCATCCAACACTTCTTCTAAAAGCGCGTGCAGGATCCAGCCCATTCTCGGTCCTGCTTTGATGGCAAGCTCTTTTATCATAAATTCTCCGTCAATTTTGAGCTGGGAGACGGAAATCGGGTCGCGCAAGGCTTCCTCCACCATCGCGAAATATTTCCGCAAGCGGTAAGGCGCTTCTTTTTTCTTCATGCCGACTCTGTCGCACTCGCGCACATTCATAAGAAGCCATATATTTTCTTTTCCAACTTTGGCAATTATTCTCCTAACAGCAGAAAGGGTGATGAGTTCTGTGTCAGAAAAAAACATGTGGCTTCGTACCATTTTTTCTACGAAATCAATTTCTTTTTTAGGAAATTTTAATCGCTCCATTATTTTTTTCGCCATTCTCGCACCGACTATTTCATGGCCATAGAACATATACATTTTTTTGTTCGCGGCCCTGCCCCGTACCGAAGACCCCAGTCTTCTGGTTCGGGGTTTGCCGATATCATGAAACAGCGCAGAAAGCCTTATTTCTAAAGGCCAATCTTTGTTGGCGGCATGCTGACAGGCCAGAAGTGAATGGTCCCAGACATCATAAAAATGCTCGCCGGATTGCTCGCACCCTATCCCCTCTTCCAATTCCGGAATTATGTATTGTAACAATCCGAATTTTTGCAACATTGTGATTCCACCCGCCGGATTTCGCGATATAATTATTTTTACAAACTCATCGCGAATTCTTTCCGAAGATATTTTTTTTATTAATTCCGCATTTTTTAAAATACTTTCCGTAACTTCATACGACACAGAAAAATCCAGTTGGCAAGAGAAGCGCACTGCCCTGAGCATACGAAGGGCATCTTCTGAAAATCTGTCCTTTGGATCGCCGACCGCCTGGATGGTTTTGTCCTTTATGTCCTTTAAACCATAAAACAGGTCTACGAGATGTCCTTTAGAATTTAGAGCCAGTGCATTCACTGTAAAATCCCGTCTTTTAAGATCATCTTCCAGTTTATCACTGAATTTTACGTCGTCCGGATGCCTAAAATCGCTATATTTGGCCTCAAGACGGTACGGAGTGACTTCTATTATCACATATTCGGATGTTTCATGTGTAACCTCTCCTCCTGATGTTTCACACGGAACACAAACCCCGACAGTTCCAAAAGTATTCTCATATACAGTTTTTTCAAAAAGCCCTATAATCTGTTCTGGTATGGCATTGGTTGTTACATCCCAGTCTTTGGGCTCTTTACCCAGTATAAGATCACGGACGCATCCGCCAACTAGGTACGCCTCAAAACCGGCACCTTCCAGTGTTTGTGTTACATGTGAAACTTCTTTGGGGATTTTTTCTATTAAATTTTTGAAGGAATTCATTTTATTTTTGGTGCACCCGGAGGGATTCGAACCCCCAACAACTGCTTCGAAGGCAGACATGATATCCATTTCACTACGGGTGCTTATTTGTTATTTATAATACTTGTATTTTACACTATTTAAATTATATTGGCAAATAATGCTTATTTTACAAGCTAGTTTGGTAATTGCATTGGTGTCCATAAAATACTATAATACAATAACGTTTTGCAATTGCGGCCATGGTTTAATGGCTATAACACGACCTTGCCAAGGTTGAGATAGGAGTTCGATTCTCCTTGGCCGCACAAATAACATAAAATTTTAATGTCCTTTATGCGAATCTCACAATATAAGGATTTTACTAACTGTGTGGATAACTATGTGAGTAATGTTTATAAAGGACATTAAAAAAGTCCTTAAGAATAGGCTGATTTTAGCCAAAATACATTGTAAAATAAGAATATTTTTGTAAAAGACATTAAAATTCAGTGAAATGTTTCACGTGAAATGAAAAAGAAATATGTGCCATGTGAAACTAAAAATATCCTTTAAAATTGGCCTATAACCATGCCTAAGATATTTACCTCTAAGACTCAAAAAACTGGAGAAATTGGGGAAAACACAGCTGTAAGGTTTCTCGTGAAACAAGGCTTTTTAATATTAGAGAGAAATTACACTAAAAAGTGGGGAGAGATAGACATTATTGCTGAAAAAACTAATAAATTGTACTTTATTGAAGTCAAATCTGTATCCAAACCAAATTTGGACATAGTTACACGTGAAACTTTAGACCAATATCATCCAGAAGACAATATGCATCCATGGAAGTTAAAAAGGCTATCACGGACAATACAGACTTATCTGGTCTCCAAAAATGTCCCTGAAGACAAAGAATGGCAGGTGGATCTGCTCGTAGTATTTTTAGACATAAAAAGCAAAAAAGCCAAGGTAAAAGTGGTCAGTGATATTATTTTGTGATATACTCGGAAAGTTTTCCACCAAAGGCGGACAAGTAAAATAAACGGGCTGTCGTATACCGGTAGTACGTCTGTTTTGGGAACAGATAGACTGGGTTCGATTCCCAGCAGCCCGACATGACATCATTGGCCTTGCTTTTTACATTAGCGTCAGTGGGCATCAGTGAAACGGTTTACCTGATTCGTAAAAGAATCACGGCTGAACAACCTGTTTGCCCTATTGGCACTGGTTGTGAAGAAGTTTTAGGAAGCAACTACAACAGAATTTTCATAATTCACAGTGATATTCTGGGTTTGCTGGCATATATAATAATTTCCATAATTTCCGCGTTAATGGTAATCGGAACTGCGCCAGTGCTGTGGAGCTTGTTGTTAAAAATTTTGGTCGGCATTGCCTCCCTGGTATCCCTGTTTTTCACCTATCTCCAGTGGCAAGTCATTAAAATTTGGTGCTTCTGGTGCCTGATGTCCGCATTTACAATTTGGCTGATGCAAATTATAATACTTTTAAGCAAAACAATTTAGCGAAAAATGCAAAAAGCTTCCTTTCACATTTTAAGAGTGGGTCTGGCCATAACTTTCCTGTGGGTCGGCATTTTAATTTTCAAACAGCCAGAAGCGTGGGGCGGGTACTTGGAGCCATGGGCGGCGGGAATTTTGCCTCTGCCGCTCGAGCAAGTCATGCTGGGCACGGCAACGTTGGACATCCTGATCGGATTTTTACTTTTAATTGACACTTGGGTCTGGCTGGCGGCCACGCTCGGTAGCATTCACTTAATCATAGTGCTGACGGTAAGCGGCATCACCGACATAACCGTGCGGGACATCGGACTTTTGGCCGGAGCTCTGGCCATCTTGGCGGAAACTTGGCCGAAGGATTTCAGATTATTATTTAATTTTAGAAAATCATGAATAAAATATTGGCAGTGATTTTGGTTTTGGCAGTTGTCATTTTGGGCGGGTACTTTCTGTTAAAAAGCGGGGTAGTGCAGGCGCCCAACGGGGAAATTGAGGGGAAAGTTGAAGAAACTCCGACTATGGGGATGCCGGTGCCGGGCACCAATACGCCGGAAATGATTGTGGAGACAGAAAGCCGAAATGTGATCATCATTTACACCGATCTGGGATATTCTTCAAATACTTTGAACATAAAGGCGGGGGATACGGTTACCTTTGAAAATGACAGTTCGCTGTCCATGTGGCCGGCCTCTGCGTTTCACCCAACCCATGCGGCCTATCCGACCACGGGTGGTTGTCTGGGCAGCACCTTTGACGCCTGCCGGGGCATACTGCCCGGGGAATCCTGGTCATTCAAATTTGACCTAGCCGGCGCTTGGAAATATCACGACCATCTCAAACCGAGCTATTTTGGCACTGTTGTAGTTGAGTAATTTCTAATTTTGAGTTATAAATCTGATTGATAGCCAAAGCGGGATTAGTTTAATGGTAAAACGTCAGTTTTCCAAACTGAGGTTAGGAGTTCGATTCTCCTATCCCGCACAAAAGTTGACTAAAAACTTAATAGTTGTAGTATAAAAAACGAAAGGAGACACACATGTTCGAGGCATTGATGCCTAAAAAAAGAAAAGTGGGGACTGTGAACAGCCAGTCACTTACAAACAGCCAGTTTTTTGGCTTGTTAGTGATAGTCGCGATCACGATCGCCATTTTTCGGTGGCTGGGATGGGTGTGAATTGCGAGGGCGGGAAGTCGAGACATACTCGACGACCCGCTCTAATTTTTTTTACAGCATTTTGCAAATAGGTTTATTTAGCATATTATAATCAGATGATAACTACATACGCATACACTTTCGCGAGTGTAATAATAGTGAGCTTGGTTTCATTGGTCGGAGTCTTTGCTTTATCCATTAAGGAAGACCTCCTGCGCAAATATATTTTTATTTTTATTTCTCTAGCCGTCGGCGCGCTTTTGGGAGACGCTTTTATTCACCTGATACCGGAAGCTTTTGAAAGTTCTGCTAGCCCCGTAACAATGAGCATTCTGATAATTGCCGGCATTCTTTTATTTTTTACGCTGGAAAAAATTCTGCACTGGCACCATCACGGCGAAGATCAGGATGATAACATCATTCACCCGGTAGGAAAACTAGTCCTTTTGTCCGATGGCGTGCACAATTTTCTTGATGGAATAATTATCGGCGCCAGTTTTATTTTGAGCGTCCCGGTCGGCGTTGCTACCACTTTGGCGGTTATCCTGCACGAAATTCCGCAAGAGATAGGGGACTTTGCGGTACTCCTGCACTCGGGTTATACAAAAAGACGCGCTCTCTTTTTGAATTTTCTGTCAGCCTTAACCGCAATTTTAGGCGCCGTAGTTTTATTTACGCTGGGTTCTGTGGCTAAAACTGCTTCTTCGTGGTTCTTGCCTGTGGCCGCCGGCGGATTTATTTATATTGCTGTTGCGGACTTAATTCCTGAACTCCATAAAACAAAAGAAGCGCGTCATTCTGCGCTTCAGCTGGTGGCGGTTGTCATCGGAGTTCTCGCTATGGTCGGACTTATTTATTTGGAATAAAAAAATTCTTAATTTTTTTCAAGAATTTTTTTACTTAGACCAAGACCAGTCAGATCCGGGATTTTTAGCGTTGAAAACTTCAAAATGCAGATGCGGCCCGGTTGATTTTCCGGTACTGCCTATGTATCCGATAACTTCTCCCTGCTTTACCTGTGCGCCGGTCGTAGTGGCCATTTTAGACATATGAGCGTATAGAGTCTTTGTACCGTTCGGATGTGAGATGGTTACCATGTTGCCATATCCGCCATTGTAGCCATTTCGGGCGAGAAGAACTTGTCCTCCCGCGGATGCTAGAATTCTTGTCCCTGTCGGAGCCGCAAGATCAACTCCGCGATTTCCAGGCCCATGAAGCCCCTGGCTTTTTCTTCTTAGTTCCGGAACTGGATTGATAAAACCGGCAACAGCTTTCAACTTGCTTGCTATGGTGGAACCTTTGGATTTCTTAGGAACTGCGTTAGGAGTATCATCATTTGGCATTTCTGCTTCCGGAATTAAAAGCTCGTCGCCAATCACAAGCGCATCGCCTACAGAGAGCCCGTTGAAGCTCGTAATGGTTTCAATATCTACCTTATATAAACTTGCTAAACCTTTTAGGGTCTGACCCTTGGCAACTACATGCTTTACTCCGGAAATAGGCAATATAATGAGAATCTCACCCTCTATGAGTTTATCGCCCTTCTTCATATCGTTTGCCCAAAGAATAGTATTTACAGAAACATCATACATTTCAGCTATCTGAGACAGAGAATCACCTTTTCTTATTTTGTAAAAGTATATATCTTCGGCTGATACTTCTTCATCTCCCAAATCTGCGCCTCCCGTACCGTTCATAGCTCCGACGGTCGGAACAAGAGCGTTGTCAGACACGGCAAAACTGGCACTTTGAGAAGTGTCAGTATCTTTATCTTTTTGGTTGTTTTTAGCCTCTATTACAGATAGAGATGTTACTTTAGCCTGCAAAAGCGCAATGTTTTGAGAATTACTGTTTGACGAAACAGAACCTGCTAATAAGCCAGAAGTAGTTTCAGCATACGCCGGATCTCCTAAAAGAGAGTAAAGAAATCCCGCTTCCGCCCGGAGGGGGATAAAAAGGGTCCCAAATAAGAGAAAAAAGGCTAGGGACGATCTTAATATTTTAAATTTAGGTTTAATAAAGCAAACAAATTGTCGCGAGATTTCCTTTTCCAGCCAAATTTTAGCCAAATAGGCTAATGAAATAAGGATAGATTAGCAGCACGACCAGGCACTGCAAACGAAAGGTTCTCACGATATTACTGTCTTATCTATCTTTCAGTCATCTAGCACCGAACTTCTATTTAGGGTTACATATAGCGTATCCAATAAAGGACATCAAGTCAATGAATTTGTGGATAACTTATTTTTATCCTAAAAAACAATTTTAACCTAAATTTAATGAATAAAATGGAAATTTCCCTATGCTTAGCCTTAAGGACAGCATTTGGACACTAAAATTTAATGTTGAAGGTACCCGCCGTTTTCTTTTCAAAAACTATTGTTGTATTGTATAATATAGAATATGCAAAATAGGCCTCCGCTTGAAAATACAAATTTTCCGCCGCAAAATATGCAGGAAGAGCAGAAGGTGAGTATAGATTGGAGCACAGAAAGCGTAGCTTGCGAAGCGCACCCCGACGTGAACGAAGACGCGATTCTGGCAGACGAAGAGCATAGGGCTTTTGGAGTTTTTGATGGCATGGGCGGGCATGACGACGCGGAAGCGGCGGCCAAAGCTTCTGCGGAATATATGAAGGGGCGTCTTCTAGAAATAGAGGGCGGCTTGAGCTTGGAAGAAGCCAGGGAAAAATTTGCGCAAATCATAAAAGAAACGGATATATTCTTGCAGGAGAAGTTCCAGAATTACAAAGACAAAAAGCCGGCCACTACTTGCAGTGTGCTTAAAATTCATAAAGACGAACGCGGTCGGGAGTGGGCGCTAATCGGCAGCGTCGGCGACAGCCGAGTGTATAAAATAAGCCCCGGCGGCGCGCTGGAGCAAATGACCAAAGACGACGACAGCATAAACGACATAAGAAATTGGCCCGGGATAGACGAGCAAACCAGAATAGCGGCCCAAGAAAAAATGGCTAGAAAAATTGCGAACGCAAGAAGTTTGGGCGAGCTGGAAGACAAAGAAAAAAGTTTTTTCATGACCAGAAACGTGATAACTATCGCCTTGGGTTTAAATATAGAAGCTCCGGCAATTTCCGCCCTGCATTTGGAGAAGGGCGAACGATTTCTCATAACCTCCGACGGCATTCACGACAATCTGACTACCGGCGAAATTGAAGAAACCGTCAACGAATTGGGCACGCCGGCAGAAATTTCAAAGAAATTGGTGGAAAAGTCACTCGCCCGCAGTCGGCAGGGCAAGGACGAGGAACCGCGCGCTAAACCAGATGACATGACGGCGATAGTGGTGGAAATTGAGCCATCGAAAGAAAAAGCTAAAGGCGCGCTGGGAACTATTGAAAAAGTAAAAAAAGCGGCTAGGGCTATGGGCGATTCTTTAAAAATTTTTCCGGAGGCAATAGGCGAACTGGCTGAAGCGGAGGCTGGAGAGTATAAACCAGCGGGCAGAAAAAAAATTGCAAACAAAAGCAGCGCGCCGAAGATAAACTTGCTGAATAATAAACTTGAAGGGCAAACTAAAATTCCACCAAGGATTACAAAACAAGCTCCAGAAAGAAAGCCGGAGGATGCGCAGGAATTGCGCGCCATCGCTTGGGATATTGAAAAATCCATAAGCGAGGGACAGCGTTTAGTTCACGATGAAGGACTTTACGTCAGCGCAGAAGAAGAATTAAATACTGCTCTGCACTTACTGCAAAGACTGAAAGAAGCGCATTATGAAGATGAATACGCTGTCGCAGAACAAGCTGAAAAAATAGCTGATTTTGAATATAAAATAACACAATTAAAAAATAAGGTAGGTCCGATCAATAAAGATGCTGCCGCTGCTATAGAGAAAGAAAGAGAAATAGAAAGAGCTCAAAAAATAGCTGAAATAAAGGCTATAATAGAAGCCTCTCGAGCTCAACAAACAACAGATCAGGACGAATTGCTAAAAAAAAGAGCTGAGAAAGTCGCCGAGATAAGGGCTAAAATAAAAGGAAATTAAAAACACCAGAAATTCTTGACAAGTTCTAAAAAATATTATTAAATAATAAAAGCGCATTCTTGGTAGCTTATCAAAATTAAAAGCTTTATAATAAAAAATATATGGGAATAATGGATCAGTTTAGAAAGAGCAAAGAAGAAAAGAAGGAACACAGCACGCCCCCGGCGAAAGGTTTTACTTTGGCGGAAATTTTAAATGATGGAAAAAGCTTTCATCTTTTCGGTAAAATTCTGGAAAAAGAAGGTGACAAGGAACTAGCCCAAAAAATAGCAGAGGGCAAAATTGAAGAGGGGGATATTGAACTTCTGGAACAAGCAAGATTAAAATATCAGGAAAAAGTACAGGTATCGGAAGGGGTTGAGAATCTTCTGACTGAAGAGACTATCGTGGAAATAGCGCGCAATCACCCTGATTTTGAAAAAATAGTTAATCTGGTAGGACCTAAAAAAGCGATAAGCGCAATAAAAAGCCAGCTAAGAGAAATATGCATTACCGATGAGGCTAGATTTGACACAATTGCTGAACCGCTCAAAAACCACGACAGCTATAAAAAGGGTGAGTTTAAGAAAACAGAATTAGCGGTTGAAAAGATGTGTAAGGATAAGGGAATTTCTCCAAAGGCTTACTTGGAAGCGCTGGCTATAGAAGATCCCGAGGAAAAACAGACAGCTCTCAAAAAGTTAGTAAAAGAAAAATATGGGAAATTTGAAAAGGGAATCAACTTTCTTTCTCTTGGCGCGCTAACCCGTTCTGGAATGGATGACCTAAAAGCAGGCGAAGCATCGCTCGAAGAAGCGCTTGCCGAAATGAATGCGCACCAAGAAGCTATCGGAGATGCATTATTTGCCAGCGTTAGCGGCAATGAAGACATGAGAAACGCTCTGGCGCGAGAATTGATTTCGGAAAAAGCGCCGAAAGTGGAACCGGAGGTAGGATTCGGAGATGCTAAGAAGGAAGTTATTGGCGCTTTCACGGATGCTGCCTGTGATAAAGATTGGGAAGACTTAAAGGTAAAAACAGGATACGACTCCCAAGACGATCTGGGGCAGGATGTTATAAAAGACGAATTTATCAATGCTCAAAAAGAAAAATACAAGAAAAAAGGTCCTGCTTCCAAAGGCTTCTGGGCGTCTATTTTTGCCGCATTATTTGAAAAAAAGATTGAAAACAAAAAGGATACATTAAAATAATAGAAAACAAATTATGAATGATACATTTGAAAATTTATATAGCGAATTTTTAGGTTATGCGGAAAGAAATGACGAAGCGGGCGCGCGAAAATTCCTGATTGATAATTTACAGAAGTTTCCGGAGGATATTCAGGATAAAATAACCTTTGCATTCTTTGAGGAAGCGCTTCAGGGCGAGACTGCGGGTGTAAAAGAAATAGCTCTAATGCAGAAAGAGGGCTTGGAAGCTATGAATCAGATAGATAAAGCTAAAAAAATTCTTGAGGATAAAATAAAAGAAAGAGATTTGAGATCTAAATTAAATAATCAGTAATATTAAATTGGTTGTGTTACCCCGTAGTAGAACTTTGCTAAGTTTCACTACCGGGTGTTATATTGGGAATGTGACTGGCAATGCGCAACACTTAGAAGGACTAAATAAAGAACAACGCGAAGCGGCACTTCATATGAAGGGTCCGCTTCTTATTGTGGCCGGCGCAGGCGCGGGAAAAACAAAAACGATAACACACAGAATAGTAAACCTGATAAAAGAAGGTACCGCTCCGGAAAAAATCCTGGCGGTTACTTTTACAAATAAAGCGGCCAAGGAAATGCGCGAGCGGGTTATTCTTGAAATAGAAAAAAGCGCAAAAGGTCAGGACAAAATTCCTTTTGTCAGCACTTTTCACTCTCTCGGAGTATTTATCATCAAAGAAAATGCTAGGTTGTTAGGGCTTACAAAGTATTTCACAATTCTAGACGAAGGAGATTCCACTTCTCTCATAAAAGAGATACTAAAAGAGTTTGGAATAGACCCGAAAATGTATGACCCGAAAAAAATTAAAAATATAATCTCACGCGAAAAAGGAAAATTCACGCACCTCGCAGATTATGTGGAGAGAGAAGAGGGGAGCATGAGCACTATCGGAAAAATAGTTGCCCAAGTGTGGAATTTATATGAGAAGAAAAAGATGGCAGAAAATGCGCTAGATTTTGATGACCTGCTACTAAAAGCTGTAAAACTCTTAAAAGATAACGCCGAAATCAGAAAAATGTATCAGGAAAAGTGGGAATACGTGCATGTGGACGAGTATCAAGATACCAACGAGGTGCAATATCTGATGTCCAAATTACTATCAGAAAACAATAAAAATATTTGTGTCGTCGGCGATGCTGACCAAAATATATATTCATGGCGGGGAGCAAACTTAAAAAACATTTTAAGTTTTGAAAAAGATTATCCCGATGCCAAAATAATTTTATTGGAGCAGAATTACAGATCGACAAAAAATATTCTGGAAGCGGCAAATAAAATAATAAAGAAAAATAAATACCGGCCGGATAAAAATTTATTTACCGATAATGCTATAGGGGAAAAGATCGGGTTATACGAAGCACTGGATGAAAGCGATGAAGCAGATTTTGTAGCAACAAAAGTCTTGGAAATACTAGACGGACAGACCCCCTCTAACTCCCCCTTCGCAGGGGGAGAGGATTCGCCCCTCCCTGCTAAGGGAGGGGTTGGGGGAGGGTCTATATTGCCAGAAGTGGCAATACTATATAGAGCCAATTTTCAGTCGCGGGTGCTTGAAGAAGCCATGCTGCGCTACAATATTCCATATCAAGTTTTAGGAGTGAAATTTTTTGAGAGAAAAGAAATAAAAGACACTTTGGCGTACCTGCGAGCAACATTAAATCCGGACAGTTTGTCCGACATAAAAAGAATCATAAATTTCCCGGCGCGCGGCATAGGCAAAGTTACTTTAGCAAAAATATTTGCCGGCCAAAAAGAAACTCTGCCGATCAAAGTCTTAATGAAAGTAAATAGTTTTTATGAAACTCTGGCTGAAATAAATGAAAAAATAAAAACTTCTAAAACAAGCGATGTGATAAAGTTCGTGGTAAAAAAAACAGGGATTGAAGAGGAGTTAAAAAACGGCGGGGAAGAAGAAATAGAAAGATTGGAAAACATAAAAGAGCTCGCGACTCTGGCGCTCAAATATGACCCTCCTTCGCCCGAGGGCTTCGGACGGGCAGGCAATTTGGCAAACGGCGCTGGAGTAGAAAAGCTTTTGGAAGACGCTTCACTTGCTTCTGATCAGGACAGCCTTATAATCAATGATGAAAAGAAGAAAGAAGTGCGGGCTGTTAAACTTATGACCGTGCACGCTTCAAAAGGTTTAGAATTCAAATATGTTTTTGTAACCGGCCTTGAAGACGGGCTTTTCCCACACGAACGAAGAAATGAAAACAGTCCTGCCTCCGCACAAGGCTACGGCGAGGCGCAGGAAGAAGAGCGCCGGCTTTTCTATGTTGCTCTCACTCGCGCTAAAGAAAAATTATTTTTATCATTCGCAAACTTCCGCACAATTTTCGGCTCGCGCAATATAAACGCTCCCTCAGAATTCATCGCCGATATTCCGGCAGATTTACTGGAGAAAGAAGAAGAACAAAATGTAAAAACTATATACATATAGCGGAATAAACCCACACACTTATTTTACCGTAATTAAAATAAGTGTGTGGGTAAAGACAATCTATACCTAATATGAAAATATATAGAGCGAAAAAATCTCTTGGCCAGAATTTTTTAAAATCGGAATCTGCTTTGCGAAAAATTATTGAAACGGGAGAAATAAAATCTGATGATGTAATTTTAGAAATAGGGCCCGGTAAAGGAGCACTGACAGAAAAATTACTAGAAAAAATATCCACCCCGCTCCCGCAAGCTGGAGCACCCCTCAAGAGGGGAATGGTGATAGCAGTAGAAAAAGATAGGGAACTTGTGGACTTTTTAAAAACTAAATTTGAAAAAGAAATAGGCTCGGGTTCTCTTGTACTAGTACATGATGATATTTTAGATATTGATATTAAAAAAGTCGTTAGGCAAGACCTAACGACTTATAAAATCATCGCGAATATTCCTTACAACATTACCGGCGCAATTTTAAAGAAATTTTTAACTGCCAAACATCAGCCGGAACTTATGGTTTTAATGGTACAATATGAGGTCGCAAAACGAATCATTGGAGCAAACCCTGCTTCGCCAAGGCTACGCAGGGCGAAGGAGAGCATTCTTTCGATCTCGGTCAAAGCTTATGGCGAGCCAAAAATAATAATGAAGGTAGAAAAACGATATTTTTCTCCGGCTCCAAAAGTTGATTCCGCTGTAATTGTCATAAAAAATATTTCCAGAAAGCTGTTTTCTAATTCTCCTCTTGAGGAGTACCCTTTAGGGGGAGGTGGACAATCTTTTCCACCCCGGCCTGCAGCCACCCCTCAAGAGGGGAATGTAAATGAGGAAAAATTTTGGGAAATTGTTAAAGCAGGCTTCGCTCACAAGCGAAAAAAGCTCTCGAGCAACCTAAAATCTCTAAAAAATTATGAAAAATGGATAGACCCTAGTCTCGTAGAAAAGTTAGGCGACAAAAGAGCCGAGGAATTAGCCCTTTCTGACCTTATCGTTTGTGCGGCGCTTTTTCTCGTTGCGCTTTTTTTTATAAAAAACGGGTTGCCATTTAAAAAAGAGCTTACTGCGAAGGAGATAGAACAGAAAAATACCTTACTGTACAGCGATGTGACTGTGGCTGAATTGGTATACAAAGACGAAGATATGGACGGAGTGCCGGACTGGGAAGAGCTTTTGTGGAATCTGGATCCAACCAAGCGAGAAACCGTTCCAGGGGTGCCTGATGCCACAACTGTAAATAAACTAAAAGC
Organism: Candidatus Nomurabacteria bacterium; assembly: GCA_016186435.1. Taxonomy (GTDB): domain Bacteria; phylum Patescibacteriota; class Minisyncoccia; order Phycocordibacterales; family UBA9973; genus UBA9973. Next base: position 6,600 of record JACPLQ010000025.1, on the reverse strand, counting down.
CGAAGAGGGAACAGCGGGAGAAAATAGCGAGCAAGCACTCGAAAACCTCACGGAAACAGACAAATTTTCAAGAGAGCTTTTTTCTACGTTGGCTGCCTTGAACCAAAGCGGAGCTATGGATCAGGTAACTGTAGATAAAATAAGCAGCTCTTTGGCTGAACATATACAAAATCCGGCTCAAAAAAAAGTATATAACGTATCTGACATTAAAATAATACGGGACAATAGTGTAGCAGCTGTAAAAAAATATAATGCCGCTTTGGATAATATTATTGAAGTAAAATACCCCATCAAAGGAAACGTTATAGAAACATTGCAAAGATTCCTGGTAGATGAAAATAATGTTGACGCAGGCGTGCTGGCAGAACTTGATCCAATCATAGAGCAACGAAATAAAATTATAGACGCAATAGTAAAAACAGACGTTCCGGAATCTTTGGCGCCTTTACACCTAGACTTTATAAATGCTCTGCAGAAATATTCTGAAACCTTAAGCGCCTTACAGCTTTTTGACACTGATCCGATTGTGACTTTGGGCGCTATAAGTAAATTTGAGGAAAATGTAACAGTAATGGAATCAGCGGTAAACAACCTCAAAAATGCGATACAGGCGAAATTGAACAGTTAGGTAAAAAATCATATAATGAAGTAGCGAAATATCTATAAAGTAGAAATGCAACCAAAAAATACAAAAATACAAAAATACATTTCTTTTATTCTAATTATTTCTACAATTTTGCCTGCTGTTTTGTTTTTTGGTCCAAAAAAAGCAGAAGCTGTTTGGTGGTCCACTGTTTCTACTGATGTTAGTACGCACACTAATACAGCATTAAAGTGGATTAGTAATAAAATTGACTGGATAAATGCAGATTCAAATGTAACAGTTGCTGGTATTGAAATTGGAAATGTTGCAAAGGAGATTTTGAGACAAACTGCTATGGCGGTTGCACGAAAAGCTCTACAAGAAGCTACAAAAAGCACTGTAAACTGGATAAATTCCGGCTTTCATGGAAGTCCGCTTTTCTTGGAAAACCCTGAATCTTTTTTTAATGACATCGCTAAGTCAGAGGTGAGAAACCTAGTGGACATATTCGGATATGACCAATTAAAATATCCTTTCGGAAAAGAGTTTGCTTTAAATACCATAAATGCTTACAAAAGCCAGCTTGAAGACAACACTGCATATACCTTGAGCAAGGTAATGACAGACCCAGTTCAAATAAGAAATTACCAAAATGATTTCAATGTAGGCGGCTGGAACGGGTTCTTAATAAACACCCAATACCCGCAAAACAATCCAGTGGGATTCCAGATGGTTGCCACAGAAGAATTAGCGAGAAGAGTAAGTGGTACAAGTCAGAATGCGGCAGAAAAAATAAAAACTACTATCGCTCAAGGCCAGGGATTTTTGTCTCCCGAGACTTGCCCCGCAGACATAAACCCTGAATACAACAAGGTTATGGCAAACGCGTGGAAAAGGCCGAGCTTCAACCAAGCTGAATGGGAAAAGGCTAATCCATATTCGTCAGATTCTGAATCACCTGCATGTAAAGCCGACTACACTTCAGATTTATGCGCCCAACAACGGAAAGCTTATGATTTCAAATATAATGCAAAGAGATCGGGGGCGAAAACTGCTTTTGATTTAAATAATAGCTGTCTAAAAGAAGACGGAACAAGCGGTTTAGTAAACACCACTCCCGGCTCGGTGGTAGCAGATCAAATAAAAATAAACTTGGGTTCAGGCGTACATCAAAAAGAGCTCGCAGCTGCTATGGGCAACAGCCTTTCGGCTGTATTTGATGCTTTGATAAATAAATTTATCGGGGATGGGTTAAATAGCCTAGCAAGCAAAACAAACCCTGCAAATGAACCAGACAACTGGAGTTATAATGGCCTAACTCTTGGCAGCCCAGCAGAAGGGGGAATAAATACAACTTGGAATACTGGACCAGAGGAGCCAATTTATATAAATAAATTTAAAAAAGACATAGAAGACGGAATAATAAATACTGAAAAAGAACTTCAATTAATATCTGAAATCGCGTACACCCTGAGCGAAATTTGGCCAAAAGCGCGAACGCTTGATGTGTGCTTGCCGGGCCCGGATGTAGGCTGGGAACAAAGACTGGAAGATGAGAAAAGCAGACAAGACGGAAAAATACAAAAAGCGTTCAGTAATGGCAGCGATAAACAGATAAGCGAAAGCGAAAAAGTAAAAGAAGAACTGAAGTTCGCGATAGGCTTCTTAAAAGATTGGATAAACAACAAGATGATGACAGAACTTCCAAGTTCAATACTTTACATGGATGCGGTTAAGGATATAGAAATCCTGTCGCATGAATCAAACAAACTGACAGATGCAAGACGAATAAAAGCTCAGGGATTGGCTAGGTTAAAGTCAATTCAAAGCGCATTAAGTGGAATAATAATTCTGGATGACAAAGGTAATGCTATCCAGCCAGAACCAGGCTCCGCGGGCGAAAGAATTCTTATCCAACTGAAGAAGCAGTATGATGCAACTCGTGTTTCAATATCCAATACTACTAATGTAGCTGACAGACAAAATGACTTGTTTGTTAGAAAAGAACAATTATCAAATCTTGATAATTTAATAACTAAATGTACCGCTGAAAGAAAAACAAAAGGATGGGGGACACCAGGTGGACCTACGAGTTCATTTAGCGGCACTTCTGTTGCAACCTCAGCTCCCACTACCGGATTAAATGGCCTTGCAACCAATTCCGAACAGGCAATATTCTGCAGTTTGCCTATCATCGGCGGATATAGTCACGAGACTTTCTTGAACAGCACAGGCATCACGCATCCCGACATACCACTAGTAAATGGAGAAAAAGTCCTGAAGTATAAAGTCATGACTATTAAGTCTGTTCTCACGAATCCACTTGGCGGAGGCAAAAAAACAGCATACGTTAATATAAAAGTTAGCTGTAATACTATATTCAACGCAACACTTCTAGATTATAAAGGCAATCTGCCGGGTTTAACTCCTGTAAGAGAAATAATAGATGACCTTCCAGATGACTCGGGAGAAGAAACAGGCACGTGTAGTTATTCGGGCGTGGACGACAACGGCGATCCCCTACTCCCCGACACGGATATGACCCAAGATGATTGCGGCTTAAACGGCGGATCGTGGACAAAAGACGGTGAAGGAAATTAAGGTTAATTGCGGATTAAGAATGGAAAATGGAAAAAGATTTTGACAAATGGAACACGAAGAAAAAAGAACTTTCAAATGGAGAGCGAGTTTATTTTCACAAGGGGGATATTTGGTTTGCATCCATAGGCAAGAATATAGGAGATGAAGAAGATGGCAAAAATTCTGATTTTGAGCGTCCTGTTTTAATAGTACGAAAGTTTAACAATAATATTTTTTTAGGTGTTCCTTTAACTTCTAATGAGAATAAGGAAGGTAAGTATTATCACAAATTGATTTCTTTTTCTGGCTCAACGGCAATTTTATCTCAAGTCAGACTTTTTGATGCAAAGAGGTTATTAAGAAATATAGGAAAATTAGACAGTGTAGAATTAAAGGAAATAAAAGTAAAGATAGGAAAGATTGTATAAAAATACGAAACCCCCTTGCGGGGGCTCCTCGGAGCTTTCGACAAGGAAAGCATTTACCAGTGAAGTATAGCAAAAACAAAAAAAATGTCAACCGAGTGTAAAAATTGAGGTAAAAAGTAAAAATAGTGTTAAAATAAGGAAAAGAAACTACGAATGAAGAATTACGAACAAAAACAATTACAAATTAAGAATGACGAATTACGAGTTAAAAAATTCGTAATTCGCCCGCCTGCATTGTTATGTAAAGCATTTCGGGCAGGTAATTTGAAATTCGTAATTCTAACGGGACTTATCATCTTGGTCGGGGTTGGGTTTTTTGGCTTAGCGGGGAAAGCGAATGCAGAAGAGAGTGGGGGTTGCGCAATAGAAACAGAAGAATACGTTGTGAAAGGTGATAAGGATAGCGGCTACTTCTGGGATCTTACTTATGGCACAAAGCAAGAATGTAAAGACCAAACTGAAGAGGTTGGTAAGGATGAGTGGAAAGAAAGCAATTGGAAAGCAATGACAAGGGAAGAATTCACGGCATACATAAAAAGTTACAATCAAGGCGTGCAAATCACAGTGGCTGGATCAACAGCAGGCGAAACAGCATTCGAAACGGAAATTACAAGAACTGCTTGCTGGATAAGTTTGAGGCAAGGAATTAGCGTGCCGGGATGTGTTGTGCAAATTCTTTATTATGCTTTCTATATGCCTGCAAGCTTGATACTGTGGGCGTGCGCGTATTTTTTCAATGTCCTGATATCTATCACACTAAGCACCAAACTTCTTGATGACCCCTTTGTGGGTGAAGCGTGGGGAGTTGTTCGCGACCTTTCAAATATTTTCTTTATTCTTATACTCTTATATGTAGCTATTAGAATGATTTTAGGTTTGGCGGGACACGGAGTAAAGGAAATGATAGCGAAAGTAGTAATTATCGCGCTCTTAATAAACTTTTCTATGTTTTTTACCGGCATAGTTATAGATACGTCAAATATGCTGGCGCTGGTTTTTTATAACAAAGTTAGCGTTTGCACAAATAAAAACCCCACCACGGGAAAATGCGATAGACCCTACGATGCCCCAGGAGGAATAGGAAAAGATGTCGCCGGCGGACTAGTAAATGCTTTTAATCCTACTAAGCTGATAAGTGCAGACTACTTAAATAAAGCTAAGACAACAAAGGTAAGTGTGGATGGTGTGGAAAAAACTGTTACAGCGCCAACAGTAGCGCCGGCAATATTAACTGGAATGCTCCTTATCGCCGGGGTGCTTATGTTGTTTGCCGCTTATTGCCTTTTTGTATCCGGCTTTAGCTTCTTGGGCCGACTGATTGAGCTTTTCGTTTTAATTATTTTTTCTCCTTTTGCTTTCATGTCCTTTACTGTACCCAAGCTGGCGAGCTTTGAATATTTAGGCTGGGATGCGTGGTCTAAAAATTTGATCAAGGTTTCATTCATGGCTCCGATATTTATGTTCTTCTTGTATTTTATATTTATGCTAGTTCAGTCAAAAATTTTTGGAGGACTTTTTACCGCAACATCTGCTAGTCTCATAGAATCAATATTGGCGATTGTCCTTCCGGCAATGTTAATTTTGATTCTTCTGCTTAAAGCGACTGAATATGCGAAAAAGGGCTCGGGTAAATTTGGAGAGGTTGTAACAAAGGTGGGAGGACAGGTTACTGGCCTTGTTGCGGGACTTGCTATCGGCGCGGCTACGGGCGGAGCGTCAATGGCTCTTCGGGCGGGTGTTGGAGGCGGAGGAGGGTTTGTTGCTAATAAATTAGCTTCCGGAGCAAACAAGCTCGGAGACACTAAATGGGGAAATAGATTAGGTTTCAACAAAGTTGCTAGCGGATTAACAAGTGTTGGTAAGTTTGCGCAAACGAGCAGTTTTGATATCAGGGGAATAAAGGGGGTACAGAGCTTGGCGGGAGCTGCCGGCATTAAAATAGCAGGCGAAGCGCAAAAGGGCGGAATTGCGCAGGCACGAAAAGACAAAGTAGAAAAGAGAATGAAGAGGGCAGAGGGGCTCGAGGTTAGGGAAGATGAAGGATTGAAACAAAAATTAAATAAAACAGAAGAAGACTTGCAGGGTCTATTGAGCGCTAACGCGAAAGAATTGAGCGACTTAGATAAACTAATTGAAAAGAAGAGGCAGGAGTTGAGGGATGCTACAGCCAGATTTGGAGGAGGCTCTACTCAAGCACAAGACGCTGGTGTTGAATTACAAAATGCAAAAGATAGAAAGAGGGCTTTAAAGGATGGAGAAGATTATTTGGGAGATAAGAATAGTGCTGGTGTTGTCACTGGCGCAAATGCTAAAAATTACAGCAACGTAAACGCCGGAACTTACGTAGATTCTGCGGGAGTAAAACAAAAAAGAACAATAAATTATATTGAGGATTTCGAATTGAGAGATAGAAAACAAGACGTAGAAGATGAAAACAGAAGAAGAAAAGTTGCTTTTGCCAAAAGAACATCAAATTGGAGACATTGGGGAACAGCTAACAGAGAAGCAAAACACAAAATAATAATGGGATCAAAAGTAGAAAGTAAAAAAGACCATTAGTAATAAAATTTATGACTGAAAAATCAAAAAAAATAATACGAGAGGAAATGCTGAATTTGCCAAAAGAGGCGCAGGAAGCGATTAATGCTTCCAATTGGGAAAAAATATCGGAAGAAATTGGTAGAAAATATTTACTGGACGAAGATGAGACAGTTACTTTTCAGCTAGAGACAGCTTCTTTGTTGCTTGGCCTCGTTGACGAAGATTCATACCCTATAAATATTGAAAACGAGGTGGGTACAAGCAAAGATGAAGCCGAAAAAATATCAAAGGAGGTTTTTGAGAAAATATTTACGCCGATTGCGGATAAAATAATAGAAAAAATTAAGAGAAGTGATAAAATTAAAAATCCGGCTTTCAATCAAACTCTTGATTTTATCCTGTCCGGAGGAGATTATTTCAGCTTTATGGAAAAAAGAGAAATACCGGAATCTGCCGATTCTGTGGAGC
>JACPLQ010000026.1 GCA_016186435.1 Candidatus Nomurabacteria bacterium | reverse complement strand
ACGGTAAAGAAAGAACCCGTCCAAGCGGATGCCGCCCACCACGTCGAGTGTTGCCACTCGCGTAGTTCCGGTGACACCTCTATCCGCATTGAAGGTCACAAAGGCCCGTTTTGTCGGTTTGTTCGGCTCCGCGACAAGGAGTTCGGCATACTCCCAGTTCGAGGGGATGGGACCCTCATGAACCACTCCCCACCACAACGAAGGGTCATCGGCGGGGCCGGGGTTGTTGATGGTCGACGTTGTGTCGACGACTACAACCCCGGCCGCCCAGACTCTCTTCTCGACATATGTCCCCATAGGAACGTACCCGAACTGTGAAATAACTCGCGTGTCCCAGCCAGCAACGGCGCCAGCTGGGGTGACAGAAAGCGCGATGGGAAACGGCGCCGGCTCAATTGCCGGAGACGGCGAACGGACCGCCCGTCTCTTCTGTGCCTCCATGGAGGAGGCCAGCGTTATGGAAAGAAAAAAACAGAAAACGACGATAAAAAACCTGCGCATAGCATCCTCCTTTCAAGAGGTGTTGTGAATCGTTTGTTTATGGTTGCCCTCCGACCGAAATCGGAGAACGAAAAGTCAACGAACTAAAATTGGGAGAACTAAATCTCGCGAAAGAACTAAAAAACTTACGAGATTTAATCTTTTATTAATATAGCACAAAATAAAAAAGCAAGCAAATACAATATAGACCTATTTTTTGGCTTTTTGTCAAATTTAGCATGAATTTAAGGTTAAAATAGGATATAAAAATTAAGTTATCCACAAGTTATGCAATATCTGTTGCCGCGACGGAAGTTTTTGGGGCTATTGTAATTGCAAAACCGAGCGTTGCTACGACCAATGACACATAAAAAACAGAACGCAAAGAAACTTGCATGATAGATTTTTTACTCATGGACTAAATTATACTGCAAAATAAAAAAACAGGCATACTGTCTGTGGATAAATCCCCACACCTTTTATTTTATTTAAGACTTTCGGAAATTCTCCGTTTTAGTTGTCCAAGCGCTTTTCCATCTTTCTTTAAGTTATATTCTCTTGTTCTGGCGTCGTGTTCATTACTGCAAGCTTCATAATAACGGAGTTCAAATGGACGCCTTGCTTTTGTGGAACGATTAAGGCCGTTGTTGTGTTCCGAAAGTCTTCGCTTCAGATCATTAGTTGAACCAACATACAGTTTTTCATCTTTAAGGCTTTTTAGAACATACACATAATACATAGCAATTAATTATATGACCCCACACCTTTTGAGCAAAGGTGTGGGGGTATGATCTGAAGCAATAAAATGAAAGGTGTGGGGATAACTTTTAACCTTCTTTTAATCCCCTTAATATGGACTTTTAAACTCATTGCTTAAATAAATAAAAGTTTTTAGTGCTATAATGCAGTGACATGACAAAAAGAGAAGAAACCATCTCCACAAACAATTTGGGAAATTGCCAAAAAATAAACATAGCTGGCTTGATAGTAGATGTTTACGTAGATAATAAATTCATACATATCAAAAAATTCGTCAACAAATTTATAACTGTAGATATTAAAGACCAAACTACAGAAAAAATTATTTACATTTCGGAAAGCAGGGAACGAAAATTAGAATTATCTAAAAATTTAAATACTTTATTGATTGCTGGACCTGATATTGATAATTTTTTGGACCCATTTAATGTAATTGGGGTAAGCCAAGCTATGTTGCGTTTTGCTGCCATTCATCTAGCAAAAATTGGTGTACTTTTATTACACGGATCGGTTGCAGTTTGGAATAATGAGATTGTGTGTTTCGGTGATGATGGCAGCAGCGCCGCCAAAACTCTTGGATCTCTTGAGGTGGCCTTAGAATCAAAACAGTATGTGGCTGACGAATTTTGTTTTGTGGATATAAAAAATAATAAAATATTTGGATATCCGTTCATTCCAGTCCATATAAGGCCAATTGTAAAAAAACACCTTAAGGACAGCCACGATTTTAGTTTCCAAATTTCTAATTATGAAGAGACGGTGGCAGGAGATTTTATATATTCAAATGAATCATTCCACTTGAAAAGTGGAGAATTGAAAATTTTATCCTATATTCATTTCTCAAAAACTAAAAACACCATGGAAAAGCTCTCCGAGGAAGAATCATTTAAATCTTTTAAATTTTGTGCTGTGGCACACATTGCAAAATTATTACATCCCGAACTAGATCGAATGCAATTTGTTTCTATGACAGATTCAGTAGAAGATAAAATAATAGATGAGAGTGTTGTAAATGAAGTTATCGAACAAATAATCGGGAATAAACTACTTATGGATGCTTTTCAAAAATTCACAAGCTATAGATTATATATATCAAAACCGTGTAATATAATTGACTTGTTTAGGGTTGAAATTTAATCAGAGCATTTTTGATAATTTTCTCATTTACATTTTTTATTATTCTATGTTTCCCAATTTTCTCTAAAATTACTAAGTTGATTTCGTTGTGTGAACTAATTTTATCTTTTCTTAGGAGAGAAACTATATGGTCGAGTTCAATAAAATATGGAAACTTTGATGGCAATTTAGCTATATTGAGTAACTTCTCTTGTGTTTCAAAATCCTTTGTGCTTAAAATTCCCATACTGTGACTTATGGTGGCACTTATACGCATACCCAGAGCAACAGCTTCTCCATGTCTCAAATTAAATTCAGATAATCCCTCTAAAGCATTAGCAAGTGTATGACCATAACTTAATCCTTTATGTGTACCAAGCTCATCACATGGATCTTTTTCTACAAAAGCCCCCTTGATCTTTATCGATTTAAATATAATTTCATTCCATCTGTCATAAATTTTCGGATGCGACATAATCAGAGGTAGAACTTTTAATAGATGATCAGCGAACGGTTTTGAGTAGATTAATGCGTGCTTAATTATTTCGCTAAGCCCCAGACTTATTTCTTCTTCTGGTAAGGATTGCAAGAAATCGGCATCACAAACAGTAATGTTGGGGGAATAAAAGCTACCTATTATGTTTTTTATTAGTTTATGGCTGATAGCTACTTTATTTATAATTGTATCTCCCTGTGCCATTAAAGTGGTCGGAATAAAAACCATGTCAATACCCCTCATATAAACCGAAGCCAAGAATCCAGCCACATCACCTACAATACCTCCTCCAAGAGCTATAAAACAGCCTCTTCTGTTTAAATTCGCTTTAGTGCAACGATCTAGTGCAAAATTCAAAAAAACAAAACTCTTGCTGTTTTCGTTTGGTTCTACCAATATTATATCTAACGGTTTTAATTTTTGGTCTAGTTTATATAATAAATCTTTGTAAATTTTTAAAAAATTTTTATCATAAAAAACAATAAAACCTGAGTATCTCTTTAGTGAAAGCTCTTTAATTACCCAGTCAAGCAAATTACTTCCCACAAAAATTTTCTGACTTTTGCCGGGAAGTGATATTGATATTTTATTTTTTGGATTTTTCGAAGACATAATGAGTGAAATTTTCTATATAATTATCCGTTCGACAAAATATTTTAGTTAATTCCCTTTTGTTCTTAAGATTTTTCCACTTATGAATTATTTTAAAGTTTTTTTCCAATACACTAAAATTAAAATCAGGGAATAACAGCTTTGCTTTATATAGAATTTCTCTGTGCTCTTCTTGAAAGGTACCAGTAAAGTATTGAACTGCTAATTTTGTTATTGTTAAGGATGCACGAATTTCTTTTTTGAGTAAATTTTTAAAATCTTCAACAGAATCTTCGCGTGCCTTAATTAAAACTTGTCTATTCCTCAATAGAAACATACCTATATTACTGAGGCTATAAGATTTTATTCCATTTTTGTTTGGATAATAAATTTTATTTAAATCTACTGATCTCTTGGAATAAAGGAGTCTATTGGGATAATTTTTAAGGCCAACAAGGGTTTGAAGGGTCTTTCCCTCAAGGGATGTTTGAGGAATAATTGGATATAAAAATTCTTTCTCAGAAATAACATTTATGCCGTGATGAACATTAGAATAATTTTCTAGATCCATTATGATTCTAGCTATTGTACGTTTTACGTTAAAGTTAAGATGCTTAACAATAACAAGTAAGTCTATATCACTCCATCCAACTATATGCGTGTTTTGTGAAACACTGCCTGTTAGAACAATTGCAAAAAGATTTTTTTTCAATCCCCTTTTTAGCTCTTCAATAGCTTTCTCTTTAATTTTTTTTAATTCTAAACCATTCATATTTTTTTATAAAATAAAGTTTTGTTTTTTTATAAATATTTAACAAAAATCTAACACATCTATAAAAGAGGAACGGCATTTTTTGTTTCAAGGGCAAGGTCATAATTCTTTTATAATCTATACCAGAAATAAACAATTTTGAATACTCTTCGATTCTTTCTTTTGTGAAATATGCTAATAACTGCTTAGATCCAAACATTATACGAAGCGACCTCTTGCAATAATCATGAATGCTAGATACTGAATGAAAATAAATAATAGAATTTTTAATTTCTTTTGTTTGTGGGTAATATATGTACTGCAAAAACTGATCCTCGTTCAATACTGGCGGTAAGTAAACAAAACTTTCTTTTCTGAGAAGCATACATGACCCTCTTACTAACTCTCTTGGCTTTTCATAGGGTTGAATATCATATTTAACACCCAAAACATGGTACCAAAATAACTTCCACGGATTTTTGCTTTTAAATGACAATCTTTTCCATTCTGAAAATACACATCGAAGATTTGGAGTAGCCACGAATGCTTCTAACAACAAGACTAAACATTTTTTTTCTAGAATCACATCATCATCAATTGTACAGAATATTTCCTTTGAAGAATTTTGAAAAATTTTGTTTAAAACTGTAGCCTTCCCTTTGCACCCATCATTATCAATTAGTTTAATAATTATTTCTTTGAATGCTTGGCCATTTATAAAATTTTTTATTATTAATATTGTATCGTCGGTACAATGATCTGCACAAACTATTATTTCTTTGTCGATAGAATCAGGAATTTCTTTTAGTCTTTCTAATATAGAATAAAGAGTATTTTTTATTGTTTCAGCTCCATTGTGAGTTGGAACAGCAATTGTTATTGACGAAATCTCTAACAAGTTTTTATAAATTCTAACTGGCTTATGATAATAAAAGACCTGTCTAGCTTTAAGAAGATTTTCTTTATCAAAAGAGATTTTTTTAATTGCTGTGTCAAAAGACAACCATTCTGCTGTATCAAAATTTTCTTCTTTCTGCGGTTTAATCTTTGCTTTTTGATTAACACGCAAAACATACAGATGCACGTCTTTGTCATGAATATTTTTGTTGCCGGTCAGGGTGAATGTATAATTATCAATACCTAAAAAAGCAATAATTTCAAGTGGTTCCCGAAGTAACAATTCTTCTCTTATTTCTCGTATTGCAGCTACTTTTGGCGATTCTCCTATCTTAAGGTGTCCTTTCGGAATTACATAATTACCATCATTTTTTTTTAATAAAGCAACAAACAATTCATGAGTTGTCGGGTCCTCAAAAAAAACAAAACCACCCGCCGATTCATGCTTAATGCTTCCTGGCAGATATTTAATTTGATCATTTTTACTATGCCCCATTCTGTGTTCTGTGTTGAAATATAAATAATTAATTCTTAAAAACTAATCAATTTTAACCCCATCGAATGCTTCGACGGGGTTATGTAGATTGTTCACTGAAGATGTTTTTTGATGATTACATCAATAGCCTGATAGAGTTCATCTAGCGTTCCAGAGTTAGAAAGAACCTCACCAGCCATATCCTTTAGGGCGGGAATGCCAGACCTTTCTTTGACTTCATCTCTAGGAGAGAGATAAATGCTAGCAGCTTCAACGGTACCGAGATTTTCTCGCTGCATCTGAAAAAGAACGCGTCTCTCAATTGGAGTGTCAATGAATATAATGCAGAAATGCTCCTTGAATTTCTGCATTAGGTATGGTCCAAGCCCACCACCATATAAGCTCTCTATAGAGACCATGCTCTTCCCCGACTTTTCCATAGTTAGAAGCAGTTCTTCGGCAAACGCATCCCAAAGTGCATACGGGTCCCTTTCTTCCTGCTTCTTCAGGAATTCATACAACTCCTCACGAGGTTCTAACTTATCTCGAACTGCTTCAAAAAGCCTGACAATCTTTAACCGACTAATACCTTTTTCATCAAAGTATTTTCCGACTGTGCTTTTTCCACACTCACTCATCCCTGTTAGCGCGAAGATCATTTTTCCACTAAGACGAATTTCGTCCATTAAGTTCATCCTTTCAAAAAGACTTAGCGCCAGTTGAAGTTCTTGTGTTGCCGACTGAACAGAATCAGGTGCATGCGCTACATTCTTAATCCAGTTCTCAGAGTAATGGCCTCTAATCCCATTCGGATAACGACCAACGATTTGCCACTTTACTTTGTCCACCGCTTGTTCACCCTGAATCCTGAGGAGAAGAACATCACTTGAACTAACCCACTCTACAACCTCTTTAAAGTAGGATTTATCCCTTTCGAACCCGTACAGATCTTCCACCCAATCACGACCTAATCGCAACCTGCGGCTTTCAGCGACAACCAAGTTGTTAAACTCAACGGCGCGAAGAATCTGTCCAACCAGACCCTTCGCAATTCCGTCAGGTTTTACGATAACCAGAGTCTGTTGAACACTCATTGCCCCTCCTTGTTTTGTATGTTAAAGAACCTGAAATTTAGTAAAATAATACCACTTTTTTACCCTATGGTCAATTTTTTACGTTTGATTTTGCAATTAAGATCCAAATAGAATATCTAAAATATTTAAATAGATCTGTTTTATCTTTATTGAGAATTTCTGGAATCGAAAAAAACTTTGGAGAACTACGAGCTGGTACCATTTTTTTTAACTCAAAGATGGTTGGTAAGTGGGCATAACCTTTTGAAGCGCTAGCAACTTTATTTGCTTCATACACTATATCTCCCGGCAATAAACCTTTATATCTCTTTCGCAATATGAAACAAAACATTATCCCCAAAATTCTCGCCGCGTCAGAAAAAATCTTTCTTAATAAAAGAACTGGTCCCTTTCCAAGATAAAATCTATTAAAGCTCTCTATATACACAAAGCCTCCTGGTTTAACCACCCGCATCATTTCCTGGATGGCCTTTTGCCTACGTTGAAAAGTTGCCACTGCGTTTATTGAAAACCTTGGACAAAAAACAAAATCGTAGTCGTTATCATTAAATGGCATATCGGTCATATCTCCGACAAAAAAATGGGCATTTTTAAGTTCTAAATTTTTAGCTTTTTTTTCAGCCGCAATTATAGCTTCAGGTGTTATGTCTAAGCCAGTTACATTATAACCCATCTGCGCTATCCCGATTGAAAAACGCCCAGAACCACACCCCACGTCAAGTATTTTAGAACCTTTGTGAATTGAAGCTATTAACTTTTTTTCAGCCCATCTCAGGGGGGCTTGAATATAATAAGAAACTTCTCCTGCGTAATGTAGGACGTTTAATTTTTTTATTTGATCATAGTAATTGTCATTACTTATTATTTTACCCATATTTTCCATCATACCATGTAAACGAGCTGTTAAAAAATAATCCTTATTTGCTTTATCCACAAGCTATGGTATACTTCCCCTGTATGAGTCCTGTCCGAAACAGGGCTTTTATTTTTAAAAAAATAAAAAGCAAAGCGACTATATTTTTTAAAACCCTGTTAAATGATTTCAAATCATACAAAAAAGTTTTACTACATATATGTTCTTAAGTCTGGTAAAGATAAGAACTTCTATGCAGGATATACTGAGGATTTGAAATCGCGATTTGAGCAGCATTGCAAAGGTCAAGTTAGTTCGGCCAAGGATCGTAGGCCTCTTGAACTGACTTATTCCGAAGCTTGCTTAATAAGTAAGAAAGACGCCATGCATCGTGAAAAATATCTAAAGACATATCACGGTAAACAGTTCTTGCGTAACAGGCTCAAATCGTATTTAACAGGGTAGCGATTTATATGTTCGCTCAGCTCACTAAAAATCAGCTATGCTTGATTTAAAAACATTTCGTTCCGCATTAGAACAGCTGGAAGAAGAAAGAAGAATTCCCAAAGAAAAAATACTGGAGGCCATAGAACAGGCGATGGCCGCGGCTTACAAGAAAGATTACGGCAAAAAGGGGCAGATTATCCGCGCCAAGTTTGACGTGGAAACCGGCAAGACGGATTTCTATCAGGTAAAAATCGTAGTGGATGAGAGCATAGCTATATTGGATACCTCACCCCTTGCCCCTCTCCAGAATACTAGAGAGGGGGTAAGCTCCTTCTCCAGCACTCTAGGGAAAGCGGGGGATGGGGGTGAATATTCTCTCAAAGACGAGGGAGATGAACGCGTGCATTTTAACGCGGAACACCACATCATGCTTGAAGACGCAAAGAAAATAAAAAAAGGAGTGGAGCTCAACGATGAAATCATTTTCCCGCTTGAGGCCAAAGATGATTACGGCCGCATCGCCGCGCAGACCGCCAAGCAGGTAATCGTACAGAAAATTCGCGAAGCAGAGCGCACTTCTATCATAGATGAATACGGAACCAAGGAAGGCGAAATAATCTCCGGAATTGTCCAGAAAATTGAACGAGGAAATATATATGTGGACTTCAACCGAGCAACCGGAATTTTGCCGGCCGAAGAACAAATCCCCGGAGAATTCTGGGAACGCGGACGCAGGATTCGAGCATATTTGTACAGCGTAGAAGACACACCAAGAGGCATAAACCTGCGGCTTTCCCGCACGCATCCTAAGTTTGTGGAGAAGCTTTTCGCCATGGAAGCGCCGGAGATAGAAAATGGGGCAGTGGAAATAAAAGCGGTGGCCCGAGAAGCCGGCGCGCGCTCCAAGATCGCCGTTTTTTCCAATGACGAGCACATAGATGCTGTGGGAAGCTGTGTCGGGCAAAAAGGAACGCGCGTAAATACAATCACCACCGAACTTTCCGGCGAAAAAATTGATATAATCCCATGGTCGGCAGACCCGAAACAATTTGTTTCAAACTCCCTCTCTCCTGCAAAAGTCATTTCTATAGAAGTAGATGAAGTTGAACATAAAGCTACTGTGGAAGTCTCTGACGATCAGCTTTCGCTCGCTATCGGTAAAGGCGGACAAAATGTACGCCTAGCTGCCAAACTAACTGGATGGAGAATAGATATAAAAGGTGACAGCAAAACCATAACATCTGAAGAAAAAAAGGATGAGGTTGAAAAAATCAAAGAATAATATAAAATAAATCCATGAACTCATTTTTATTGTTTGCTCTCGTTAGCAGTGTGATAGCGATTGTTTACGGCTTATTTTTAGCAAGATTGATTCTGAAAAAGAGCCCTGGGAATGCGCGCATGCAGGAGATCGCCAAGGCTATAGAAGACGGCGCCGGCGCTTATTTAAATAAACAATATAAAACTATCGGCTGCATAGCCGCAATACTTTTCTTAATTATCGGCTTTATTCCTAAACTTGGCTGGACTATGGCATTTGGATTTTTGGCGGGAGCCATGTTCTCCGCGCTCGCAGGATATATCGGAATGAATGTATCAGTGCGGGCAAATGTGAGGACCACAGAGGCAGCGCGAGGCGGAATAAATGGAGCGCTTGCTCTCGCCTTTCGCGGAGGAACAGTTACCGGACTTTTAGTAGTCGGTCTTGCGCTTCTCGGCGTAACTTTATTTTATGCAATTACTAAAGATGTGAACGCTCTTGTCGGCCTCGGATTTGGCGCTTCTCTTATTTCTATTTTTGCAAGATTAGGCGGAGGAATTTTCACCAAAGCCGCAGATGTCGGCGCTGATCTAGTAGGCAAATTGGAAGCCGGCATTCCCGAAGACGATCCTAGAAATCCAGGAGTTATCGCGGACAATGTCGGAGATAATGTCGGCGATTGCGCCGGCATGGCTGCCGATTTATTTGAAACGTATGCTGTCACTTCTGTGGCTACGATGCTTTTGGGCTCGCTTCTTTTTGCGGGTTTTGAAAACGCAATTATTTATCCCCTTGTCATCGGCGGGATAGCTATATTCGCGTCTATTGTCGGTACTTGGTTTGTGCGATTGGGAAAAAATATGAATATCATGGGAGCTTTGTATAAAGGCCTTATTGCTTCCGGATTGATTGCTGGCGCTCTTTTTTATCCCGTTACAAAAATACTTATGTCAGGCAACGGCACATATAGCGTCATGGATTTATTTATCTCTTCACTGGTGGGATTGTTTGTTACCGGAGCGCTTGTCGTCATCACTGAATATTTTACTTCTACAAAATACTCCCCTGTTCAGTCCATCGCGCTCGCCTCTGTGTCCGGACACGGCACTAATGTCATTCAAGGCTTGGCTATATCTATGAAATCTACTGCTTGGCCTCTCGTAACTATAGTTCTTGGAATATTGGTTAGTTATAATTACGGAGGATTGTATGGTATTGCCATCGCCGCTATGTCCATGCTCTCCATGACCGGCATAATTGTCGCTATCGATGCGTACGGACCCATAACGGATAATGCCGGAGGCATTGCCGAAATGGCCGGACTCCCCAAAGAGGTGCGTGATGTTACCGACCCCTTGGATGCTGTCGGAAACACTACCAAAGCAGTCACCAAAGGATATG
Organism: Candidatus Nomurabacteria bacterium; assembly: GCA_016186435.1. Taxonomy (GTDB): domain Bacteria; phylum Patescibacteriota; class Minisyncoccia; order Phycocordibacterales; family UBA9973; genus UBA9973. Next base: position 5,285 of record JACPLQ010000026.1, on the reverse strand, counting down.
CCATAGGCTCGGCAGGCCTCGCGGCTCTGGTGCTCTTCGCTTCCTACACTGAAGAAATAATAAAAGCCGGTAAAAGCCTTACTTTTGATCTTAGTAATCCTTACGTCATCGTCGGCTTATTTATCGGGGGCTTGCTTCCATATTATTTCGGAGCGCTTTGCATGGAAGCAGTGGGCAAGACCGCCGGTAAAGTAGTAGAAGAAATCCGCAGACAATTCAGAGAAATAAAAGGAATAATGGAAGGTACTGCAAAGCCTGATTATGCGAAAGCAGTTTCTATAATCACCGGCGCAGCCATAAAGCAAATGGTTCTCCCAGCTCTCATTCCTGTGCTTGCGCCGATAGCGGTAATTATAATTTTCGGAAAAAACAACGGCTTGATAGTTTTAGGAGGACTTCTCGTCGGCTCCATCATTACCGGCCTCTTCGTAGCAATATCAATGACTTCCGGCGGCGGAGCTTGGGATAATGCCAAGAAACACATAGAGCAAGGCTATCATGGAGGCAAAGGCAGCGATGCGCACAAGGCCGCTGTCACCGGCGATACTGTCGGCGACCCATATAAAGACACAGCCGGTCCTGCCATAAACCCGATGATCAAGATATTGAACATTGTTGCATTGCTTCTCGTGGCTTTTCTGATATAATAGGAATGAATCCCGTACGAAGTTTATGTTATATTTTCTTACGGGAAGAATAATTTTTATTATTATTTAATTTTAAGTAAAAGCAATAAATACCTTTTACTTCGTACGGGATGAAAAAATATTTAAGTTTTTTTGCAGTGTTAGCTATGTTGTTTTCTTTTAACGTTTCTGCTGCGCTTGCGGAAGAAAATGGAGGTGCTGTAAGAGATGACCTGCGGCTAAAGCGCGAAGAGGCGAAAAAAGAATGGGAAGCAAAGAGAGACACATTTAGAAAAGAGTTTGAAATGAAAAGAGGAGAAGCGAAAGCAAAAATGGAAGCTTTGCGAGCATCTTTAAAAACTGAAAGGGATGCGGCTAAGGCAAAAATAAAAGAAGCCCGCATCGTAGGGCGCGAAAAAGCGCTGGAGAGATTTGACGGAGCAGTTTTGCGAATGACAGCATTAAAAGAAAAAATAAATTCCAAAATCACCGCATTGAAAGCAAAAGGCGTGGATACGACAGGAGCGGAAGCGTTTGTCGCCACAGCTGAAACTAAAATAGATGAAGCTAAGGCAAAGATCGCCGAAGCTAACGCCCTTTTCGGCACCTCCATAGAAAAGCTTAGCGAAGAAAATAAAACAACCCTCAGAACTTTAACAAAAGAAACACAGGCCCTTATAAAAGAAGCTCATAAAGCTCTGGGAGACGCAGTAAAATCCCTTAAGGATGCTGTAAAAGCCAAAATTAAGGCAGAGAAACCGGCCGAAACTGATGACAGTGGAGAAACTGAAAATTAGTCCGGTAAATATTATAAATTTTAATTAACTTGCCCCGCCGTGGCGGGGAAAACAAATGGAACCAGAACAAAAATCAAACGGAGCGCTCATCGGATCAATAATAATTATTATTATCCTTATTGCCGGCGGAATTTATATTTGGCAGTCAAAAGTAGAAGAACAGCCTTTGCCTGAAGGCACTTTGGAAGGAGAAGTCGTCTCCCCTGCTGATGAAGACGAACTCAATTCTCTAGAGCTAGATGTAAACTCCGCAAACTCCGACATAGAGGCAAATGCAATAAACAGCGTAGAGTAATGCGTGTATCAGTAAAAAAACTCCCAAAAAGCGAGATTGAAATAGAGGGTGAAATTGATGCTGACATTTTTGAAAGCTACTATAGCAAGGCTTTAAAAAAGCTCGGGGAGAAGGTGGAGATAGCTGGATTCAGAAAAGGCAAGGTACCTGAAAATGTTCTCGTTTCAAACATTCCTGAAGCGCAGATACTGGGAGAAATGGCAGAGATGGCTTTGGGCGAGCATTATCCGAAAATTATTGAAGAAAATAAAATAGATGCTATTAGTAGACCGAATATTTCTATCACTAAACTCGCCCGCAAAAATCCGCTCGGATTTAAGATAAGAACTGCGGTCCTGCCTGAAATAAAACTTCCGGATTATAAAGCAGTTGCTAAAAAAGTAATTTCTGAAACTCCTCCCCCTGCGAAGGGGGAGGATGGGAGGGGGTCTGTAAGTGATGAAGAACTCGAGACCGCCATAATGGATATCCGAAAATCCCGGGCGCCTAAAATACACATGGCAGACACAACCCCTCCCGACCTCCCCTTGTCAGGGGAGGCTAATGCTGGCACTCTTCCCCCTGACAAGGGGGAAAGCAAGGAGGTTCCTCCTGAACTTCCGGAATTTAACGACGAATTTGTGAGAGCCATGGGACCTTTTAAAGATGTTGCAGATTTCAGGGAGAAACTCAAGGAAAATATAAAGCTGGAAAAAGAAAATATGGCGCGAGAAAAAACTCGGCTCAATATCGTCGAGAAAATAGTGGACAAAAGTGAAATCGACCTGCCGGAAATCCTTGTGGAAATAGAGCTGGACAAAATTTTATACCGGATGGAGTCCGATATCACGCAAATGGGCCTCAAATTTGAGGACTACTTGAAGCATTTGAACAAAACCAGGGAAGATTTACGCAAAGATTTCCGAAAAGATGCCGAAAAGAAAGCCAAGCTCGCGCTCATTTTAAATGAAATCGCCAAGCAAGAAAAAATAACTCCAGACCCGGAGCAGATTGAAAAAGAAGTAAAAAACATTTTAGAGCGCTACAAAGAAGCCGACCCCGACCGCGCCCGCATCCATGCCGAAAACGTCCTAACTAACGAAAAGATATTTAGGTTTTTAGAGAGCCAGTAAACATCTTGACCATGACGTAAATCAGACTCACTTCCTAGACTACATAAGATTTCAGCATATGCAGATTTCTTATGTAAACCAAAATTATAATCCAAGAACATAGCAAAGGAGCGCCATGCGGATATATAAGCCGTTTTGGGCTTGGCGAAAATAGGCGGCGCGGGGGTCAGCGTCTACTTCGGGCTCTATTTCATTTATTTTCGGCAAGGGATGCATGATGATTGCATCCGATTTTAAAATTTTTAAATGCTCTTTCTTCAAAATAAATAAATCTTTTACTTTTTCATACTCCCCCACGTCTTTGAAACGCTCTTTCTGGACTCGCGTCATATAAAGCACGTCCAAATGCGGCAAGGCTTCTTCCAGACTTTTCAATTCTTCAAACTGTACTTTATTTTCCTGCAATTCTTTTATAAATTCTCTAGGCAGTTCCAATTCTTTCGGAGAAAGAAAATAAAATTTATTGCCTTCATACATTCGGAGAAACGGCATAAGGGATTTTAGTGTTCGGCTGTTTAGTAAATCCCCACCAAATCCAATATGCAGATTCGTAAGTCTTTTCTTTTCTTTCTTTATAGTATAGACATCCAGAAGCCCCTGCGAAGGGTGTTGATTTGTGCCATCGCCAGCGTTTATAAGCGGTTTGGTCGCGACTTTTTCAGCTTTTTCCAGCGTCCCGGCCACAGGATGGCGAATAACAATAACATCTGCGTATGAGCAAAGTATTTTAGTCGTGTCTTCTATTGTTTCTCCCTTGTGGGCCGAAGAATTTTCCGCCGCATTTTCCGCAGAGATTACTTTTGCGCCGAGCCTAAGCGCGGCAGTTTCAAAAGATAATCGGGTTCTGGTAGAAGGCTCAAAAAAAATACAAGCGACGATTTTATCTTCTAAAACTTTTTTTACTTTGCCTTCTTTGTAATGCTCTTCCATCACTCCCGTCAAAGACAATATATTTTCTAGATCATTTTTTGAAAGCTCTTTTGCAGAAATTACATTTGGCATAAATTTTTTAATTTAAATACTCTTTATAAGATTTTATTTCTAAATCTTCTACTTTGTAATGGAATAGCGCCTTGATAAACGCGCGGGCCAGGTGCAAGTCTGTAAACAATGGTATCTGCCCGTCTACCGTCGCCCGTCGTATCCGAAAACCATCTGTAATGACACGATTTCCTTCCTCTTTGCTTCCGCTCATTCCTGTATCTGTCTTGCTTAAATTTATCACAAAGGCGACCTTTTTGCTTAAAATAATATCGAGAACGTTCGGAGATCTTTCAAAAGCTTTGCGCACAGGGATGCAATTAACATTTTGTTTTTTCAGAAATTCTGCAGTCGTGTCTGTCGCAAAAATAGCGTAACCGAGCGTATCTATTATCTGAGCAGTTTCCAAAAATTTAGCTTTATTAAGCTCTCCGCCGAGAGAAAGCAGTACATTTTTATTCTTAAAATCAAATTTGTTGGTAGAAAGGATTGATTTGAGAAGCGCCTCATCATAATCCTTACCAAAGCAGGCTGCTTCGCCAGTGGAAGACATCTCCACACGAAGTATCGGGTCTGCTCCGAGCAATCTAGAGAAAGAAAACTGTGGAGACTTTACAACTACGCTTCTCGGGTAGGTAACTTTTTGTATTTTGGCATGCCCCATAAAGCTGTCCACTGCTATCTCCGGAAAATTTACGTCCATCGCTTTAGATAGGAGTGGAAATGTGCGGCTCGCGCGCACATTTACTTCAATTACGTAAGGTATGTTATTTTTGACTAAAAATTGAATATTGAACGGACCGGTAATAGAAAGTTCTTGTGCGATCTTTTTAGAAATTTCTCGCAGTTGAAATTCTGTGGAGGCATAGACTCTTTGAGTAGGATACACGATAGTCGCATCCCCCGAGTGCACCCCTGCATTTTCCACGTGTTCGGAAATGCCATACACCATAATTTCTCCTTTCTGCGCCACGGCATCAAACTCAAGCTCCTTGGCGTTTTCTATGTATTTAGAAATAGTTACTGGGTGAGATGGTGTCAGAACAGCGGCTTTGCCGATAAAATTGTGCAGCTGCTCTTTGTTATAGCACACTCGCATCGCTGCGCCGGAAAGCACATAGGAGGGGCGTACTAATACAGGAAATCCTTCAATTTCGGTAAATTTTTCCGCGTCGCGTCTGGAAGTAAAACTTTGCCATTTAGGCTGCAAAATTCCGAGCTTGTCTAAAAGTGCTGAAAAATTATTTCTGTCTTCCGCGCGATCAATATCTTTTGCGCTGGTTCCTAAGATTTTAAACTCTGCAGCTGAAAGCGACTCGGCAAGATTATTTGGCCGTTGTCCGCCTACTGAAATAATTATCCCGCCAGCCACTTCAAATTCAAAGATGTCTGCGACGTTTTCAAATGACAAGTTTTCAAAATAAAGGCGGTCGGACATATCGTAATCCGTAGAAACTGTTTCGGGATTGCAATT
>JACPLQ010000023.1 GCA_016186435.1 Candidatus Nomurabacteria bacterium | reverse complement strand
TATAAAAGTTATCCGCAAATGCTTTCTATCGTAACCGAAGGGAAGAACATTATCGCTGTTTCCGGAACACATGGTAAGACGACGACGACAGCAATGATAGCAAAAATTTTAATGGATGCAGGGCGTGATCCGTCGGTGATTGCCGGCTCTTTGCTTAAAGATTTCAAATCAAATTTGGTTGTCGGCAAAAACGATCTTTTTGTAGTTGAAGCTTGTGAATATGAACGCTCCTTTTTAAATCTAAAACCAGAAATTTTAGTTATTACAAATATTGAAGCTGATCATCTGGATTATTATAAAGATCTGGCAGATATACAAAATGCATTCAAACAACTTGCTTCACAAAGTACAAATGTGATTTCAGATTACTCTAAATACCTAGATAAAGTTCCAAAACTTTCCGTTCCCGGCATTCACAACAGGAAAAATGCGGCGGCGGCTTTGGCTGTCGCAGACCTGCTTGGTATTAAAGGGGAAATTGCACAAAAAGCGCTCGCAGAATTCACCGGCACATGGCGCAGACTTGAATTGCGAGGCAAGACCTCGCAAGGAACAATTATTTATGACGACTATGCCCATCATCCGACAGAAGTAAAAGCTAGTCTTGAAGCCTTACGAGAACTATATCCAACTGGAGAAAAAACACTTACCGTTATATTTCAGCCGCATCTTTATAGCCGCACTAAGGCTTTATTTGACGATTTCGCTAAATGTTTTGCCGGCGCGGATAAGGTTCTACTCCTTCCTATCTATTTTGCCCGCGAAGATAAGGATGAAAGCGTTTCTAGCGAAAAGTTAGCCGAAGCTATAGCTAAAGAAGGGATAAAAGTAGAGTCTTTTCCAAATTTTGAGTCGGCCGAAATAGCTGTTTCACTTCTAAACTTGGGCAAAAGTGACGTATTTGTAACCATGGGAGCAGGGGAAGCGTACAAAGTGGCTGATAGAGTGTTCAATTTGACACGATAGAAAATTCGTGTTTTAGTATTGACTTTTAAACTCGGATATGCTAGTATATTAGCATGACCCTACAGTATAGGCGAAAGCCTTATAAAGTACGGGTTTTTTTATGCCAGAGGCATATCAGCCTTTGGCTGAAGTTTCAAATAATCTGATTTTACAGATATGAATTGGCGCCCGCCTGCAACGCTTATGCGTAGCATTGCGGGCAGGGAGCACAACCGCCCCAATATGAAAAAAAACAATCTAATACGTTTCGCGCAGTCCTTGGTTTTGCTGCCTATGATAACGAGTCCGCTCGCATTAGGCAGTATCCAGAGTATAGAGGCTTCTCCGAGCGTATTAGTACAAAAAATTAATATTGAAGCTGGCAGTACCATTACTCTTAACAAAGTAACGGACACTGAGGCTGAATTGCTAAAAGCAAAGGCTGAAGCGATTGATGCTTATTTTAGCGATCGCGATATGCCTCTTGCGGGTATGGGTATAAAAATGGTTGAAGAGGCCGAGAAGAATGGTCTTGACTGGAGATTGCTCCCTGCTATCGCTGTCCGAGAATCCACTGGCGGCAAGTTTGCCTGTAAAAAGGCTACCTTCAATCCGTTCGGCTGGGGATCCTGCAAGATAGGCTTTAAATCCAATGAACATGCCATAGAAATAGTGGCCAAAAATCTAGGCGGCAACAATCCCAACACCGCCCGTCATTATGAAGACAAGGATACCAAGGTCATTCTCCGAGCCTACAATCCGCCCTCCATCGCGCCCCGCTATGCGGAACAAGTGATGAATATCATGAACACTATCGGTCCGGCTAATCTGGGAACCGTGGAAGCTCTCGCAAAATCTTAAATTTAAATTTTCATAACAACCAAAAAATCCCCGAGCTGGGGATTTTTTGGTATAATATTGTCATGGATTTTGAAAGACTTACAGCTTCTTCTTTAGACGGTCCGGAAAATACTGTTTACGAGATAGCCCCAGACCTTAAGCTGGAGAAAAAAATGCTGACGTGTCTTATTACTATGGCGATAAACGTATTGAACGATACGCAGATATTTACAAAGATAGTAACGGCAATAGTTGGTATGAAGTAAAAAAATCTCCACGAAAACAGATGGCCGTAGCATTACTAGCTCAGCCATTTTTTAACGTTTCAACTATTATTGAGGTTAAGCAAAAAAATAGATTATCCTTGGTTTTAGAAAAAATTAACCCAAACTTTCCTTTTTTCCCGGGAAGAGAAAAGAGAATACATTTATCGAAAGAAATGGATCTGAGTAAGACTGAGAAAAAGACACAGAATGAGTTGCTCATTGATTATTTGATTTTTCGCGCTGTTTTTGATAAGGGGCACCCCGACAGATCTTTTGAATTAAGACATAACATTAGGCTCGGAAATGATACGTACGCACTTTTTGATTTTGAAAACTGTTGCTTAACACCTATAAAATATTTTGAAAGTGAAAGAAAAGTTAGACAGCGGCCTACCTTTTTAGGATTTCACCAAAATCCCAGAGTTGACTTAGTGTCGGGAATAGTAAAAAAGCTGGCAGATATGAAAAATTTTTTTGACGGTAAGGAAGGCGAAGATTTTGTTCGGTCGGTACTAGAAAAAACGAGATATGCGGAAGGATACAAAGAGGAATGTAAACAGTGGCATAATCCAATTGATGATAGTTATACAGATGCTCGTGAGTTAACGCAGGGACTTTTAGCACAAATTACCTTCTGTGCATCCATCCTTTTAGAAGAATTAAAACAGGAAATGGATAAATGGGTAAAATTTGATAAACACGGAAAAGAAGCGGCAGAAAATTTTTTACATTTTGATCCCACATTAATCTCCGAATTGGAGAAGTTGTCCTCTAGGCTTTAATAAAAAACCCCCCGTCGGGGGATTTTTTTGCTCCCTACTTTATTTTTCCAGGTAAATCAACGTCACCTTTTTATCCTTGGGCTCGAAGAATCACTTGTATTTTATTAGAACCTCTTTCAGTTCTGGGAGATTATTTTTAACAATATCCCAGATTGTTTGGTAATCAACGTCAAAATAGTGATGTATTATTTTGTCGCGGAGGCCGGCAACGTCGCGCCAAGGAATTTGTTCGTTATTTTTCTTGAATTCCTCCGATAAACTTTTCGCGGCTTCGCCGATAATTTCCAGTGAACGCTCAACGGCTTTTGTTGTTTTTGTATCGACGATAAAATCTTCAAAGCTAACACTCAATAAAAATTTATTAATGTTCTCAATTTCGTCCAATATATGTAAAATATATGCTTTATCGTTGTCCATAAAATACTTTAAGATCTCTCAACATCTTAGACTTCATATATTTACTGGCACCATTTTCGGTCACTACATCAACTTTTTTTTGCAGTAAATCTTTCAAATCATTTTCTAGGCCAATGAGGTCCAGCAGAGAAAAAGGACGATTGTAATCTATCATTATATCAACATCACTGTCTGCCCTTTCTTCTCCTCTGGCAAATGAGCCGAAAACCCCGGCATATTTTATCCGGTATTTGTCGAATACAGGCCTGGTTTTACGTTCCAATTCTTCAAGAGTCATGCCGGTATTATATCATAAAACTACACAGTTTTCTATTATTTGCCTTCCAGATACACCAGAGTCATTTTCTGGTCCTTGGGTTCAAAAAGAGTGATCTGGAAATTGTAATTTTTTCCAAGTTCCAATTTCTCACGAAGTTTTGCTTCAGAAGGGAAAGTAGAATTGTGCACCAAGCCGGCTACGCCTTCTTTAATAGATACGAGCGCGCCGTGCTTGTTGTACTTAATGACCACGCCGCCTACAATATCGCCTTTTTTGAGCTTGCCCTCAAATTCTTTCCAAGGATTTTCTTTTAAAGCTTTAAGAGATAGCGAAATTTTGCCGTCTTTGATTTCTATTACTTTAGCTTTTACTTTTTCTCCTACTTTAAACAATGCCCTAGGGTTTTCTACGAGACCCCAGTCTAGTTCGGAAATATGGACCAAGCCTTCAAGCCCATCTTCAAGCTTTAGAAATACTCCGAAATCTACAATGCCGGCTACTGTACAATCTAATTGGTCGCCGATAGCGTACTTGCTCAAAATTTCTTTCTTTTCTTCCGGATTATTATCCTTTTCAGAGAAGATTAGTTTTCCTTCCTTTGGAAGAGTAGAAATTATCATCACAGAAATTTTTTCTCCCACAAGCTTTTTCAGCTCTTTCAATATTTTGTCTTTGTCTGAATCAAGAACTCGAGGATAGTGATCCGCTTTAAGCTGGGAAGCAGGCAGGAATCCCTGGATGCCCTGCCATTCCAATATAAGTCCGCCTTTGTTTGCGTCTTTTACTTCAAGAGTAATGGCAGTCTTGGCGCGGATAGCTTTTTCAGCTTCGCTCCACGCAAGAGCCTGTTTTGCTTCCTTAAGAGAAAGTTCGGTGTAACCATCTTCGTTTTCTACTTCAACAATTTTTGCTTTGATAATATCGCCGACATTGAGCTTATTGATAACATCTTTTGCGTTGATAAATTCTCGTCCGTAAATAATACCGGTGCCCCAAGGCACCAGGTCCACATACACGGAAGATTTATCCACGAGGATCACCGAGCCCTCTATCAGGGCATCCGCTTCCGGCCTATTGGCGCTCCGGTCCACCACGGAGCTTAAGACCATATTTTCTTCCACTGCTACTATTGTTTCTTCTTTTCTCATAATTTAATAAAAAATCCGCCTAAAGCGGATGTAAAGGTTTAGGTTCTAAATCTGCTTACTCATGCGTCATCAGGGTTACCCCAAATCCTGCTTTTAATATATATTTAAGTTGTATTTTTATACTACTACAAACTGTCAAAAATGCAAGCCTCACCCGGCCGCATCTGGCGGCCACCCTCTCCATTTCACAAAATGGAGAGGGTTAGGGGAGAGGTGGAATTTCTGATTTAATTTTATTTAGTACGTCTTTCAAATTTGTTTCAACTTCGTAATTCCAAAAACGTATAATTTTAATTCCATTGGACTCTAGGTATTCAGTTCTTAATTTATCATATTCGTGATTTTCTTTATGAGAAGGCCCATCAAGTTCTATGCCGAGTTTGATTTCTGGGGCGTAAAAGTCCAAAATAAATTTATCAATGGGATGTTGCCTGCGAAACTTAACACCTATTTTTCTATTTCTTAGCTCTTTCCAAAGTATTTTTTCCGCCTTTGTTTCTTCATGACGTAAGTAATGGGCTTTTATAATCAATCCTTTCATAAATTAATTATAGCCTCACCTCGTTTGCTTTGCATCCACCCCTCTACATTTTCCAAGAATGGAGAGGGGCAGGGGTGAGGCGGTAATTAAACCTTGCCTCACCCCCAACCCCTCTCCAAAAAGTTTTTTGGAGAGGGGAGGAATGCCGAGAGGCAGGAGGGGTGAGGTGTTTTTGAGTTAAGAATATGTTATAATAACCTTAATGATAATCACATATTTCGGAAAGGAGTTTTTTAAGATTCAGCAGGGGGGAATGGTCCTGGCTTTTAATCCTGTATCTAAGGCCTCCAAAACCGGCATTACGGCAAAATTCGGCGCAGATATTGCCTTGGTAACTACAAATCATCCGGATTATAATGGCATAGAGCAATTGTCGCATGGCGAACGAGAACCGTTTGTTATTTCAGGTCCCGGCGATTATGAGATAAAAGAAATTTTTGTGAAAGGCGTGTTGTCGGAGACGGAGCTGCCTGGCCCCGCCAAGGACGGGGTAAACAAAAAGCACATCAATACCATTTATTTGTTTGCAGTGGACGGTATTAACATCGCATTTCTTGGTCCGCTTGATGATGCCGAGCTTTCCAAGGAATCCCGTGAAGCAATAAATACTCCCGACATATTATTTATACCTGTTGGCGGAAAAGGCCACGCCGAAGCCCGCCTGCCGGACGGGCAGGGACGGGCAAGCATGCTAGACGCTAAAAGCGCTGCCAAACTTGCCTCTACACTGGAACCTAAATTAATAATTCCTATGGACTATGACGATAGCTCGCTAAAAGCATTTTTGAAAGAAATGGGAGAAGAAAAAGTGGAAGTGGTGGACAAGTTGACACTTAAAAGAAAAGATTTAGAAACCAAAGAAGGGGAAGTGATAGTTTTAAAAGCAACATAACAGATAGAGGCTTAGCCTCTATCTCTATCTGTAGAGTAATAAAAATCATATGAAAAAAATAATTCACCATATAAGACATATCAGAAAACAGCCAGAACATATAAGAAGGCACATTTTGCATGCAGTTACCGGAGTTTTTGGAGTCATACTTCTTGCTCTATGGGTTTATTCGCTTGGAACAAATTTTACAAAAAATGAAACACAAGATACAGTTCAGAATGACCTCAAACCGCTTTCTGCATTGAAAGCAAATTTTGTGGGTGGATATAAAAGTATAACAGGAGAAGAGTAATTTATTCATATGGCAAAAAAGGACTTAGGAGAAACAAAAGAAGTTCCCCATGGAGATACAATTCTGCCGGTTGATGTCGTTGCGGAAATGAAAGAATCATATCTCGCGTACGCAATGTCGGTCATCACTTCGCGCGCGCTTCCGGATGTGCGGGACGGCCTCAAACCTGTACATAGGAGAATTTTATTTGCGATGAATGAGCTCGGGCTTACTTCCTCGGCGCGCTTCCGAAAATCTGCGGCAGTGGTCGGAGACGTGCTTGGAAAATATCATCCGCACGGAGACACGGCTGTGTATGATTCTATGGTGGGCATGGCTCAGGAATTCTCTTACAGATATCCTCTAGTTTTGGGGCAGGGGAATTTCGGCTCAATAGATGGAGACAATGCCGCGGCGATGCGATATACCGAAGCGAAGATGTCTAAAATCTCAAGCGAACTTTTGCGTGATCTGGAAAAAGAAACAGTGGACTTCCGCCCGAACTATGACCAGACCCGCAAGGAGCCGGTCGTGTTTCCCGCCAGCGTTCCGGCGCTACTACTCAACGGCACGTTGGGCATCGCGGTCGGCATGGCGACAAATATTCCCCCGCATAACTTAGGAGAAGTTTTAGACGCGACAATGCACTTAATTGACAATGAAGATGCGGCGACAGAAGACTTGATGCAATTTATCAAAGGTCCGGATTTTCCGACAGGTGGAATCGCTTTCGGCTCTAAAGATATG
>JACPLQ010000021.1 GCA_016186435.1 Candidatus Nomurabacteria bacterium | reverse complement strand
GCATTTTATGCTTAAGGAAATTTTTGAACAGCCGGAATCCCTGCGGAATGCGATGCGCGGCAGGCTGCTTTTAAACGAAGGAGATGTAAAATTCGGAGGCTTAGAAAAATTTCAAAAAGAATTAAAAAATATAAATAGTTTTACTATCGCGGCCATGGGCACAGCGAGATTTACCGGACTCATAGGAGAATATGCGCTTGAAGAATTAGCAGGTATTCCGACAAAAGTAGAATATGGCTCTGAATTTGCATATAGAGAAAGCGCTGGAGATAAAAACACAGGACTGATAGCAATTTCTCAATCCGGTGAAACTGCCGATACGCTTAACGCAGTCAAAGAAGCGAAGCGAAAAAAAATGCTTACTCTTGGAATTGTAAACATCATTGGCTCCAGCATAGCGAGAGAAGTTGATGCAGGTATTTACAATCACGCCGGTCCGGAAACAGCCGTGGCTTCTACCAAGGCGTCCACCTCGCAGGTTCTGCTTCAGGTCATGCTTGCGATATATCTCGGCCGAATGCGCGGGCTCTCAAAAGCTAAAGGACAGGCTATTTTAAAAGAAATGCAGAAACTTCCGTCTCTGGCGGAAAAAGTTTTAAAAAATGCAAAAGATATAAAGCGTCTGGCGCATAAATATAAAAACAGCAATAATTTCTTTTTTCTGGGGCGGAAATATAATACCGGCACAGCCATGGAGGGCGCGCTGAAGCTCAAAGAATGTTCCTATATTCATGCGGAGGGTATGAATGCGACCGAGCTCAAGCACGGTCCGCTTTCGCTCATTGATAAAAATTTTCCTTCGTTTGTGATTGCGCCGGAAGACAGCATGTATGAAAAAAGCAAGTCCGGCATACAAGAAATAAAAGCGCGCGGAGGGCGTGTCATTGCAATCACAACCGAGGGCAACGCTGAACTCAAACACCTCGCCGATGACGTGATATATATTCCAAAAACTCTTGAGATACTCACGCCTATCCTTGCGTTTATACCTATGCAGCTTTTTTCATATTATATTTCAGTGGCGCGTGGCAATGATGTCGACAAGCCCCGCAATTTAGCAAAGAGTGTAACCGTAGAATAATAATGAAAATTATTCCAAGAGATAATTTGCCTGATTTTTCTCTTCCGCTGCCGATTTTTACTTCGGTGCATATAGCCGATGCAATTTCAAGAGATGGCGATGAGTTTGATCTATTTGTGGGACTTGATAAAAAATATGCAGATCAGCTTAGAGAGCTATCTTCCGATGAAAACGACGCAAATCTGCAGAACTTCACTGGCGACAGAAGGCGTTTTGTGGAAAAAACTTATGAGCATTGGTACAAGAAAAATCGTACCCCTTTCGCGCTTATTCACAAGCAAAGTGACGCTTTGGCGGCTATAATCTGGTTTGGACCAAAGCCGCTTGGCAAGAAATCTATAAAATTCAGCGGCACAGAGGAAGGCAAAATGGAAAGCGACTGGCACACGATATCTTTTCGCTCGTATCCCAACTTTCGGGGGAAGGGAATGATGAAAAATTTCGCCAAATTTGTTATTGATTTTTACAAAAGATATTTCATTAATATTAAATTTTGGACTGGTACCGACGACAGAAATAATGCTTTTACAAAGCTAATTACGGATCTTGGTTTTGAGACTGACGAAAAAACTTCTGATTTAGCTGAACATTGGCTCATTATGACCAAGATGTGATAAAATAAATATATGCAGGAAAAAAATAATGAAAAAATATTAGTAATTGGTGCATGCGGGCAAATCGGCGTTGAACTTACTGCGGCTCTGCGCGCTAAGTATGGAAATGAAAATGTAGTTGCCTCTGACATAAGGGAAGAAAGCAAATTAATAAAAGGCACAGGGCCTTTTGTAATATTGGATGCTATGGACGCAGAAGCTACGCGCAATTTAGTTAAAAAAGAAAAAATAACCACAATCTACCTACTTGCCGCATTGCTTTCAGCGACGGGAGAAAAAAATCCCAAGCTTGCATGGGAACTCAACATGGGAAGCCTAAGGCAGATTCTGGATTTATGCGTGGATGAAAAAATCAAACTATTCTGGCCGAGCTCAATTGCAGTATTCGGCCCGACGACGCCGAGGGAAAATACGCCTCAAAGGACGGTAGTGGAACCGACAACAATGTATGGAATTACAAAATACACAGGAGAACTCTTGTGCCAATATTATAACAGGCGTTTCGGTCTTGATGTCAGGAGTGTTCGATATCCCGGTCTCATCAGCTGGAAATCTCCGCCCGGCGGAGGAACTACAGACTACGCAGTAGAGATATTTTATGGCGCCATAAAAGAAAAAACTTATACCAGCTTTCTTTCCGAGAACACGTATCTTCCTATGATGTACATGGATGATGCTATTCGCGCCACGATAGAAATAATGGAAGCACCTGCAGAAAAAATAAAATCTAGAATAGCGTATAATTTGTCCGCAATTAGTTTTTCACCAAAAGAAATTGCAGAATCCATAAAGAGTCAAATACCCGATTTCAAAATTAGTTACGCTCCTGATTTTCATCAGCCGATCGCCGATAGCTGGCCTCAAAGCATTGATGACAGCGTTGCCAGAGCCGACTGGGGCTGGAAGCATGAATATGATCTAGAAAAAATGGTGGCAGATATGCTGAAAAATTTAAAAGAAAAATTGAAAAAAGGCTGATGCATGAATAAACCACCTGTAAATACAGTTTATGAAAAAGCAGTTTCCTTTGGGACAACGGTTGATAAGGATAAACTAGTAGAAATTTATGATAATCAATCGCATTTTATATATTCACAATCAGAAATAACAGAAAACATAGATAGACTTGTAGTTGAGCTGGATAAACTTGGTTTTAAACTCGGATTAGTTTCATCTTCATCACAAAATTGGATAGACAAAGTTTTGCCACGCTTATCGTTTAGAGATAAAATAGAATATATTATCTCCGTAAATGACCGATCAGATCTTAAACCAAAACCCAACCCTGATGCTTATTTGGAAGCTAAGCTTCCAAGTGGCATAATTAATACATGAGAAAGATATCTTTTGCAGCTAATAATTTTTATCATATTTACAACAGAGGAGTGGACAAACGACTTATTTTTCTAGATTCAGAAGACTTACTAAGATTTTTGAAAATTATGAAAATTTTTAATGTAACTGAACCGATAGGTAGTGTATATGAGTATTCCTTTAAAGAACTTGGGAGCTCAGCTCCCAAGTTGGTAAATTTTGTTGCTTATTGCCTTAACCAAAATCATTTCCATTTTATCCTTGAACCCTTGATTGAAAACGGTATTCAAAAATTCATGCATCGGCTTTCTACTGGTTACACAAATTATTTTAATGAAAAATACAAAAGAAGTGGTTCGCTTTTTCAGGGATCTTATAAAGCGATTCACATAAACACTAACGATTATCTGCTTCACGTGAGCGCATATGTTAATTTAAATGATAAAGTACATAGAGAAAGAAACAAGGAATGGATGAAAAAGTTTCCCTTTTCAAGTTTTTTAGAATACAAAAGTAAAGAAATCAAGAATCAAATTTGTGAGAAAGTTATTATTTTAGAACAATTTCGCTCCAGTCAAGAATATGAAAAATTTGCCTTGAGTTCTCTCAAAGATATTTTAAGAAGAAGGGAGAATGAAAAAGAATTTAAAACATTACTTTTAGAATAGAATAAATTGGGAGCTAAGCTCCCAACAACCGTTCCAAGTTTGTAGATTTTTTATAGAGTGATACAATTAATATCATGTACTCAAAAAAATTCACAGAAAGCATAAATCAAGAGCTTGAGGCGCTAAAGCGAGCGGGGAAATTTAAAATAGAGCGGGAATTAGAAGGCGCGCAGGGTCCGGAAGTGGAGATTTCCGGCAAAAAAGTTTTCATGTTTGCCTCAAACAACTACTTAGGACTTGCGAATCATCCTGAAATAGACAAAGCCGCTAAAGATTCAATAGGTACATACGGTTTCGGCTTGTCTTCGGTAAGATTTATTTCTGGCACGGGAACAATACATAAAATTTTAGAAAAAAAATTGTCTGAATTTTTGGGAACAGAAGATGCTATTTTGTACTCCACGAATTTTATGGCTAATCTGGGATTTTTTGCGACGATCACCAACGAACTTTTTGGCGGAGACGGTAAACATCAGGATGCTATCTACAGCGATGAATTAAACCACGCGAGCATCATTGATGCCTTCAAGCTCTGCAAGCGCGAAAACACGGTAAAGAGAATTTATCCGCACGGAGATATGGCTACTCTGGAGAAATTTTTAGAAGAAGACAGAGACAAAGGTTATAGATTTAAAATAATAGTGACTGACGGAGTATTTTCGATGGAAGGGTATTTGGCTGACCTGCCAAAATTGCGCGAGCTTGCGGAAAAGCATGAAGCCATGCTGTTTGTGGACGATGCGCACGCTATCGGCGTGCTTGGAAAAACGGGCGCCGGAACCTCGGAGCATTTTGGGCTTCTAGGAAAAATTGATGTGCTTTCCGGAACATTCGGCAAGGCATTGGGTGGAGCCGTCGGGGGATATATCGCCGGGAAAAAAGAAATAATAGAATTACTTCGCCAAAAATCCCGCACGTATTTATTTTCCAATTCTGTGCCGCCCTCTGTCGTAATTGCATCCATAAAAGCGCTGAATCTTTTAAAAGAAAAACCGGAGCTTTTAAATAAAGTAAAAGACAACGCAGAATATTTCCGAACCGGCGCGAAAAAATTAGGGTTCAATGTTCTGGATGGCATTCATCCTATTGTGCCGGTAATGCTTAACGATGCGGCAAAAACGCAGGAGATGAGCAAGAAACTTTTGGAAAAAGGAATTTTCGTGGTGGGGCTCTGGTTCCCGGTTGTGCCCGAAGGCACCGCGCGTCTAAGGTTTCAGATTTCCGCCGCGCATACTAAAGAACAAATAGATCAAGCGCTTAAAGTTCTAGCTGAAGTAGGGAAGGAAATGGGCTTAATTTAAGGGGATTTTAAAAATACTAAAGGGCCCCCTTGGTATTTTTTAGTTATCCACAGTATTTATTTGACAAATAGGATATAGGGGTATAGACTATTTATATGTTAGACCAAAAGCTTAAAAACAGGGCTATTCACCGGGCCAAAATAATTCGCGGGCAGTTGGACGGGCTGATTAAAGCCATAGAGAAAGAAACATATTGCCCGGAACTGCTGGAGCAGTCGCTTTCCATCCAAAGGTCGCTAAAAAGCCTGGACGCTTTTCTTTTGGAAAATCATCTGCGCACGCATGTGAAGCATCAAATGCGGCATGCGGGCGGGGAAGAAAAAGCCGTCAAGGAATTAATAAAAGTGTACACATTATCAAATAAATAGACAATGAAAAAAGAGACATATAAAATAGAGGGAATGCATTGCGCCAGCTGTGTGGCGACTATTGAGCGCGTGTTAAGAAAGACAGAAGGAGTAGAGTCCGCCTCAGTTAATTTCGCTTCGGAATCGGCCCTGATTGAATTTGATGAAAAAATTGTCTCTGAGTCAGAGCTCGCAAAAGCTGTAGAAGGGGCAGGCTATAATTTAAATATTAACTCTCTCCGAAAAGAAGAAGTTATGAAAATGCCAGAAATGGATATGAATTCTCCGGAGCACGACCATATGAAGATGGAAAGGGAAGAACAAATAAAAGAAATGAAATGGAAGCTAGTTATCGGCGGCGCTCTTTCTCTGCTTATCTTTTTGGGCAGTTTCCCGCAGTGGTTCTCGTTTATTCCAAAAATTTTAAATAATAATTGGGTACTGTTATTGCTGACAACGCCGGTGCAATTTTGGGTCGGATGGCAATTCTATAGCGGCCTAAAGCTTCTCTTCAAATATCGCACCGCGGACATGAACACATTGATTGTCATAGGCACGCTCGCCGCATATTTTTACAGCGTGGCAGTCACAATTTTTTCCGATTTTTTCTCAAAAGGAGGCATAACGCCACAATTATATTTTGACACCTCGGCCATAATTATTGTTTTAATTCTTTTGGGAAAATATTTTGAGGTCTTGATGAAAGGCCGGGCTTCGGAGGCCATCAAAAAGCTTATCGGGCTCCAGCCCAAGACCGCGAAAATTTTGCGAGGCGGAAAAGAAGTCGAGATACCAATTGCCGAGGTTGTGGTAGGGGATTTAATTATTGTCCGGCCGGGCGAAAGAATTCCAGTGGACGGAAAAATAGTAGAAGGCGATTCGGAAATTGACGAATCCATGATTACCGGAGAATCCATGCCGGTGCACAAAAAAGTTGATAGTTTGGTTATTGGGAGCACCATAAATAAATTCGGAACTTTAACTTTTCGCGCGACAAAAATCGGCAAGGACACGATGCTCTCGCAAATTATAAAAATGGTGGAAGAAGCTCAGGGTTCCAAGGCGCCCATTCAGCGTCTGGCGGATCTCGTCTCTTCTTATTTTGTGCCTGCTGTATTCGTCGTGGCTGTTTTGACTTTTGTTGTTTGGATATTTTTCGGGTCAGCCTCGCCGAGTCTAGGCGGGCCTAGTCCGGCATTTACTTTTGCCTTAGTGAACTTTGTCGCTGTGCTTATAATTGCCTGTCCTTGCGCTTTGGGGCTTGCCACTCCCATGGCCATTATGGTTTCTTCCGGCAGTGCCGCCACTCTAGGAATTTTGATTAAAGATGCGGCTTCCCTTGAAATTGCAAATAAAATAAATGCGGTTATCTTGGATAAAACCGGCACTCTAACCGAGGGCAAACCCCAACTGACCGACATTCTCGCCTTTGGCGATGAACACAAAGTGGATATTCTTAATTTCGCAGCTTCCTTGGAGCAGCGGTCTGAACATCCTCTGGCCCAAGCCATATTGCAATATGCCGCGAGCTTGGATCAAAAATCATCGCACCCGCTTGACCAAACAATCATAGACGAGGCGGCGAGGGAAAAAATTGTCTTATACAAACTGGAAGACTTTAAGGCTATTTCCGGAAAGGGGCTCAAGGGATTTTTACAGATCCAATCAGAAAAAGTGGAAGCGCATTTGGGTAATCGGGCTTTGGTGGCGGATCTCGGTCTGAACATTTCTCCGTTTGAAGAAAATATTGCCAAATTGGAAAATGAAGGCAAAACCGTAATGATTCTTGTAGTTGGTAAAAAATTGAAAGGCGCGCTGGCCGTGGCCGACGTTTTGAAAAAGGAATCGGTGGAAGCAGTGAATGCTCTCAAAGAAAAAAATATAGATGTCTGGATGCTGACCGGAGACAATAGCCGCACCGCGAGCGCTATTGCAAAAGAGGCGGGCATAGAGAATATTATGAGCGAGGTTCTGCCGGATAAAAAATCGGAAAAAGTGCGCGAACTTCAAGAACAGGGGAAAATTGTGGCGATGATCGGCGACGGCATAAACGATGCTCCGGCACTGACCCAGGCCAACGTCGGCATTGCCATGGGCGAGGGCACGGATATCGCGATGGAGTCGGCTAACATTACCCTAATGCGCGGCGATTTGATGCTTATTCCGGAAGTAATAAAAATCTCCAGACGAACAATGAGAATCATAAAACAAAATCTTTTCTGGGCATTTTTCTACAATATCGCTTTTATTCCCGTCGCGGCCGGAGTGCTGTATCCGTTTTTCAAACTACTGCTTAATCCAATCTTCGCGGCGATAGCAATGGCTTTCAGCAGTATCAGCGTTGTTTTGAATTCATTAAGATTGAAAAGAAATTAATTATTATTTGGTATAATAAATATATGGAATTTGATTACACAATAACTACAGAAAAAACTTTTGACGAGGCTGTGCAAGGCGCACAAGATGAAATCGCCAAAGCTGGTATGCGGGTTTTGTATGTTCATGACGTGCGGCAGACTTTAAGCGAGAAAGGTTTCCAAAGAGAGCCGTTTAAGATTATTGAATTCTGTAATGCAAAATTTGCCAATGAATTTCTAAACAAAGACATTAAGCTCGGACTCTGTCTTCCCTGTAAAATAAATGTTTATACTAAAGACGGACAAACTTTTATCTCAGGCATGCGGCCGATTATTCTGCCACTATTTTTCCCACGGGCTGATTTAGGCGAGAGGCCGAAAGAAATTGATCAAATAATTCAAAACATTGTCAATAATGCAAAATAACAAAGGTCGAAATTATTAAAATAATTAAAATCCCAGTAGTAGAGCGAAGCTCACTACGGGACAAGAATTATATGATGGGATATTATGGGTATAGCGGAATGATGGGCGGAGGCTGGGGTGTTGTTTTGGGATTTGTTGTTTTGATTGACCTTGTT
>JACPLQ010000022.1 GCA_016186435.1 Candidatus Nomurabacteria bacterium | reverse complement strand
GATATATATTTCATTCCGCTCGCTTTGGGAAAAATGCGAAAACTTTTTTTGCTTTCATATTTCAATTCTAATTCATTGCAATTCAAAAGAGAATTCACCAAATGGCTTCGGATGCTCAAAAAGTAGCCATAGATCAAATGAGAAGTATTTTAGAGAAAAACGGTTGGAGGTTTCAGGAATCCAAGAGTTGGAGAAACTGGTGGAATGTTTTTTATGCTAAGGGGTTACGAGAAATACACATATATCCTTATGATTGGGGTCCAGGTTGCACAGGAATTGCAGAAGATGGATATAATTCATGTAAATTATTCGTAGTACTTAGATAATAAACTATTTCTACTACCATCCGCTGCGTTGTCGTCGGGTGTCCAACACCCGACAGATGCTGGAATTGGAAAGATAGGTTATAATTAAAACATGAACGAAAAAATTGAATGGAGCAAAGGTTAAAAGATGCCGGCATGCCGGAAGAACTGCCGCCTGTGGGGCAAGAACTCGCGGGGATTTCTGTAGAGGTCGCAGGTGAATCCAACAAGCCATCTTTTGAAAAAGAAATTTTGGATATGCCGGATTCCGCAATTAGAATGGCTTTGGAAAAATTCGGAACTCTGCCGGAAGATATGCAGAGGGTCATTATTGAAGATATAAAACGAAAAAAAGAAACTAAAATGCCTCTTATTGTTATATAATATATTTATGAGACAAGGAATGAATTCACATCTAGAAGATAGTTATGTTGATCGGATAGACAGACACATGGGTGTCGGAGAAGTGAAGGGACAGGGTAAGCCCGCAGAAGAATTTGTGGCTCGTTTCTACGAAGGAATTTCCGGATTAAAGGTACGATTTTCAACTCCCGAAGAAGATAAAGGACCGGAAATTGGCGGTCGCCAGACCGTTGATTTAGTGGTTTCATTTGCCGACGGCAGGGCTGCTTTTGCAACTCAGATAACCAGCAGTGACCAAAGGGGAGTAATGGAGAAAAAGATAAAAGAAATGCGGGATCATCCGTTCATCAGATTAGATGAAATGAATCCACATGAAGTATCAATTCCCAAAGTATTAGTATTTCTTGATGCAGGACAGATAAAGAATTTTTTTAACGACCCAACTATGAAAAAGTATCCCGAACTGCCCCTGAAAGTTATAGATGATCATATCAGGAGCCTTATTTTTGATCTTTCGCAAACTCAAAATCCTCCTCAACAAAAAGCGGTAAAAGAATTAATCCAAATCTTCACAGAGGAAAAGAAAAAATACACTCATTAGTTCATTTGTAATAAATTTTTTATATTGCCGTCATAATGTATGTTAGCCCTGATTGAAAGCCAGGATTTTGATTGAAGTCAGTTTGCTGGCAAGTAATATCAGGGCTAGCGCTATTTCGATTAATGAGTAATTAATAAAAATTTATGGCGGGAAAATACGGTCCAAAAGCGCAGAAGAAGATGGAAAAAGTCATGCATGAGTGGAAGCACGGCGAATTAAAAAGCGGCCGCAGCGGCAAGAAAGTAAAGTCAAGAAAGCAGGCAATCGCCATAGGCCTGTCGGAAGCGCGAAAGGCGAGAGCTAAAGTGCCAAAGAAAAAACAGCCAAGAACATCAAATAAGAAGAAAAAAAGCAAAACTTAATAATTATTAGTTTAACTAAATTAATATGGAAAAAGGAATTGCCACGATCATAATAGTAGTTATTCTGCTCTTTGCGGGAGCTTGGTTTTTAAATTCTCCGAACGGAGCTCGCCTTCGGGATAATGTGAATTCTCTGGATGCTCGGGCCACAGTCTACCCGGCTTATTATCCGGCGACTTCTTATAAAACTTTGTACCCTGTTTATTCTTACCCTGGTTATAATTATTATACTGCGCCAAGCGCAGGCAGAGCATATATAACATATCCTATAGCAAGATCTACCGGTTCTTCATATTATGTTTCCAGAAATTATTATCCTACGACTACTGCCACTTCATCATATTATTATGATACAAATCCTGATCCTGTAACCTATCAGTATCAATATCTGGGTTCGCCGGACCGTCAGGATAATTGCTATATGGACTCTGACTATTCTACTGTCTGTCAGTATCAGTACTAATAATTTAATTAGTTTAACTTTAAAGATATTTTATCGCTTGATGCTATTTTAAGCTTAAAATGGTATACTTGGCCTATTAATATTAACAATATATTTATGGCAGAATTAAAAGCTTTGTGTATGAAGTGTAGGACAAACAATAAGCCGACGATGAGAGATATGGTAAATCCGGTAGTTACCAAGAACGAAAAGGGCAGATATTCTGCTAAGGGAACTTGTTCTGTCTGCGGAGGCAATATGTTCAAATTCATGTCAGAGGCGGACGGTGAAGCGATGATGCAATAAAAGATAAAAAAGCCCCAACCCCTAGTCGGGGCTTTTTTAGTTATACACATGAGTGATTGTGGGCAAAAGAGCGCGATGGTAAAATAAGTGTTATATGATAACATTACTCGGTTTTGTTTTGCTGGTGTACTTATTAGTAGTTCACAGTTCTCTTTCGAGGCGAGTCAGCGATCTGGAATCAAGGCAGAGTATTAGCACAGTCAGGCCACAACAATCTCCAGAGACGGCGGTGAACATGAACCTAGGCCAGAATGTTCAAGCGGCAGTGAATATGGCCGGAGGCAGCGCATCTCATCAAAATTTGCAATATCAACAGTACAATGCCGAGCCGAATAAATTTTTCCTATGGCTAAAAGAAGACTGGCTGATGAAGCTCGGCGCGGCTTTATTTATTATTGGTTTCGGATGGTTTGTCTCATACGCATTTATAAATAATTGGATAGGCCCAGTCGGGAGAATTTCTATTGGTATTATTACTGGCGCGATCATCATGGCGCTCGGGTTTAAGCGAATGATGAAGCACCCTTCACAGGGAGCGGTATTCATGGCGCTCGGCGCCGGCATGGCTATGCTTACGATATTTGCCGGCCGGTCCATCTACGGTTTCTTTACTCCTTTTTCTGCGGTGGCATTTGATTTTGCAATCGTAGCTTTTGTTTCTTTTGCTAGTTATAAATTCAAAGTTCGGGAGCTTGCATACCTGGCGCAGATACTTGCCTTTGTTTCTCCGCTACTCGCAGCTGGACAGACAAACTCAGTATTTCTTTTCTCGTACCTCTTATTTATATCCGCCGCAACTTTGTTCCTCGCAGGTATAACCGGCTGGAGAAAACTCATCAGCACGAGTTTATTTTTCGTCGGTCTTTACAGCCTGCCCTATATATTTGCCGGAGGAAGCGGATTTTTCTTTAGCGGAAGCATTTATGCTAACGATGCTCCAGTAATTCTAAACTTTGCTTATTTGTTTTCTATGCTGTACCTCTTGTCCGGAATGTTTACTGTTGTTAAAAAAGGAGTGCAGGATGAAAGCAATGAGATTGCGCTTGCTGTCATGAACGGCGTATTTTTATTCTTATGGATCTACAATATAGCGCCTAAAGAATGGAGTTCTATGATCTTTGCGGCATGGGCTGTGGTGTTTGCGTTCGGTTCATTTGCTGCATTCAAATTTAGTTCAAAACTCGCGCCTTTTTACGCTTATGGGTCTGTTGCCGTGGCATTTATCGCAACTGCTACTTCTATCGAGCTAAGGGGAGCGTCCTTAGTCATAGCGTTTGCTATGGAGGCGCTCTTGATCCTACTCACGGTACTATCCTTAACCAAGGATACAAAAGCTGCAGGGAAAGCGGCGATGCTATTTGTTTTTCCTATAGTCTTATCTGTTTCGAGCATAACTGGTTATTCTAATTCGGTGGATCTTTTCAGCGCAGATTTTTTTGCGCTTGCGCTCATGGCTGTGGCGCTTATTTCCGCGGGACGTATTCTCAATCATCTTGAAAATCAGACGAAGAGCGGCAATGAAATAAATTTTGGCTCAGTCCTGATAGTGCTCGGCACATTTTATATCGGCTATATTATCTGGCAATTTATACACATTTTCATGAAAGGAACTCCGGATCTCGCGACCATGGCTACACTGGTTATCTTTACTATTTTTGGACTGATCGCTTATTTTGCGGGACTATATGGAAATGACATAGCGCGAAGGACTTACGGCATGGTGCTTCTGGCATTTGTCGTGATTCGGCTCGTATTTATAGATGTGTGGGATATGGAATTATTCGGAAGAGTGATAACGTTTCTGGCGATCGGAGTATTGCTCATGAGCACGGCCTTTCTAACCAAAAAGAAAAAAAATGAAATTACTCAGTAAATTTATAGTTTTAGTAGCAATAATTTTTCCCACACTTGTATTTGCTACTAAGCCGTTTAGCGGTCTTTCTGATCAAATTTTCTCCGCTTTCAGATATTACAAAAATATTTCACCGCAAGTAACAGTGCCGACAGTCATAGAGATTCCGTTTGATGAGGAATCTTTTCAGCCGGCGGTTTTCGCGGTTTATAATCTTTCTAATTCTAAATTTGAGCCAAATTATTTTTCTGTAAAGGATATATCTGTTCCGTTTAGAATTGACACGTTAGAAGGGCTAGGAAGCCCGAAGACCATGTATGACGGCAACTACAATTCATATGAGGAATTTCCGCTAAAAGGGGAGACAAATAAAGCAACTATAATTTTTAGTTTTGAACGGCCAATAGAATCTTCTTCGTTATATTTTACACTGGATAATTATGTAGCGTTACCGCAGACAATATCAATAGATGCAATGGTGGACGGAAAAGAATATGTAGTGCAAAGAGAGGTAAGGCCGCATGGCGGCTATGTGGTATTTCCGAAGACTAAATCTATGACGTGGAAAATAACTTTTAGCTACGTGCAGCCGCTTCGAATATCTGAAATTAAGATAAATGATCTGTCTCAGACTCAAAAACTTACCGGTCTTCGTTTTCTGGCGCAACCCGGAAAAAATTACCGAGTGTATTTTGATGCCGACCGGTATGTAACGTATCCTACTAATGAGTCGGGAAATCTTTCTTCGGATAAAGGGGTAGTGCGTTATGGCGCGAGCGGTGATATTTTAAATCCCGACTATAAGCCGGCAGATTATGATTCTGATTCGGTTTCTGATCTGGCAGATAATTGCATCAGTGTCGCAAACCTTGATCAGAAAGATTCGGATGGGAATTTTCTGGGAGATGCCTGTGAAGATTATGATCGCGACGGAGTTTTAAGCGCAAATGATAATTGTATAGACATTCCAAATGTTTCACAAATTGATACTGATGCGGATAATATAGGGGATGCATGCGACAGCTTGGATAATAGAGTTACTGAGAGGCTACCGTGGCTGCCGTGGGTAGGCATAGGTATTGCTGGACTTGTAATACTCGTTTTGTTCGTCGTGGTGGCCAGACATAGGCCGGAAGACAAAATATAAATTTATGGAAAATAAATCCTCAAAGTTTTTATTCTGGCTCCTCGGAATTTATGCTGTGTTGTTTGCTATTCTCGCTGTAAATCCGATCGACCGAAAAACTTGGTTTGCAGAAAATCTGACCGTATGGATAATTCTGGCTGTTATTCTAGCGTTTTACGCATATAAAATAAGATTTTCAAAAACGGCTTACGCTTTTATGTTTGTATTAATTTATCTGCACACTATCGGCGGGCATTATACTTTTGCGCTGGTGCCTTTTGATTGGTTTACGAATTTTTTCGGTTTTTCCAGAAATCACTACGACCGCATAGCGCATTTCTCGGTAGGCTTTTATGCTTTCGGCATTGCTGAATGGCTGTATATGAAAAAGATGGTGACGAATAAATTCCTGCTGTTCACTTATCCGGTATTTCTCGTCGCGACCATCGCCATGACATATGAGCTCGTGGAATGGATCTATGCGGCCAAAGCATCCAGCGTAGCGGACGCTATGGCCTACCTCGGCAGTCAGGGGGACGTATGGGATGCGCAAAAAGACATGCTGGCAGACACACTCGGCGCAATATTTGCTACGGGAATATTTTTTACGATTCGAAATTTGTGGACTAAAAAATTGGAAAAATAATATAACTAAAGCATTCTTTTTACTTTATCCAGATCGTTCCAGACGAGAATTTTCCATTCATTCTTTTTGAGCCAGTGATGCTTGTAATAACAGATGCACATACTCGCGTTGTTAACAGGATTGAAATACGAGAGGGTATTGTACTGCGATGCGGTAAGCTTTTCCCCATATGTCATGTATGACACCACCATTTTCAGAAATATTTCGTGAGTAACTAGAATAATTCTTTTTTCATATCTTCTGGAAATAAAACCCAGTAATTTTTTTGCTCTCTGCTTAAGATCATTAAAATTTTCTTCGTCGGAAACTCGCAAGTCGTCCGCATGATAGCTTTTGTCCATTTGGTCTACTATCTTTCGCACTTCTAAACCTCCGCCCCATTTGCCAATTATTTCTGACGGATTTCTTCTCTCTACTAAAAGATCAGAATATTTTACTTTCATTTTTAATTCTTTTGCGATAATTTCCGCTGTTTCTTTGGTGCGTTCAAAAGGGCTTGCGATGATGATCTGCGGCCGGCCTTTGTGCTTCGGGAATCTTTTGGCTGTTTCTAAAGCTTGAGCTTTGCCTTTTTCAGTTAAGCCTCCCTGCGAGCCTTGGCGAATATTTTGGGCATTGAGTACCGTTTCGCCGTGACGGACGAAATAAATTATCTTGGTTGCCATAGGTGCTATTTTAACATAAAATATAAATATGGCGCAGCAGAAAATCCAGCAAAGTAAAAATTTAATTATCTATCAGGCGAAAAATGGAGCGATTGAGTTTCGCGGAGATTTTTCACGTGAGACTATTTGGGCTACGTTAGATCAAATTGCGAATGTTTTTGAGCGCGATAAATCAGTTATTTCTCGGCACCTAAAAAATATTTATAAAGAAAAAGAACTAGACGAAAAAGCAACTATTGCAAAAAATGCAACAGTTCAAATTGAGGGTAGTCGTAGAGTCGAACGTTTCATTGAATACTATAATTTAGATGCGATTCTTTCTGTTGGTTATAGGGTAAATAGCAAAACAGCTACTCAATTTCGTCAGTGGGCGACTAAAACCTTGCGGGAACATATCATAAAAGGCTATACAATCAATAAAAAAGTTATTTTGAAAAATTATGATCAATTTTTGAAAAATGTAACGGATATCCAAGCTTTACTTCCAACACATGTAATTCTTGATCCGAAAACCATCCTTGACCTAGTGAAAGAATATTCCACGACTTGGGCGAAGCTGGATGCGTACGACAAAGATACGCTCATAAAAACTGGCGCAACGAAAAAGACAATTAAACTTGCGGGTGACGAACTTTTGCAGGCGATTTTTGAATTAAAAAATGAATTGATTAAAAAATCTGAAGCTACAGATATTTTTGCGCAAGAAAGAGATAGACTTTGAATTACGAAACTCCCAATTTCTCCTAAAATGAGTTAAAATACAAAAAGCACCGTATGGTGCTTTTTGTTATGAATTCTTCAATTCAAAAATACAACAGTATTGTAACAAAAGTAAAGTTTTTCTTCAAGCAACTT
>JACPLQ010000024.1 GCA_016186435.1 Candidatus Nomurabacteria bacterium | reverse complement strand
CGTCGGGCGGGGCAACGACTGGGAACCGGTTATACCATGTATTTCAACGAAAGGAATAAAAGATCGGGCGCATTGTTTCAGGGAAAATTCAAAAGCAAACACATAGATTCAAACAACTATTTGCTTAAGGCTAGTGCTTATGTAAATTTAAACAATTGCAAAGAAAATGGAACCGTAAAAAATAAACTAAGCGTGTCAAGTTGGGAAGAATACACCAGTGATAGTAATAAAAATTTTTGCGATAAGTCTATAACTCTTGGGCAATTCCGCTCCAAAATAGAATACGAAAAATTTGCTCTTGAATCTTGGAAAGACACTTGTAAAAGAAAGGAGGAGCTTAAGAATTTAGAGTTTTCTTAACTTGGAGGTTCTTCCTCCAAGTTTTCCTCCAGTATCTTTACTTTTTTCTGCTTTCTGTTAGTGTATTAGTTATATAAGTTAATTATCAAGCCCAAAGCAATATTATGCCAAAAGTAAATCAAGACATACAGAGTTTCGCTCGCATTATGGTCATCGGTATCGGGGGTTCCGGCAAAAACGCCGTCAACCATATGATAAATTCTAAGGTCAAAGGCGTATCTTTTATTTGCATGAATACAGACACGCAGGATCTGCACCACTCTCTTGCTGACAAGAAAATTCACATCGGAAAAAATTTGACGAAGGGCCTCGGCGCCGGCATGGATCCGGAGGTGGGAAAGAAAGCCGCCGAGGAAACAAAATCTGAAATTCAGGACGTCGTAAAAGGCGCAGATATGATTTTTCTTGCCTGCGGAGAAGGCGGCGGCACCGGCACCGGCGCGGCACCTATAGTCGCTCGCGCAGCGCGAGAGCAAGGCATACTCACTGTAGCAGTTACTACCAAGCCTTTCTTCTTTGAAGGAAGTCACCGAATGAAAATCGCGGAAAAGGGAATTGAGGACCTGGCAAAAGAAGTGGACGCGATCATCATCATTCCAAATGATAAACTACTTCAATTGGCTGAAAAAGATACCAATTTCAAAGATGCTTTCGTCCGCGCCGACGACGTTTTGAGGCAGGCCGTAGAAGGCATTTCCGACCTTATTACCACTCCGGGTGTTATAAACGTGGACTTTGCAGACATAAAGGCCGTGATGGCAAATGCTGGAAGCGCGCTCATGGGCATAGGCAGCGCTTCAGGAGAAAAACGAGCAGAGAAAGCAGCCCTTGGAGCTATCAATTCCCCTCTTCTTGAAATTTCAATTCACGGAGCGAAAGGCGTACTCTTTGCAATTTCCGGCGGAGACGATCTTACAATAAACGAAATTCAAGAAGCCGCAAAAATAATTACCGAGTCTATAGATAAAGATGCGAAAGTTATCTTCGGAACAATTCATGACGAGAAACTAAAGAAGGGAGAAATAAAAGTTACTGTAATCGCGACATCCTTCCCTGCCGACATGCCAAGAAAAAGCTTATTCGGAGGCGTTGCGGGAGCTTTTGTAAAAGATGAAAAACCGGAAGTCCTAAAAAAAGAAATACACAACAGCATCTCAAACAGTATGAATACAAACAGTGACTTCATAAAAAAGAAAGAAGAAATTATAGAAGACGACGGCGATGACTGGAGCGCAGTGCCAGCGTTTCTACGACGCAACAAAAAGTAAAATTAGCTTCTAGGTTCTAGCTTTTAGGTTTTAGAAGTTTTTCTGATATACTATTCCCTAGGGACTAGCAACTAGTACCTAATTTTTATGATTTACGACCTAATAATCATCGGGGGCGGACCGGCTGGCTCGGCGGCGGCTGTTTATGCTGCGAGGAAGAGATTGAAAACGCTTTTTATAACTGCCGAGTGGGGCGGGCAGTCCGTCGTTTCGGAGCAGATTTTTAACTGGATTGGTACACTTTCCCTTTCTGGCAACGAGCTTGCAGAAAATTTTAAAAAGCATGTCATGGCCAATGTCGGGGAAAGTTTAGAAGTAAAAGAGGGAGAAAAAGTTACAGCACTCTTAAAAAATGGCACAGAATTTTTAGTAAAAACAGAGTCTGGTAAAGAATTTCTTTCAAAAACAATTTTAATCACAAGCGGAAGCAGTCGAAGAAAAATTACTGCAAAAAATGCGGATATATTTGAAAACAAGGGACTCACGTATTGCGCATCTTGCGACGGTCCCCTTTTTGCAGACATGGACGTGGCTGTTATAGGCGGAGGCAATGCCGGGTTTGAAACCGCAGCCCAGCTTCTTGCTTACTGCAAATCCGTGACGCTCATAAACAGAAGTGATATTTTTCGCGCAGATGCGATAACTGTGGAAAAAGTTTTGAGTAATCCAAAAATGAAAGCCGTTAAAAATGTAAAAATTTTAGAAGTTACCGGAGATAAATTCGTGGATGGCTTGATTTATCAAGACGCAACGGGAAAAGAAATTAAACTTGCGATCTCGGGTATTTTTGTGGAAGTCGGACAGATTCCAAATACTGGTTTTGCGAAAGGATTAGTGCCGTTAGATGAAATAAATAGAATAAAAATTGATCCGTGGAATCAAAAAACAGAAGTAGCCGGAGTCTGGGCTGCTGGAGACTGCACCAATGTCCTCTATCACCAAAACAACATCGCTGCCGGCGACGCTGTTCGGGCTCTGGAAGATATTTATTTATGGTTAAACACTAAATAATTTTAACCCATGCAACCGCAAGAGGAGCACTTCATTCCATCGTGCTTATCATGATTGCATTTTGGACATTTTTCTTGGTTGTTCATATTTTTAATTACTATTTGGATAATAAATAAAAGATACTTGCGACCAAGTGTATCTGGTATGTAGACGTAACAGGCAATAAAATGATTACGTAATTAATTAAGTAATAATATACTTACATAAGTACACAAGTTGGCGGAGGCGGTGAGATTTGAACTCACGGTGCCTTGCGGCACTCCGGTTTTCGAAACCGGTGCACTAAACCACTATGCGACGCCTCCTTTTTTGTGTTTTTCCCGCTTGTAGCGGGACCCCGCCGTAGGCGGTGGCAAAACCAGCGCATTACCATTCTGCCAACCCTCCGTGATTTTAATTTAACACATTTTGTTCCAGCAATTCAATCACTTCTTCATCTGTTACTTGCGGGAAATTTTGATAATACGCGCCCACCGCTCCTAGATAATATTCTTCTTCTTTTAAAAATACGGTTTTGTCGGCAAGAGCGCGGAATGTATCCGCCATATCGCGCGGGATTACAGGCACTGCTACTATGAGCTCCCTTGGCGCTTCTTCGCGAATAGAACGCAAAGCTACCATTAAAGTAAGCCCCGTCGCTACGCCGTCGTCTACAACAATAGCTATTTTGCCTCTCGCCGGATAATGTTTCCGGTTTTTTAAATATTTTTCTCTGCGGCGTTTTGCTTCTTCGCGCTCTTTTATAATTTCTTTATCCAGCCATGCCGGATTAAGCGCTTCTCTTTCCTTTTCATTATAAATAGGCTTGCCTTTTTCTGTAACGGCGCAAATAGCATATTCCGGATTGCTTGGATGCCCGACTTTTCTGACAATAATCAAATCAAGGGGCGCATTGATAAATCGCGCTACTTCAAAACCGAGCACCACGCCTCCCCTCGGGAGCGCGTAGACAACGGCATCCTTGCTCCTGTATTCCGCAAGCCGCCTAGCCAAGAGCCTGCCCGCTTCTTCTCTGTCTTCAAACATATTTAAATTATACTCCTATTTTTTGCGAATTTTTCAAAAATAATATAAGATAGCATACATTGGCCCTATCGTCTAACGGTTAGGACATCGGCTTTTCAAGCCGGTAATCCGGGTTCGATTCCCGGTAGGGTCACAAAATGAAACTTTGATAGTTTTACTGTAATCTTATATAATTTTATAATGAACAAGGTTCAAATAATAATTTTAGCTGCCGGAAAAGGAGTTCGCATGCAGTCAAAGGAGCCGAAAGCTCTGACACTTCTTGCCGGTAAGCCATTTTTAAAACACATACTTGATACTATTAAAAAATTAGATACAAATATTAAACCCATAATCGTCGTAGGATACAAGAAAGAGCGCATACAAGAAGTACTAGGAAGGGATCATGCGTATGCTGAACAGCATGAACAGCTCGGAACCGGCCATGCAGTGATGTCGGCAAAAAATAACATGCTCAAAGGGCACGACACTGTTCTCGTTATCTCTGCGGATCAGCCGCTTGTTTCTAAAGAAACATTAGAAAATATTTTAGCTGTTCAAAAAGAAAAAAAACCTGCGATAACCATCGCCGCTGTGTCTGTGCCGGATTTTTTAGATTGGAGAACAGGACTAAATAATTTCGGCCGGATCATTCGTGAAAATAACAGGCGGGTTAAAAAAATCGTAGAGTACAAAGACGCGAGCGCAGAAGAAAAAGTAGTAAAAGAATTGAATCTGGCTCTGTATGCATTTGATGCTAAGTGGCTATGGGAAAATATTGATAAGCTACAAAATGAAAATGTCCAAGGCGAATATTATTTGACTGACCTGGTAAAATTAGCTTGCGATCAAGATGAAAAAATTGAAACAGTGCCTGTATATAACATTTTGGAAGCGCTTCAGCCAAACTCCAGAGAAGAACTTGAGATACTGGAGAAGTTAGTGGTAGAATAGAGCACTATGCAAAACCCATATCAAAATGCCATGGCGCAGTTAGATAAAGTTTCCCAAATTAAAAATTTTGGGGAAGATTTTATTGAGAAACTAAGACACCCCGACCGTGATATTAGAATTTCAATTCCGGTAAAAATGGACGACGGGAGCTTAAAAATATTTGAAGGTTATCGAGTGGAATACAACAATGCCCTCGGGCCTTATAAGGGTGGCATAAGATATCACCAAGACACAGAGATAAATGAAGTAAAAGCCCTCGCCTTCTGGATGGCGATAAAATGCGCTGTCGCAAACATACCTATGGGCGGCGGCAAGGGCGGAGTGACTGTTGATCCTAAAAAATTATCAAAAAGCGAACTGGAAAAGTTATCACGAGGATGGGTGCAAAAACTTTCCGACATTTTGGGACCCAAAAAAGACGT
Organism: Candidatus Nomurabacteria bacterium; assembly: GCA_016186435.1. Classification (GTDB taxonomy): domain Bacteria; phylum Patescibacteriota; class Minisyncoccia; order Phycocordibacterales; family UBA9973; genus UBA9973. The sequence goes on along the minus strand of JACPLQ010000024.1, from coordinate 7,190 downwards.
GCCGGCTCCCGACGTAAACACCACGCCGGAAATAATGGCTTGGATGGCAGATGAATTTGAAAAAATTACGGGAGATAAAACTAGAGCTACTTTCACGGGTAAACCCATAGAGGCTGGGGGTTCAGAGGGGCGCGGTCCAGCAACTGGATTGGGAGGATTTTACGTTTTTGATACACTTCGCGGACAACTCGGCCTTCCGGAGAAATGCAAAGTGGTAATTCAGGGATTTGGCAACGTCGGGGCGAACGCTGCCAAAATTTTTTCTCAAAACGGGCACACCATAATTGCAGTTTCTGACTCAAAAAGCGCTATATTTAATGAAAATGGATTAGATCTCAAAAAAATAGAGGAACATAAGAAAAAAACTGGAGCGCTAAAAGATTTTTCTGGAACAAAGAACATCACAAATGCGGAATTACTAGAACTTTCTTGTGATTTATTGGTGCCTGCTGCTTTTGAAAATGTCATAACAGATGCAAATGCTGAAAAAATTAAAGCCAAAGTAATTTTAGAACTTGCTAATGGTCCGATAACTCCGAAAGCAGATGAGATACTTTTTAAAAAAAACATTTCTGTAATACCGGATGTGCTGGCAAATTCCGGAGGAGTTACTGTCTCCTATTTTGAATGGGACCAAAATTTAAAAAACGAGCACTGGAGCGAAAATAAAGTTTTTGACAAATTAAAGCTTATGATGGAAGATGCTGCTAAAAAAATATTGGAGAAGGCAAAAGAAAATAAAACATATTTGCGCATGGGGGCTTTTATTCTCGCTCTTGAAAGAATCAAAGAAAAAATGCTATAAATAACTGTCACTAAACGCGCGGTTAGCTCAGTGGTAGAGCGACTTTTTGACGTAAAGTAGGCCGGGGTATGAAAATTTTAAGCATTGAGACAAGCTGTGACGAGACAGCTATAAGCATACTGGAAGCTAAAGGTGGGGCTGTAAGCCCTTCTTTTAGAGTTTTAGGCGACAATGTTTCTTCGCAGATAGACATGCATATCCCTTACGGCGGAGTTTATCCTGCTCTCGCAAAACGCGAACATATAAAAAATCTGCCTTTGGTTCTGGAAAAAACATTGAAAGAAGCCGCCGCCAAGGCGGGGCAAGCTAAACTAGAAATCGTTAGGCAAGACCTAGCGATAAATCCAGACATAGATGCCATCGCTGTAACTTATGGTCCGGGATTAGAACCAGCGCTTTGGACCGGTATTGTCCTTGCCAAAGAACTCGGAGAAAAATGGGGCGTGCCTATAATTCCGGTAAATCATATGGAGGGGCACCTACTCTCTGTGTTTGGAAAAAATAAAGGGAGCTTTAAAATACCTAAATTAAAATTCCCCTTGCTTGCGCTTCTGGTTTCCGGCGGACACACAGAATTAGTTCTCGTGAAAAAACCAGCCTCGCCTAGGGCAAGTCTAGGCGGGTGGATGCGATATGAGATATTGGGCGAGACTCTGGATGACGCCGTGGGTGAAGCTTTTGATAAAGTAGCGCGAATGCTCGGGCTTCCCTATCCCGGCGGTCCACAAATATCAAAATTAGCAGAAGAAAGAAGAAAAACAAAGAAACAAAATTCTTTTTCTCTTCCCCGTCCGATGTTATACACCAAAGATTTCAACTTCTCTTTTTCTGGGTTGAAAACTGCAGTGCTTTATAAAATCAAAGATTTGGAAAAATCAGGTAGAAAATTAACTCAGGAGTTAATTACTGAGTTAGCTCATGAGTTCGAAAACGCAGCCATAGAATGCCTAACTCACAAGACAAAAAGAGCAATAGAAAAATATAAAATTAAAACTTTGATTGTCGGAGGCGGAGTTTCAGCCAATCAGCACCTAAAAAGTGAAATCAAGAAAATAACTCAAAGTAAAGTAAAATTATTCTTCCCTACCAAAGAACTTTCTTCTGATAATTCGCTCATGATCGGCATTGCCGGATACTTGCAATACTTGAAAAATAAAAAAGGATTGCCCAAACCCGAAAGCATAAAGGCGGATGGAAATTTAAGGCTTTAACCTGCCTCGCCTACTCGCCGAGTCAAGGTGGGTATGATATTATTTAGGGATGGACGAGAAGTTACTTAAACCCTACGATCCGAAAGCAACTGAAGACAGGATTTACAAGCTCTGGGAAGAGAGCGGTTTTTTTAATCCCGATAATTTGCCTAATACCGACAAAGAACCCTTCACGATAATAATGCCGCCGGTAAATGCCAATGGTTCGCTCCATGCAGGACACGGCTTGGTAATGACGATTGAAGACATAATGGTGCGCTATAAAAGAATGCGGGGCTTTAAAACTTTGTGGCTTCCCGGCTTAGACCATGCCGGTTTTGAAACACAGGTAGTTTACGAAAAGAAATTGGAGAAAGAAGGGCGCACCAGATTCGGCATGGATTCAAAAGAACTTTACAAAGAAATTTTAGATTTTACGCTTACTAATTCAAAAAATATAAAATCACAAATAAAAAAAATGGGGGCATCCTGCGACTGGTCGCGGGAAAAATTTACATTGGATGACGATGTAATAAAGACAGTTTACGACACATTCAAAAAAATGTACGAAGACGGCCTGATTTATCGGGGCAACAGGATAGTAAGCTGGTGCTCAAAGCACCAAACGTCTTTTTCGGATCTTGAAATAAAAGACGAAGAGCAGGTGGAAAGCTTATATTATTTAAAATACGGCCCGTTTGTTATCGCTACTTCCCGTCCGGAAACAAAATTCGGCGATAAATACGTCGTCATGCATCCGGAAGATAAAAGATATTTGGAGTACAAAGACGGGCAGAAGATAAATCTAGAATGGATAAACGGCCCCATAGAAGCCACTGTCATAAAAGACACAGCTATTGATATGGAATTCGGAACTGGGGTAATGACCATAACTCCCTGGCATGACAATGCAGACTTTGAAATCGCGGAAAGGCATTCGCTTCCCAAAGAACAAGTTATTGACGAGAATGGCAATCTTTTGCCTATTGCGGGAGAATTTGCGGGACAGCGTATTAAAAAAGCTAGGCCACTAATTATTGAAAAACTGCAGACTAAAGGCCTAGTAGAAAAAATAGATGAAAATTATAAACACGTGGTGCGAACATGCTACAAATGCGGAACTGTAATAGAACCGCAAATAAAAACCCAGTGGTTTGTAAAAATGAAACCCTTAGCCGAAAAAGCGCTGGAAAAAATAAATAACGGAGAAATAAAATATATTCCTGAACATTATAAAAAAATCACTACTTACTGGCTGGAAAATATTATGGATTGGAATATTTCCAGACAAATAGTTTGGGGTATACCTATACCAGCATGGTTCCATGAACCGAAATGCGTTCCGAAACCAGGACGGGAAAAAGATATGGAGAAATGCAGGGAAATTATTGTTGGAGATAAGGAGCCGGTATGTGAATTTTGCGATGCAAAATATACCAGAGATCCCGATACATTTGATACTTGGTTCTCTTCGGGACAATGGCCATATGTAACCCTGAGATATCCGGACGGAAAAGATTTTAAAATTTACTACCCGACAGACATTCTTGAAACTGGCGGAGATCTTGTATTTTTTTGGATTGCAAGAATGATTATGCTGGGATTTTATGTAACAGGGAAAGCGCCGTTTAAAACTGTCTATATGCATGGAACGGTACTTGATGCTAAAGGTTTAAAAATGAGTAAAAGCAAAGGTAATGTTATAGATCCGCTTGTCCTCACTGAAAAATATGGTACAGATGCGTTTAGAATAGGCATGGTTGTCGGCAATACCCCCGGCACGTCTCTTGCTCTTTCTGAAGACAAAATCAGAGGCTACAAGAATTTTGCAAATAAAATCTGGAACGCAACACGCTTTGTGCTTGATAATACAAAAGACTTAAATTACAGCGGTTTAACCGCTGGGACAGTAAACTACGACGAAGAAGATAAAAAATCCGAAGAAGAGTTAAAAGCTCTCATAAAAGAAATTACCAAAGAAATGGACGAATACAAATTTTACATAGTGGCGGAAAAACTTTATCATTATTTGTGGCATACTTTTGCTGATATAATAATAGAAAGGTCAAAGAAAAAAATTGCCGAAAACAAAAATGCCGATTCAGCAAAAGCGTTACTGTACTCGCAGCTCACTACCCTCTTAAAAGCTCTACACCCTTTTATTCCATTTGTCACAGAAGAAATTTGGTCTATGATTCCTGAAGTAAAAGAAAAGAAGTTATTAATGATTGAAAAATGGCCACTTTAACTACAGACCCTAAAATTCTTTTGTTGGCATTTCTTGGCGGAGTTATCCCTTCTCTTTTATGGCTCTGGTTCTGGCTTAAAGAAGACGAAATACATCCGGAACCGAAGCTGTTTCTCACTCTTGTGTTCATCATGGGCATGATTGCCGTAGTTATAGTATTTCCTATTCAAAAATTTATCCAAACTCACGTAAGCGGAGAAAACTGGCAGCTGATATTGTGGGCAGGCGCCGAAGAAGTATTGAAGTATCTGGCAGTCATTATAATCTTATATAAGACACATAATGCAAACGAGCCTATAGACTGGCCGATATACCTCATAACGGCGGCGCTCGGCTTCGCAACTCTTGAAAACACTCTGTACCTCATAAAACCCCTTTCCATAAGCGGAACCACGGTTAGCCTCTTAACAGGACAGCTCCGTTTCCTCGGCTCTACCCTTCTTCACACTATTGCGAGCGGAACAATAGGCATTTTTATAGGGATTTCTTTCTTTATGCGGGAATTCAAGAAAGTGTGGTTTTTACTTTTTGGCTTTTTAGCGGCAATCGCCTTGCATAGCGCTTTTAATTTTTTTATAATAAAGAATGAAGGAAATGATTTTCTGAAAGTGTTTGCGTTTTTGTGGGTCGTCACAATTATCGTTATGCTGCTTTTTGAAAAAGTAAGAAGAATGAGCGAGACTATTGAGAAAAGTTAAAAATTATTCATAAACTAAAAGAATCAATTATGGAAAATAAAAAAAGGAGTTTTTTTGAAAGATTGACCGGAAGCATGAGTATGGACGAAGAAGAACTGGACCCAAAAAAAGAATATCTGATTAAAGGACTAAAGGGAGAAAAGAAAAACGGAAGCAACTGGATAGAAGAAGAAAATGACGAAGCCGAACTTACAATAGACGTATACCAGACACCTACCGACATAGTCATACAGACAATGGTCGCAGGCGTAAAACCGGACGATTTGGAGATATCTATCGCCCGCGACACAATCAGCATTCGCGGCAAACGTGAAGAATCGAGAACAATAGATGAAGATAATTATTTCACTAAAGAGCTTTACTGGGGAAAATTTTCCCGCACTATAACACTCCCTGCCGAAGTAGAGCCGGAAGAAGTAGAAGCCACCGAAAAACACGGTCTCTTAACTATCAAAGTCAAAAAAGTAGATAAAGAAAAGAAAAACAGCATCCGCGTAAAGTCTATTTAGTATATTTTTGTGCTGGGAGGCAGATTTGCACTGCCGACCCCCCGCTCTTCAGGCGGATGCTCTGCTACCTGAGCTATCCCAGCATATTTTACTGACTCAACTCCTTAAAATTATTTATCAAATCTCCTGCTCCGCTGTAAACATTTTGAAGATCATTTAAATAAGGCTGTAGAAGATAAAATGCGCCCACTGCCGAGCCTATAATAAATAGCCAATAAATGAGGGTCATCACGCGGGCCAGCCGCATAGAACGCCTCATGGATAGTAATATATTATTGTTCTCCTGCGCAAGAGCTACGCTCTTCTCTAAAAGTTCCCTCTCTTCTGGCGACATGGATAAATACTAGCAAAAATAAATAAAAAATCCAACTACCTGTTGAAAAATACCGCAATGTCTTTATTGTACCAAGCTCGCACTTATTTCCAAAACAAATGATGTCGCACGCGGAGGAGGGGGTGGGGGAGGAATCCGCGCGGGCTTTTTTGCTGGGGAGATATTTATTTTTGTTTTTTGGTTATGAACAGTTTGCGATTTGACATGCTGTTTTCGCGGGTTTACAATTGAAGTATTTGCATAATTACTTAATACTTTCATGTTAACCAAGAAGCAAACAGCTGAAATCAAATCTAGTCTGGGAACCGAGCCCACAGGCTTCCCTCTAGTGTTTCAGGCGCTTGGAGATTCCGGTCGATTCAATATCTTCCGACTGCTTATGGAGCATCACGACATTTGCGTTACCGACGTTGCCAACGTATTCAATATCACGGTTTCCGCCGCTTCCCAACAGTTGCGTGTGCTGGAACGGCTGGGACTGGTGATCAAGATGCGGATGGGGCAGATGGTCTGCTATGAAATCAATCAGGATAATCCAATCGCGAAGCAGCTGATAAAATTATTATCAGCCAAGAGCTGATCCGCCTCTGGCGGAAAATAGTCAAATAAATAAATTTATTAACCAATCAAATAAAAATTATGAGCAATAAATTACTTATCGGGGGTATGATTGTTATTGCAGGCGGCCTTTTGCTGATGGGAAAGTTCTCTGGTATAAACACTATTAATAACGGCAGCCAAACTTTTACCACAAATGGATTCGACAAGCTCACCACTAGAGAAATCATGATAACCGACGGCATAAAACACAGCGTTCCGCTTGATGAGATTCTGGGAGGCGGCCCGTCGAAAGACGGGATTCCGTCTATCGATAATCCGAAGTTCGTTTCTTTTTCTGATGCGGGCAAATTCCTAAAAGACAGCGAGCCGGGTATCGCTTTTGAAATAAATGGCGAGGCAAGATTCTACCCTTTTCAAATTATGGTCTGGCACGAGATTGTCAACGACACGATAAATGGCCAGCGCGTGCTCGTGACATATTGTCCTCTCTGTCTTTCCGGAATCGTGTTTGATCCGGTGATAAACGGGGAACGGGCTGAATTCGGTACATCCGGCAAATTGTGGAATTCCAATTTGGTGATGTATGACCGCAAAACCGATTCGCTCTGGTCGCAGATTTTAGGCGAAGCGATCGTGGGAGAAATGACCGGCACCCAGCTCAAAGTTCTTCCCTCCGACATGGTCAGATTTGGTGAGTTTAAGAAGCAGTATCCCCAAGGGACAGTGCTTTCGCGCGATACCGGCGCAACGCGTTTCTACGGTCAAGACCCATATGGCGATTACTACACTAGCCCAGGGACCTATTTCCCTGTCGGCAAAAAAGATGATCGTTTAGGAGATAAGGA
>JACPLQ010000018.1 GCA_016186435.1 Candidatus Nomurabacteria bacterium | reverse complement strand
AGGGGGAGGAAGGAGAGGATGACGCCAGGTCAGCATGTCCCTTTGATATCCTGGGCTACTCACATAATACAATGGCCGCTACAACGCGTTGCGACGAGGCAACTCTGAGCTAATCGTCCAAAAGCGGCCTCAGTTCGGATTGGAGGCTGCAACTCGCCTCCATGAAGCTGGAATTGCTAGTAATCACAGGTCAGCTAAACTGTGGTGAATACGTTCTCAAGTCTTGTACTCACCGCCCGTCAAGTCAAGGGAGCCGGGAGTACCCGAAGTATCCGCATAAGCGGGTCCTAAGGTAAGCTCGGTGACAGGGACTAAGTCGTCAAATTAAAATACAAATTTTGCGACCTGTCAAGGAAACTTGACAGAAAAATCCAACTGAAATCGGTGAACCCCTCCTCTTTATTTGTTATAATAAAGGAATGAAGGCAATACCGAGGGAAGCTGGGAGAATCACATATTCAACCAATATAAGAAAATTAAAACTTCTGCATTTAAGTGATATTCAGAAAGCAGTGGTTATAGGGAGTATTCTTGGAGACGGAAATTTAAATAGTAATTGGTCGCGGACTAATTATCGTTTAAAAATCAGCCATTCTGTAAAACAAAGTGACTATTTATTATGGAAGTATGAAGTGTTAAAAGATTTTGTTCTCACAAAACCGAACGTTTACGAGAAAACAAAATCAATTTCGTTTCGTACAATCAGCCATAATGAGCTTACACAGTTTTATAAACTTTTTTACCCACTTGGCAAAAAAGTCATTCCAAGAAATATTAAGGAATTAATTAACAATCCTCTAACTATGGCTATTTGGTTTATGGATGATGGTAATGCGATTAAAAGAAAAAGTATATTGTGTGGTTATCATTTAAATAGCCAATCGTTTACTCTTTCTGAAAATAAATTACTATCAGAATGTCTGTACACATTGTATAAAATTGAAAGTGTAGTAGAGCTGAATAACAATAACTATCGTCTTGCAATATGGAAACAAGATTCCAGACGAAAGTTTAGAGATTTAGTGACATCCTATGTTATTGATTCTATGAAATATAAAATTGGTTAAATATGTGATTCTCCTTAGCCCCGTAGAGACTGGATTCAAGTTTAAAAACTTGATGAAGATAGAGAATGCCTTAATACTGGATATTAAGAAACATATCTATAAAACGTTGGCCCCTTCCCCACTTTTTTAAAAAGTGGGGAGGGGTGAAGATATAGTCCATGCCGTGGTGAAAACCATAGATTAACATGAACAAGGCACGGCTAGCGGAAGCTGGTCGTGGATTAATTCAATTTGAAAAACGCCCCGTACCGTATGGTGCAGGGCATGTGAGTCGATATTGTGTGCCTCAATTGAGCATACAATGGACAAAGATTGCCAGTCCTAAAAAGCAATCTGACACGTCTTGATTAAAAATCAGGATCCTGAGGCCCAAAGCCGAAGGAAGGCAAAGACCCGAAGTTAAGCCGCGTAAAATTCTTACGAATCACGTGGTAAAGAACGAAACAAAACAAAGAACAGCAAATTAATAAAAAACACCCCGATGTACATCGGGGTGTTTTTTATGCTTGGAAATTACTTTTCTTCATCTTCATCTTGGCGCGACCATACGTCTTCTATGTCGTCGTGTTTGATGTATTCCACTTCTCCGGTTCTGGTATCAATTCTCATTTCCGTAGTTTCTATCAGATTTGCGTATTTTATTTTTATCGTCTGGAAACCGCTTTCATGCAGTTTATTTTCCACAAATTTTCTATTTTCGTAATCAGCTTTGAAATCAGGAGCATTTTCGCTTTCCAGAGTGTTGCCGCCAACATACGCCTTCATTTTTCCCAGACTTTTGGAGAGTTTTTTCGCTTTCTCCAAAATATCGGTCAAATCGGTCGTATCTTTAGGAGAAACCAAGTGCCCGACAATCGCATATTTTGTCTCGGGATTATAGATTACTATACCAAAACAGACACCCAGGCCTGTGGTTACCCCTATCGTTCCCGGCTTAATCACTTTCCATACGTCAAACTGGCTTACTTCCACAACTTCCGGTTCTTTTTCCAAATCAGATTTTGGCGGCTGGTCCATACGTTAATAATATCATGAATTTATGCTAAAATGAATGCATGCAAAAACGCATTGGGATTTTGCGCGCGGGGCGGGGGAAAATTATTCCGCAGATTTCGGACTTGACATCAATATAGCAATTTTGCTATACTTAAGAAGTAATAGTCAATATGAAAAACATATACTTCATTTTGTTCCTTGATGAGGTGAAAGAATTTACTGAGAAATTATCAGATGCAGACCAAGGGAAAATAAATGCTGCTGCTATGGCAATGGAAGCGGGGGATTTTGAGTCTATTTACATTAAAACCCTCAAGGCCCCGATTAAGGAGTTAATTATCAAAAAATACAGATTTATTTTCTTTATTCATAAAAACACGATTTATTTTATCCGAGCTTTCATTAAAAAAACTGCTAAAACACCCAAAAATGAGATAAACAATGCCCAAAAAGTTTGTAAGATAATATTAGCAAATAATAAATAAAAATATGAAGAAAATAAAAGCAGGAAAAAATAAAATATTAAAATTCTATACAACCAATGAGGTTTTCAAAAAAGCATTAAAGTCCGAGGCATTTCAAGATTCTTATAACGAAGAAGTGGCTCGCTTAAAGCTGGCACATCAAATTAAGGATATTCGTCTCAAAAGAAACTTGACGCAAAAAGATTTAGCAGGCAGGGCCCAAATGCCTCAATCCGTGATAGCTCGAATTGAAAGTGGAACCCATAGTTTTTCAATTGGAACACTCAATAGAATCGCAAAGGTATTCAATAAAGAGTTGGAATTGGTCTAAACAAAACAAAGAACAGCAACCCGCCACGGCGGGGCAAGAACAAAAAACACCTCGCACGATGGGGTGTTTTGTTTTTTATATTAAGATTGACAGAAATGTCTATCGGGTGTACAATATAAAGACAAAGTTCTTTCAAAATAGTTATTTTTGAGTTCGCCATAGCTTTTAATGTATAAAGGAAAACTTTGTAAATTAAAAGCTATGGCGACATTCAGTCGTCCTCTGGCAATAAGGAGATTCATTATGAGTGAGGAATGGGAAAGTGAAGGACTTGCTGCGTTCGAGGGTTTGGATGAAGCTCTGAACTGGGTTCTTCCCAGGGGCATGCAAACCCACATCTACAGGGTTAGGAATACCGAGACCGGTGAAACCAAACGGGTTCGTGTGGACCCAGGTCAATCCATTGGTGAAGCGGTTGCCAATGGTCAGTGGGACGACTGACGACGAGACGACGACGAAGACTGAGTAATGAGGGCACGCACCCACGTAATTTGTCATTACGTGGGTGCTTTTAATTCGTACAAGTATGCCATTAGATTCTCAAGTTTCTCTGATTTTATAAGCTGAAATTCAATATGCCGATTTGTATCTATTGGGAATGCAACACATAAAACTCTTGTTTTAAGTTTTCCTTCCCTCACTATTTTATAGGCTATTTTGTCGACCAACTTAGGGAAAAGATAAAGATAAATAAATGTTGCTTGACTAATATCTGCTTTTAAACAATTTATTCTAGACAATTTGATTCTTTTTAGCTGATTGAGTTTAATTAAAAACAAAGTTTTAAAATAAGGCCATGGTGCAATTTCATAACCGACAGCTTTTGAGACATTAAAATCGAAAATACCTGACATTAAAATACGACCATCACCACACCCAAGATCATAAAGAATATCATTAGAAGAAAGATTGCCAAATGATAGAATTTTCTGAATAGATTTTTGAGAAAGAGGGACATATGGAGCACCAAATATTATGGATATAAGTCCTGACAATAAATAAACCACTACAAAAACCATTAAGATTACATGAAACAGGAGTAGAAACAGAAGAATCAGAAAAAAAAAGTTTGATATCATACTCTTATAATTTTAAGGCATAATACCGATATAATCAAGCAGAGATCTGTTTGTAAGGATTTATTAGATTTCAAAAGTTATTTATTTACAATTTTTATGCTAGAATTTAATTATGAAGGCTGATGTTAAAAAACGAATCGGAATATTACGCGGAGGGACGGGAGAAAATTACAATCACTCTTTAAAAAAAGGCGGGGAAATTATTTCTTATCTTTTTGAAAATCTGGGAGAAAAATATAAGCCGCTAGATATTTTGATAGATAAAGATGGCATGTGGCACGCGGCCGGCCGGCCGATACAGCTCGCCGATCTGATGCACCGAGTGGACCTGGTTTGGAACGTGGCGCACGCGAATTTTTCGCATTCGCTCGAGAGCCTTTCGATACCGCATCTTTCTCCCGCGCCTTTTTTCTCGGCGCTCCAGAGCAGCAAGGAGCTTTTGAAAGAGCACCTTAAAAAAGTAGGTGTCAAATTGCCGCGGTCTGTGGTTCTGCCCGCATATCAGGAGGACTTCGACCTGCCTTCGCCAAGGCTTCGGCAAGGCACGGCGGCCCAACAAAAAAAAGAATACGCTGTCCGCAAAGCCAAAGAAGTATTTCACAAATTTTCTTCGCCCTGGGTAGTAAAACCCGCCTGGACTGACGCCAGTCGAGGCCGGTCATTTACGGAAGACAGGAATATGGGTATACATCTGGCGAAAACATTTCCGGAGCTTGCGGAAGCAATCGAGGATGGCGTCGCGCATGGCAAAAGCATATTGGTGGAAGAATTCGTGAGCGGTCGGATCGCCACGACCCATTGCGTGCCAGGATTTCGCGGGCGGGATGTATATATTTTTCCAGTGGGAGACAGGCTGGGCACTTTCGGCCCAATAGAAAAAGAAAAGCTCACCGCGCTTTCGGAAGACCTGTACCGGCACTTGGGTGGCAAGCATTATTTAAAGGCCGACTTTGTGCTCGACCCGCGCGGCAAGGTCTATCTGCTCCAGATGGAATCCGAGCCGGATCTCCGCGCGGGTTCCCATTTTTCGGAGGCCTGCGAATCTATCGGCGCCAAGATGCACCACCTGATAGAGCACATGCTTGAAAGAACGCTCAATCTGTAATAATCTATTAGAGTTGTCTCGGGGTGTAGTATAGTGGTAGTACCCCGAACGAAAGCAAGCTTCATACGGGGCAGGCACAAGCATAGCCCCAGAAGTAAATTTTTCGGAGTATAGTATAGTGGCAGTACGCGACCATGGGGTGGTTGTAGCTCCGGTTCGATTCCGGGTACTCCAACCGAAAAATTACTACGGGGTATAGATGTTTATTTAAAAAGTCGAGTTCGACTTGCCCCGTAGTTACGCAAGAACCGTTCTTGCGTAATCACAATCGAAACATTACAAAATTAATCTGCCTTCGGAGTGCAAGAATGGGTGGACTTATACAGCATATTGCTTTTTATGCATCCAATAGTATAATTAAGGTATGCGCGATAAATTCAAAGATACAATAGTCATTCCAACTGCCGAATATAATTATCTCAAAAAAATTGAGAATTCTTTTGAGCAATTTTTTAGCTCCTTCAGTTATTTAAAGGAAATTGAGCAAGCTCGAAAGGAGATCAAACAGAAAAAATATCTATCGCAAAATCTTGTTTTTAAAAAATTAGGTCTCTAAACAGTTTATGCGAATCAACTACACGAGAAGCGCAATTATTGATTTGCAGATGTTGCCGCGCGACATTCAAAAGCGCATTGCAGTGAAAACGAAATTTTTCGCAAACGCCGACAACCCGATTCGTTTCGCCGAACATTTAACTAATCACAAGGACGCCAATTTTCGTTTCAGGGTAGGAGAGTATCGCGTTATGTTTGATGTTGTTGATAATACAATTTTCATTTTGAAAATTAAGCACCGAAAAGATATTTACAAGTAAATTTGCAAGGGCCTGTAGCTCAATTGGTAGAGCGCCGCTATGGCATAGCGGAGGCAGTCGGTTCGATCCCGATCAGGTCCACTGCTTGCCGCGGTGGTGGAATTGGTAGACACGTTAGCTTCAGGAGCTAATCTTCGCAAGGAGGTGGGAGTTCAAATCTCCCCCGCGGCACAAATGTGCTACAATATCAGTATTCGAATCATGATATAAATCATTATGTCCGACAAGAAATGGAGCCAAAGGAATATGCGCAAAATTACCAAATCAGGCTCTAGCTTGAATGTGTCCATTCCTGTTGAAATTATTAAAAAACTGGGCTGGCGAGAGAAGCAAAAAGTCGTAGTCAAGAAAATCCATGGTGGGGTGCAAATTAAGGATTGGAAAAAATAGTTATGAAAAAGATTATAAATCCTTGGACACAATTAAGTATTGATTACGCAGGCCAAAAAAGTTATTTGGACGATCTATTTCAGGTATATCCGACAATTCCGGAAGGAATACGAGAACCTAATGGCGAGCTTTGGAAGGACGTAGAAAAGGCATTTGAAAAGCGGGACAACGTCATGCTTATGAAAAATCTTTTGAAACTAGATTTATTTCCGATTAAAGATTCCTACGTTGCTTATCTTAAACGAGACAAAACCGCGTTAGAGCGAAATCCTGCAACTTCTGCCCGACTTTCTGGACGCTTGTACGAAATGGGGCTTGATAAGATTTTTGCGCGCTGTTCTGAACCAAAAGAAACAAACCGCCAAATTGGCCCGCTTTTCAAACGCTGGCTTAATAAAAAAGCATTAGGAATTCAGCCAGTTAAACTCGATGAATTTTTGAAAGCGAAAGGAAATGCTGTCTTGGACGCCAGCGATGCGGAAATGATGAAGTTTGCTCGCGAACACCTGAACTACAAGCACAACAAAGGGTTAGATTTTATTGGTCGCTTTAACGGCAAGTATGTTATTGGGGAAGCAAAGTTTTTGACCGATTTTGGCGGACACCAAAACGCTCAATTTATAGACTCCACAAATACTATGAGGATGAAAAATGTGAAAGCCGAGAAAGTAATAATACTCGACGGTTATTTGTGTTCACTTGGTTACAATGAAATGTACGAAAAATTTTCCGAAACGCACAAAGACTATGCTGTTATGAGTATATTGGTGTTCAGAAATTATTTATATCAATTGTAAGATAACAAGATGAATAACCGCGAGAGACAAATTTTATATATTCACGAGCACAACATAAAAGATGTTTGCAAAATAGGCATTGGTACTATTGATCGTGCTAGAAAAGCATACCAATATCAAAATAATGATAAGGATTCACAAAAAAACAAATTGGCAATCTTTTCGTTTGAAAACGCCGATGCCCTCACAATAGAAAAGATTTGTAAACAAGTTCTGAAGCGAATAAATTCCACCGAATTTTATGTTATTGAGTTTTATAAAGCATGCCTATTATTCACTATTATTGGAGGAAAATTAGATGAGACCAATTCACAGTATATTGACCGGAGTAAAATTAGTGTAAAAATAGCCACTCCTTCAGCGAAGAATGCAATTCCTTTGTCTGAACGCTTCGCAGATTTGATTACATCATTAGTTGAAAATTATACCCACATAATAGATGAAGTTAAAAGGGAACTAAATAATAATGGGAAAAGGAATGTTTTACTAACAAAAGATGAATTTTATATATACAATAACGATGGAAACCGAACGGGGTGGAAAGCCTATAAAGAACAGTGGTATTATCGTACAGGAGTTGATGCCACAACATTATCCAATTATATCAAAATCGTTGAAAGGAAAATAAATGAATAGCAGGCACCTAATCATCTATGCCTACATGAAATGATCAAAAATCGCCTATTCTGTAAGGAGTGGAAAGGAATGAAACCGCCAAAGGGTCGCCATTGGCGGACCGATCCGACTATTTTGGAAGAATGGGACAAACAAGGTTTGATTGAATGGTCGGCAAACGGCGTGCCGCGCAAAAAAATCTTCCTTGACGAAAGAGACGGGAAGAAAATGCAGGACATTTGGGAATTCAAAGATCCACAATATCCACAATATCCGACAGAGAAAAGTTTGGATTTATTGAAATTTATTATCGAGGCGTCCTCAAATGAAGGGGATTTGGTGCTTGACTGCTTCGCGGGTTCAGGAACGACACTTGTCGTGGCTCAATCGCTAAATCGTAATTGGATTGGTATTGATAAGTCAGAGTCCGCAATCAAGGTCGTTAAAAAAAGGTTGAGTGATTTGCCGAGTAGTTTATTCTCAAAAATTGGGTATGAGTTTTTGAAAGGAGAGATTCAAGCGCCAGAAGATCAATATTCAAATAATGATATAAATCAGTATAATAATGCTTTTACCTCACTTTAAAAACGAACTTAAGTGTCTAAAAGAAGGTTTTACCTTGGTCGCCGGCTGCGACGAGGCGGGGCGGGGACCCATGGCGGGGCCGGTGGTCGCCGCGGCGTGCATTTTGGATCCGAAAAGTATCGGCAAAACTCGGAGTAAAAATAAATGGTATGCCCGCGTGCGGGATTCAAAAACAATTCCCGAGACGGAACGGGAAACTTTGGCGAAAAAAATTCTAGAAAACGCAGTCGCATGCGGTGTAGGAATAGTTTCGGAAACGGATGTAGATGCGCTCAATATACATCATGCTTCGCTTTTGGCGATGCGGCGCGCAGTGGAGGATATTTTGGTAAAGATACCAAAACCCGGTAAAATCTTTGTTCTTGTAGATGGCAGATTCAAAATACCAGAGGTAGCTACAGAGCAGATGGCGATAATTTCCGGCGACGCGTTGGTGCTTTCTATCGCCGCGGCATCAATTATTGCGAAAACACACAGAGATGCTATTATGCGTGAGCTTGATGCGAAGTTTCCGGAGTACGGCTGGAAGAGAAACAAGGGTTATAATACCCGAGAGCACCAGAAGGCATTAAAGAAATTCGGAGCCAGTGCGGTTCATAGAAAAACATTTATAAAACAAGGATAGAAAGCGGGCTTGCCCGCCGAAGCCTTGGCGTAGGCGGGGTGTAGTACAACGGTAGTATGCGCGATTCGGGTTCGCGTGATCCGAGTTCGATTCTCGGCACCCCGACTTTATGATATGATTGTCAGGTAATTGTTTTTATCTGCGGCGGGTGGTCGCACTCACATAGGCACATATGTTGGAGTTTAGCCATCACCCGCTTCAAATGAAAATAATTTTCTTGCCCCGTACCGAGCCTGCTCTGGTGCGGGGTTTGTTTTAGTGATGCATGTGCTTGCCGCCGGCTTTGATGATTCCGCAGGCAATTCGTGGACCGCCGCTTATTCCGGAGCCGTGTTCGCCTCCTTTGTATGGATCTTCATTTGCGTGAATCATGAGAGCAGTTCCTTCCGGTGCTTCTAGTATGGAAAGGGGGCCGGAAGATAAAGTGACTCGTGTAGTGAGTGCTTCCAAAGATCCTTGCCCATTTGTGTTAATAAAAATATTAGGCAAATCTCCGGCATGAAATGGGTGATTTACATCCGGGTCGGAATTGCCCGCTGGTCCGGGGTCAAAGTGCCCGCCGGCGCATTTGAAACCGCCTTCACAGGTGCCTTTTTCGTGAATATGTACGGCGTGAAGGCCCGGTTTTAGCTTTTCCGGATTTCCTTTTAGATTAAGAATTAATCTTACTATTTTTTGGGTGCCGACTTCATATTCTATGAATTCGGCAACGCCCTCGATCTCATCGCCGGATATCTCGCACGACACTTTCATTATTTCTTTTCCGTCGATTGTGTATTTCATCCCAGTACTAAAATTTTAAATAATAATATTTCTTCTTTATGTCCCGTAATCAAAAATTTAGTACGGGACAGGTATAAGTAATTATAAATCTCTGAAATTTTTTTTGCAAACACAAGAAAGTTATCCCCCACACCTACTTTTTTGATGCTCTGCGAGCGTTTTTTAAAAAACTTCAAAAAAGTAAGTGTGGGGGTTATCCACAGTTTTGGTGAAAAACTGTTGTATTTGGTTTTAATATGCGAGATAATTAAATGTGTGAGGCAATAATTACTGAAAATATTTTTCAAATTATTCAAAATATTTTTAGGGTCGTTTTATTGCAAACTAATTTAATAATTTAATTAAAAAATTATGGCAGCAAAAAAGGGAAAGAAGGCAGCAAAAAAGGGAAAGAAGCGAGCTTAGTTTTATTTCCCACTTCAAGAAAAAACTTCCACGAAAGTCGGAAGTTTTTTCTTTTTATGCTAGTATGTATTGATATGAGTATATTCAGCGCAGTATTTGGAGACGAAAGTGTCAAATTTATCAAAAACATCAACCCAATAGTCAGTAAAATTAACGCTTTAGAAGCGGATATTTCAATATTGCCAGATAGTGATTTCCCCAAGAAAACCCAAGAATTTAAAGACAAACTGGCTCAATCTGAAGATAAAAAGAAGACCCTTGAGGATATATTACCAGAGGCTTTTGCTTTGGTGCGCGAAGCGGCAAAAAGGAACCTAAAAGAGCGCCATTATGATGTTCAGCTTATAGGAGGAATAGCGCTTCACGAAGGCAAGATAGCGGAAATGAGAACCGGTGAAGGAAAAACTCTTGTTGCTGTTCTTCCCGCATATTTAAATGCGCTCACGGGCGAAGGCGTGCATATAATAACTGTGAATGATTATCTTTCCCGCATTGGCGCCGTGCTTATGGGACAGGTTTATAATTTTTTAGGACTTTCTGTCGGAGTGATTAATTCGCAAAATGTTTCTTATCTGTACGATGCATTACACAAAGAAGAGGACGCAGAGCGTGATCAAGTGGGAGAATTTAAAATTGTCTACGATTTTTTAAAGCCATGCACCAGAAAGGAAGCGTATCTAGCGGATATCACTTATGGTACAAATCATGAGTATGGTTTTGACTATCTGCGCGACAATCTTGCTACGTCTATAAACGATTTAGTGCAAAGAGGGCACAACTATGCGATTGTGGACGAAGTAGACTCCATACTTATAGACGAAGCGCGTACGCCCCTTATTATCTCTTCACAGTCGGGGGACTCGGAAGATTTCTATGTTAAATTCTATCAAATTGCCAAACAGTTAAAGCGTGATACAGATTACGAAGTGGACGAAAAGTTAAAAGCCATATCTCTGACAGATGCCGGTATAACCAAGGCTGAACAGCTTTTGGGTATAGAAAATATTTATACGGAGAAAGGCATAAAATACGTGCATCATCTGGAAACTGCAGTAAAAGCGCAGGCTATTTTTGAGCGCGATAAAGACTATGTGGTCAAGGAAGGAGAAGTTGTGATTGTAGATCCTTTTACCGGCAGACTTCAGCCGGGCAGGCGCTGGAGCGAGGGTATTCATCAGGCCATAGAAGCCAAAGAAGGGGTGAAAATTGAAAAGGAAACCCGATCAAGCGGATCTATTACTTTCCAGAATTATTTTAGATTTTACAAAAAGCTTTCCGGCATGACTGGTACGGCGGCGACTTCGGCGGAAGAATTCTTAAAAGTTTATGGGCTAGATGTCATTGTTATCCCGACCAATCGCCCAATTATCCGTAAAGATCATAACGATTTAATTTTTCAAACGGAGAAAGGAAAATTTCAGGCTATTGCAAAGAAAGTCAAAGAGCTTAATGAAAAAGGCCAACCAGTTCTGATCGGAACTATATCCATTGAAAAAAATGAGCTTCTTTCAGTGTACTTAAAACAAGAAGGCGTACAGCATACGATATTGAATGCCAAGAATCATGAGAAAGAGGGAGAAATTATTGCGCAGGCCGGCAAGCGCGGTGCAGTGACCATTGCCACAAACATGGCTGGACGCGGAATAGATATAAAACTCGGAGGTAATCCGCAAAACAAAGATGAATATGAATTTGTAAAAAGCGCGGGCGGGCTATTTGTTTTGGGCACCGAACGGCATGAAGCCAGGCGCATAGACAACCAGCTCCGCGGACGTTCGGGCAGACAGGGAGACCCCGGCGCCACGCAGTTCTATGTATCTCTTGAAGACGATTTGATGCGTGTCTTCGGCTCGGATAAAATCAAAAATATGATGGGGCGTTTTGGAATTCCGGAAGATCAGCCGATAGAAAATAAATTTATCGGCCGGACGCTTGAAAGCGCGCAGGCCAAAATAGAAGGCTTTCATTTTGACTCCAGAAAGCATACTTTGGAATACGACGACGTGATGAACCATCAGCGCAAAATTATTTACGAAAGAAGGCAAAAAATGCTGCGAGCGGATAAAAAAGGAATTGAAGCATTGCTTTCAGGTATTGCCGAAACTCGAGAGGAGTTTAGTAAAATTGCAGAAGAAAAAAGGAGTAAGCTCGGGGACGAAGCATTTCTTGAAACTGTGAGGAGGATTGCTTTATATACTACAGATAGCCTGTGGATGGAGCATTTAGAAGCTATGGATTATCTGCGTTCTTCGGTAAATCTGCGCGCGTATGGCCAGAGGGAGCCGATTGTAGAATATAAAAAAGACGGACTGATGATGTTTAAAGAAATGGAAGAAACGTTCAAAGAACAAGCGGCCTCTTTGGTAGGCACTATAAACACAGAAGCTCATGTTCATGTACACCCTGAAGAAAATACTGGCCCGAAGCAAACTCTCATCACCAGCCATACGGAACCTTCCGAACTTGGGAGGCCAAAAGATTCCGCTAGGCAAGACCTAGCGGAGAAAAAGGCGGGCCGAAACGATCCATGCCCTTGCGGAAGCGGTAAGAAATACAAAAAGTGCCATGGAGCATAGAAACATGAAAACACTTATTACTACTCTTTGTATAGTGTATAAACATCCAAAAATTCTTCTTGGAATGAAAAAACGCGGATTTGCGACCGGAAAATGGAATGGTTTTGGGGGAAAAGTGGAAGCCGAAACCATAGAAGAAAATGTAAAGAGGGAAACAAAAGAAGAATGCGGAATAGAAATTAAAGATATAGAAAAAGTCGGCCTCATGGATTTTGAATTTAAAGATAATCCTGAAGTTGTCCAAGTTCATATTTTTCGCACAGAAAATTTTTCCGGTGATCCCATTGAAACTGACGAAATGCGGCCTCAATGGTTTCATGTAGATGAAATTCCATTTAAAGAAATGTGGGCAGATGATCCTTTCTGGATACCCCTTTTACTGCAAGGTAAAAAATTCAAAGGCAAGTTTCTTTACGAAGGCCATGCTAAAATTTTAGAACATGAGATTGAAGAAGTAGCACAGCTGTAATAGTATGAAGAACATTACCTACATAACTGGCAATCAGAAAAAGGCAGATTATTTAGCAAGTTATTTAGGACATCCGATCTCGCACAAAAAAGTTGATCTAGATGAAATTCAGTCTCTGGATCTCAAAAAAATTATTCAGCATAAAGTCAGGCAGGCGTATGATATTGTAAAAGGTCCAGTTGTGGTGGAAGATACAAGTTTTGAAATTAAAACTTTGGGTGGATTGCCGGGGCCTTTCATTAAATATTTTCTTGAGCGTATGACTTATGAAGACATATGTGCCTTGGTGGACGGAAAAGACAGGAGCGCTACAGGAAGGTGCGTGTTTGGGTATTTTGATGGCGAGCATGAAGAATATTTTGAAGGAAGTGTTAACGGTACTGTGTCCCATAAGCCAGCCGGAGAAGGAGCATTTGGTTTTGGAAGAATATTTATGCCAGAAGGATTTAATGGAACTCAGGCAGAGTTAAATAAAGAAGATCATGAAAAAATGTACACAACAATGAAGCCTATCAAACAATTAGCAGATTTTTTGAAAAATCTATCATGAGATCCCTAACAAAAAAACTTAAAAAAATATGGTGGGGTATAAAATCTTTCGGGGCTATGCATTATTACGGCAACCCGTCAAAAAAATTAAAGATTGTCGGGGTGACGGGCACAAACGGCAAGACGACGACAGCGACCTTGCTTTATAAAATTGCGACTGAACTCGGCTATAAAGCCGGACTCGTGAGCACAGTAGAAAATATTGTCGTAAAAGAAATCCGGCCTGCCACACATACTACCCCTGATTCTATAACTCTCACCAAACTTTTTAGCGACATGGTAAAATCCGGCTGTGAGTATGCTTTTATGGAAGTAAGTTCGCACGCTTTAGATCAAAACCGTGTGGCTGGGGTGAGTTTTGTCGGCGGTATTTTTACAAACCTCACTCACGATCATTTAGATTATCACAAAAATTTTGATAATTATTTCGGAGCGAAGAAAAAGTTTTTCCAAATGCTACCTTCCCGCGCTTTTGCTTTGGCAAATATTGATGATGAATACGGCAAGAAAATACTGGAAGGAATAAAAGCCAATCAGTTTTCTTACGGTTTTGGAGAGTTTGCGGGTGTTGGACACCCGACGGGGCAGTATTTTCATGGTGAAATTAAAAAATTAGATTTTTCTGGTATGGAGCTTGATTTTAATAAAGAGAAGATACGTTCAAAACTTCTGGGTAAGTTTAACGCGTACAATCTGCTCGCGGTCTGGAGCGCGAGCTCTTTACTGGGTTTTGATATGAAGAAAGTAAATAAAATTTTGGAAACAATAGAACCTCCTCGAGGGCGCTTTCAACATTTCCTCTCTTCGAGCGGAGTAATGGTGGTAGTAGATTATGCGCACTCTCCTGACGCACTAGAAAAAATTCTTTTAGCCATACAAGAAGTAAATCAGGCAGGCGGAAAAGTAATTTCTATTTTCGGTTGCGGCGGAGACCGAGATCCTCTAAAGCGGCCTATCATGGGTAAAATTGGCGTACGACATTCGGATATTGCAATTTTTACCTCTGACAACCCGCGAAGCGAAGACCCGGAAAAAATTATAAGCGAAATGCTTGTAAATCTCCACAGCGATGAATTAAAAAAAGTCACAACAATAACTAACCGCCGTGAAGCTATACAAGAATCGGTGAAGCTCGCCCAAAAAGGCGATATAATAGTGTGTGCCGGCAAAGGCCACGAAACCTACCAAGAAGTGAAAGGAGTAAAAAGTCATTTTGATGATATGGAAGAATTTAAGAAAGCTTATGAAAAATAAAATGCAGAATTTCAGAGAATTTTTTAAGAATAAAAAAGTGACAGTGGTAGGCCTCGGACTTCTGGGAAAAAGACTCGGGGATATTGCTTTTCTTGCGGAGAATGGAGCGAAAGTTTTGGTTACTGATTTAAAAACAGAGAAAGAACTTGCTCCCTCTATAAAAAAATTAAAGAAATATAACTTGCCCCGCAATGGGCGGGGAAATATCACATATGTACTAGGTGAACACCGACTGGAAGATTTTGACAGCTGTGATTTTGTCCTGAAAGGTCAGGGAGTCCCTCTTGATTCCCGATACATTAAATACGCAGACAGCAAAGGAATACCGATAGAAATGGATGAATCTCTATTTGCAAAACTGGCGCCGAAAGTAAAAATTATCGGAGTAACTGGCACGCGCGGCAAAAGCACGACGACCATACTGATCTATGAAATTTTAAAAGCATCCGGCATGCGGGTGCATCTCGGAGGAAACATTAAAGGCACGGCAGCGCTTCCGCTACTCAATGTCGTAAAAGATTGGGACGTTGTCGTCTTTGAGCTTTCTTCATGGCAGCTGCAGGGTTTCGGCGAGGCGAAAATTTCCCCAAATATTTCTGTATTTACAAATTTTATGCCCGACCACATGAATTATTATAAAGATAATTTAAAAGAATATTTAAAAGATAAATCTTATATTTATAAATTTCAGAAGAAACCTGCCCGCAATGCTGCGCATAGCGCTGCAGGCGGGGATAATGTCCTCGTGTTAGGGCCAAGCTTAAAAGGCAAAATCAGAGATATAAAAGGCAAATTGCTAACTGCAAATATAAAAAACATTCCAAAAACTTGGAAAATTAAACTCAAAGGCAAACATAATTTAGAAAATATAGCCTGCGCCATAGAAGTTGCCAGAGTTTTAAAAGTAAAAGAAGAAATTATAAGGAAAACAGTAGAAAATTTCAAAGCTGTGTCCGGCAGGCTTGAACTAGTCAAAACCGTAAAGGGTATAGAGATTTATAATGATACAAATTCCTGCACGCCGGAAGCTACTTCCGTGGCTCTGCAGGCTCTCGGCAGTAAAAATAAAAACATAGTGCTTATCATGGGCGGTTCGGATAAGAATCTTGATTTTAAGAGTCTGCTTAAAGATATAAAAAAATATGCAAAAGCTGTAGTTCTATTGCCGGGCAATGGTACGAATAGGATAATAAAAGATCTCAAGAAGACTAAAGTTTCGGTGTACGAAGAGAAGAATTTAAAAGATGCAATAGAAAAGTCGTTAGGTCTTGCCTCACGACAAGATATCCTGCTTTTCAGCCCAGCTTTTGCTTCTTTTAATATGTTTAAAAATGAATACGACAGGGGAGAACAGTTTATGAAGATAATAAAAAGTCTGAAGTAATATGAATATAGATCTATCAAAAATCAAAAAAATATTCTTTATCGGCATCGGCGGTATCGGAATTTCGGCTATTGCTCGAATGATGTTTTTAGAGGGAAAAGAAGTTTCTGGTTCTGATATGTCAGAGAATGAGCTAACTCATGAGTTAAAGGAGCTGGGAATTAAAATAACCATCGGGCAGGGTTTTGAACTTATACCAACTGATACCGATCTGATTGTTTATACTATCGCAATTCCGCATT
>JACPLQ010000020.1 GCA_016186435.1 Candidatus Nomurabacteria bacterium | reverse complement strand
CTATATCCAGCAGGATTTTATTTCCGGAATAGATTTCGTGCTGCTTGAAATAGTTCCTCCGCGCGAAGTCTTGCGCAGCCCAAAAGCCATGGAGCTCTTTTTTACCAATGCCCTTTATCACTGGAGTTTGAAAGGGGGCAGAGAAGAGTTTTGGCAGGGAGCTGTGTGGTTTTGGTTTTCTCTTGAGATTGCTTCAATTGATGGAATGGTGCATTTTTACATACGCACGCCGACGCGCTTGCGCGGACTGGTTGAAACACAAATGTACGCTCAATATCCGCAGGCGCAGGTAAAAGCGGTGGAGGATTATACTTTGGCTGTGGATAAGATCACTCCGGAAAGCGCCTGGATGGGATGGGGCTGTGAACTAAAGCTTGCAAAGCACGAGGTATTTCCCATAAAAACGTATGTTGATTTTGGCTTGGATAAAGATCCGAAAGAAGAATACAAAGTTGATCCTATTTCGCCTATAGTGGAATTTTTCGGTTCACTGCAAAAAGGAGAACAAGCTTGGATGCAAATAGTGGTTACTCCCTCAAAGAAAGAATACAAGATTGCCGGAAGTTGGTTTGGCAGACGCAACTGGGTTGCCGAAGCCCGATTTCAGATGGATAAGTATCTGGAGCCTTATACTAAATATAATGAGAGTAAAATTCATCCCGGAACATTTACAAAAGAAATCCGCTCCCCTGATTTCTTAAGGAACATCTTAATTGGCATGGCAGCTAAAACTAGCAAGGTTGGTTTTGATACCGGAATTCGCGTTATGTATGTTGCGAAAAAGGAAGTCTTTAGTATGAATAGCAGGAGAAATATTCGTCTTATCTGGCGCCAATATGCAAAACCTGACAGTAATGAATTAGAGCGTACAAACAATACACAAGCAGACGCGTATGGAGGAATATTCATGATCTCGCAAAAGCAAGTTATGATTTTGGCGGAAAGAATGCTTCATGAGTACAGGGAAAGAAACTTTTTCCATCTTCCGCTCCGGCACAAAATTTTTGACGAACATCAGACGTATATGCACTGGCCGGTGTCTCGTATTTTCATGGCTTATAAGCATCCGCCTACGTTTGTGCTCAACGTGGAAGAGCTGGCAACACTTTGGCATTTCCCGGGCCAGATATTGAAAGTTCCTACATTGGAGCGTATAGAGTCCAAAGAAGCTTCACCGCCTACAAATTTGCCTGTATAATTTACTTGTCCCGTACTAAATTTTTGAGGACGTAAAATAACCATGATTATAAAAAAATTAAAATTTTAGTACTGGGATGGAGAATAAAAAAATTGCCATTTATATATCCAGCGCAATTGTGTTTTTTATTTTATTTTTAAGCGCGCCAAGAGACTTTCCCGCAGGAGTTACAATTCAGGTAGAAAAAGGAGCAAGTCTGCGAAGCGTCTCGTCTATATTAAAACAAGAGCACATAATAAAATCAAAAGTAGCTTTTGAATTTTTCGTGATACTTTTTGGTAAAGAAAAAAATATAATATCGGCCAATTATACATTTGAAAGAAAACTGCCCGTTTTTGAAGTAGCGCGGCGCATTGGCGGAGGGGAACACCGTACGGCGCCCGCATCGGTTACTATCCCCGAAGGTTTTGATGTCAATCAGATTGGAGATATGTTTGCCCTGCAGCTCCAGAATTTCAACAAGACAGAATTCTTGCTTAAGGCAAAAGATATGGAGGGGTATCTTTTTCCGGACACTTATTTTTTCTTTAAGAATGCAGACGAAGATGTGGTGCTCAAATCTATGAGCGACAATTTTGAGAAAAAAATAGTTCCGCTTCGTCCGGAAATTTTAGCTTCGGGTAAAAGTGAGAAAGACATTATTATAATGGCATCTATTATAGAGAGAGAAGCAAAGGGAGATGACGACCGAGAAGTTATTTCCGGGATTTTGTGGAGAAGAATTGGTATCAATATGGCGCTTCAGGTGGATGCAGTGCCGGATAGTTATAAGACAAGAGGATTGCCAAAGTCTCCCATCGGAAATCCGGGAATAGAAGCTATTAATGCTGCGATCCATACCCAAAATTCGCCTTATCTATATTATCTTCATGACAAAGAAGGCGCTATTCATTACGCAAAAAATTTCATAGAACACAAAGCAAATATAGAAAAATATTTAAAATAAAATTCATCCGCGTGCTATAATTACGGTGATGAGAAAACACAATTTTGCTTTCATAGATATAGAGTTGACTGGTTTAAATCTTATCAGGCATGAGATTATTGAAATCGGCTGTGTTTTAACCAATTCCGAACTTGAGGTCATAGAAGACTTTGAATTAAAAATCAAACCAGAGCGCATAGAAGATGCCGATCCGGTGTCTCTGAAGATAAGCCATTATGATGAAAAAGCGTGGGAAGAAGCCTATTCACTGGAAGAAGCCATAAAAATTTTTGCCGATAAAGTTAAAGATTCCATTATGGTTGGCCATAATGTAGCTTTTGATTCCGGGTTTTTGGAATCCGCTTTTAGCAAAACCAATATAGTGAACACCCTTCATTATCATAAACTGGACACCATATCTATCGCTTGGGCTAAAATGCACCGCAATCCGGACTTGGAACATTTTTCTTTGCGTGAATTGTGTCTCTACTTTGGCATAGTAAACAAACGCGCCCATACCGCTTTGTCCGACGCGCGGGCTACTTTTGAGCTTTACAAAAAGCTGATGAGTCTGTAAGTTTAATAAATGGAGAAAAAAGTTGTTTTTGTGGGTCTTTCGGGAGGCGTTGATAGCGCCGTTTCGGCCGCGCTTTTGAAGAAAGAAGGATATGAAGTTGTGGGAGTCTTCATAAAGACTTGGCATCCGGACTTTCTGGAATGCAATGAAGAGGAAGAGCGCCGAGATGCCATGCGCGTGTCGGCTTTTTTGGATATTCCGTTTCTTACATTTGATCTCGAAGATGTCTATAAAAAAGAAGTTGCCGATTACATGATTCGGGAGTACCGTGCCGGTAGGACGCCGAACCCAGATGTCATGTGCAATAAAGAAGTAAAATTCGGCGCCTTCCTAAAAAAAGCGCTTGCGATGGGGGCGGATTTTGTGGCGACAGGGCATTATTCACGAATTGTCGGGTGTTGGACACCCGCGAATTGGGTGTCCAACACCCGACAAGAAAATTGCCAATTAATAAAAGGCAAAGACTCTTCTAAAGATCAAAGTTATTTTTTGTGGACGCTAAATCAAAAACAGTTAAGTAAAATTTTGTTTCCAGTGGGGAATTTAAGGAAAACAGAAGTAAGAAAGTTAGCGAGAAAGTTTAAACTGCCAGTAGCCGAGAAAAAAGACAGTCAGGGAATTTGCTTTCTCGGCGCCGTGGATCTGAAAGAATTTTTGAAACACTATATCAAAGAAAAAAAAGGAAAAGTAATGCTTGCCCCGCAGGAAGCGGGGGATGAGAAAGGGGAAAAGATCGGATTTCACGACGGAGTCGTTTTTCATACGCTAGGCGAACGGCATGGTTTTACAGTTACAAAAAAGAGCCCAAAAGACAGCCCTTATTACATTGTCGGCAAAGATATAAAGAAAAATACGTTAATAGTTTCGCAAGAGAAAAATGCTGTAAATTATTTGGCTTTACTCCATCCTGCGGGCGGAACCTTCCGCTCAAAAAATTTACAGCATTTTTCTCTTAATTTAGCATACACAAATTGGATCTCGGAAACTCCAAAAGAAAATAAAAATTATAGAGCTCAAATTCGATATCACGGAGAATTTCTGCCATGTCGAGTAAGAGTTTTGGAAAAAAACAGAGCAGAGATAATTTTTGATAAACCAATTTTGGTCGCATCCGGCCAGTCTGTCGTGGTTTACGATAGAGATGTTTGCTTAGGCGGGGGAGTAGTTGTATAATTAATTCATGACTCAATTTTTAACAGAAAATAGTGAAATTATTTTAAGATTAACCGTAGCTGTGGGGTTAGGAATAATAGTAGGGCTGGAGAGACTTTTCGTGCATAAAGACGCCGGCATGAAAACGCACGCGCTCGTATCTTTAGGTTCGGCTTTATTTGTTATAATTTCTGAAATGATAGCTCTTAAATATCAGGCTATTGGCGGTTTTGATCCGACCCGAATCGCTTCGCAAATTATTGTCGGTATTGGATTCTTAGGCGCCGGATCCATAATGCTTTATGGCTCTCAGCTCCGAGGTCTTACCACTGCAGGCGGGCTTTGGGTGATGGCGGGCATAGGCATGGCCGCAGGTTTTGGATTTTTTGGTCTGGCATTCATTGTCACTGTTCTTGTTTTACTTATACTAATTTTAGTAAATATTATTGAAAAGCCGATAAGAAAAATTTCTGAAGAAAATGGAGTCAAATGAGATCAGAAAAAGGTTTTTAAAATTTTTTGAAAAAAGAGGGCATAAAATAATTCCTTCCGCTTCGCTTGTACCCGAAAATGATCCTTCGGTACTTTTTAATATTGCTGGTATGCAGCCATTGATGCCACATCTCCTAGGGCTAAAACATCCGCAGGGCAAACGTCTGGCAAATTCTCAAAAATGTGTTCGCACGATTGATCTAGAGGAAGTAGGAGATAGTACTCATTTAACTTTTTTTGAGATGCTTGGCAACTGGTCCCTGGGTGACTATTTTAAAGAAGACGCTATAAAATGGAGTTACGAATTTTTAACAAAAAAAGATGAAGGTTTAGGGCTTGACGTGTCGCGTTTGTATGTAACTGTCTTTGGGGGAAGCGAAGCAGTTGTTCGTGATCTAGAATCAGTAGAAATTTGGAAAGCACTGGGTATTCCGGAGCACAGGATTTATTTTAAAAGTTCCAAATCAAATTGGTGGAGCGCAGGCACCAATTCTCCTGCAGGTCCTTCAACCGAAATGTTCTATGACTTAACGGGTTCGCTTGGTGATATGAATCAGGAGCAATTTGAAAAAGCTGAAGACGAACAAAAAGTCGTAGAAATTTGGAACGATGTTTTTATGGCTTATAAACAAGAGGACGGAAAAGTTGCAGGCGAGTTGCCTAATAAAAATGTAGATACAGGAGCAGGATTAGAGCGAGTCACGACTGTAGCGCAGGGTAAAAAAAGTATTTATGAAACTGATATTTTTGCACCAGTGATGAATATGATAAAAGAAAATTCACAGAATTATGACGAGAGATCAGCCAGAATAATTGCAGACCACTTGAGAAGTTCTATTTTTTTAATTTCGGATGGAGTAATTCCGGGGAACAAGGACCAGGGTTATGTTTTGCGCCGATTGATTCGCCGCGCAGTATTTAAAATAGATCAGATCGGACTTGATTCCGGATTTATAAAGAAAATTTTAGAAATTTTCGTGGATAAATATAAAACTCAATATTCAAACATTTTGCAAAATGACAAAATAACAGAACAAGTTATTTTCGACGAAGAAAGCAAATTTAGAAAAACTCTCAAAGAAGGTCTCAAGGAATTTGAAAAAGGCATAGACCCGTTTATTTTGGCTACGACCTACGGTTTTCCGATTGAGTTAACTGCTGAGTTAGCTCATGAGTTAGGCAAGGAAATTGACCTTGAAGACTTTCATAAGAAAATGGCAGAACATCAGAGACTTTCACAGACTGCGTCTGCCGGCATGTTTAAAGGCGGGCTTGCAAACCATAACAAAAAAACAATAAGACTGCACACTGCTCATCATTTGCTTTTGGCCGGACTTCAAACTGTGATTGGCCCTGAAATCAAACAGCGCGGGAGCAATATAACTGAAGAACGCCTGCGCATAGATTTTCTCTGTGACCATAAATTAACCGACGAAGAAAAGAAAAAAGTTGAAAATTGGGTAAACGAGAAGATAAAGCGAGGTCTTGATGTTGTGCGCAAGGAAATGCCCCTAGAAGAAGCAAAGCGTATCGGCGCCGAGATGGAATTTGGAGCCAAATACGCAGACATGGTTTCTGTATATTTTATACAAGACAAAGAAGGCAATATTTTTTCCAAAGAATTCTGCGGAGGACCGCATGTTTCTAACACAAAGGAATTGAGTAAGTTTAAAATCCAAAAAGAAGAAGCAGTGGCGCAGGGTATACGCAGAATAAAAGCTGTGCTTTTGTGACCTGCCCCGCAGCAAGTTTTGAATAAACTTCGCTTCAGGGTATAATACGCAATATGGGGATTTTTTCTAAACCGCAGGAAAAAGATGAATTGATGGCTGTGTTTAATATAGACTCTTCGTCTGTAGGGGGAGCTCTATTTTTGGCCCGAAGTTCCGGAATCCCGAAAATTATTTTCTCTGAAACCGTTTCTTTGCCTATAAAAGAAAAAGTTGATGCTGAAAGTTTTTTATCGGGAACCATACAAGCTCTGGAATCTGTTGCTGGCAGGATATATGGAACTGGACTCGGCGCCCCGAGCAGAATTTTTTGTGTTTTGTCTTCTCCGTGGTATGCATCTCAGACGCGGACAATTAACTATAAAAAAAACACGCCATTCATATTTACAGAAAAACTTGCAGATGAGCTTATACAGAAAGAGATAAAGCTATTCGGAGAAGAGCATTTATTAAAATATTCTGATGGTAACAATGCGGTCAGGCCTATTGAGCTAAAAAATATAAAGACGATACTAAATGGGTATGAATCTTCTGATCCGATCGGACAAAAAACCAAAGAGCTGGAAATGATCATCTTTATATCAATGAGCGGAGAACAAATGCTCTCAAGAATTGAAGATACAATAAGCAAATATTTTAAATTTGAAACAATAAAATTTTCGTCTTTTGCAATGACTTCGTTTACTGTAGTAAGAGATATGTATAAAAAAGAAGAAAACTTTCTACTCGTCGATATTGGCGGAGAAGTCACTGAAATTTTTATGGTCAAGAAAAATGTTCTTAGGGAATCTATTTCATACCCGCTGGGGAGGAATTTTTTGGCGCGCGGAATATCTGCCAAGCTTGGATGTACTATAGACGAAGCAAACTCGCTTCTATCGCTATTTAAGGACAGTCATGCAGAAGCATCTGTCGCAAAGAAACTGGAATTAATTATAAAAGATCTTAAAACAGAGTGGCTCAAAAATTTCCAAGAGTCGCTGGCGCATTTATCAAAAGACATATCTATTCCAGCAGTTATTTTCATAGTTGTGGACAAGGAGGTGGCAGAGTTATTTAGAGATATAATAAAGTCAGAACAATTCAGCCAATATACTTTAGCGGAATCAAAATTCGAGATTACCGTCATGGACACCAAGCTCCTGCATAACCTCGCTTCATTCGGGGAAGAAGCGGCGCGGGATGCCTTTCTTATTATGGATTCTGTTTACATTACTCGTTATTTGGTTTACCCCGCCATGGCGGGGCGAGCGTAAATTTATGGCAAAATACGTACTGGAAGACATGGTGAAAACAAAACGTGCCAGAAAAACGGTTAAAGACACGAGCAAAGAAATCAAAACAAATGTTTATTTTGAAGAAGAGCCGGAGACAATAAAGACTTTTAAGGCAGAAGAAACTAAAGAGGTCAAGCCGAAAAAAATAAAAAATAATTCAAACAACAAATCCAGACGCGCGCTATGGTTTGTGGCCTGCATGTCGGCATTGTTTTTTATTTTTGCATTATCTTTTCTCTTCTCCAGCGCCAAAGTGAGTGTGAATCCAAAAACCGAAGACTTGGTTTTAAGCGAAAATTTTGGGGCGAGCAGTTTGCCTCAAAATGGCAGCCTGTTTTTTGACTTAGTGGTTATTTCCGGAGAGGAAAAAAATATAATCCAAGCCACGGAAGAAAAAGAAGTTGTCGAAAAGGCCACGGGCACAGTGCTAATTTTTAATTCCTTTAGCGCTGCTTCCCAAAAACTAGCTATTGATACCAGGCTTGAAGGATCCAATGGCAAACTTTATAAAACTAAAACACCGCTTATAGTGCCCGGCATGGCTAAAGACGGAACCGCTGGTTCGGCGGAAGCGGCTATTTATGCCGCGGAAGCAGGCGAGGAATATAACAGCGGTCCGCTTGATTTTCAAATAGCGGGTTTTAAAGGTACCACTAAATACGATAAATTTAAAGTCAGAACGAAAACAGGCACGGAAATAAAAGGGGGTTTTAAAGGAAGAGCGCCCGTTGTCGGCGAAGAGGAAAAAATAGAAGCAGCAGCATCTCTCAAGACTGCGCTTAGCGCGAAGCTATTGAAGAAAGCTACTGATCAGATTCCGAGCGGATTCATCTTATTTAAAGATGCGATTTTTCTAAATACAAGCGAAAATGATATATCTTCCAAATATAACGATGATAAAAGCATGACACTTACACTAAAGGGAACCTTGTATGGGATTCTTTTTAGTGAAGATAGGCTGACAAAGAAAATTGCTGAGAGCGCAGCCGCTAAATACGACGGGAATGATGTTTATATTCCAAACATAAGAAATCTGAAATTTTCTCTCTTCAGCCAGAATGATCATTCGTTTGAAAATATGAAAAGTATAAATTTTAATTTATCAGGACCCGTAAAGATTGTGTGGAAACTGGACACAAAAAAATTCACAGATTATTTACTCGGCAAGCCGAAAAAAGATTTTGTAAGCATATTGTCCGAATATGAAAATATAGAGTCTGCCAGCTTAAAAATAAATCCTCCATGGAGGAAATCTATTCCTGAGAAGACTGAAGATGTGAAAATTATTCTGAATTATCCTGAATAAATTTAGTTGCTGAGTTTGACGTCCAATTTTATTTTTAGTATAATAGGCCTATATAAATGAGCGATCTAAAAAAAGACCTGCCTGCAGGCAGGCAGGAAAAGTTAACAACGGCGCGAGGAGTTGTCACAGAGGCTCTTCCCAGTACTTTGTTTAGAGTTAAAATTCAAGATAAGACGGAAGATAGCATAGGGGGACAAAAAGAAATTCTCGCATACCTGGGCGGAAAGATGCGCTTACACAGAATCAAAGTTTTAATAGGAGATGCGGTAGAGGTCGTACTGGACTCTTATGGAGGTAAAGGAAGAATCGTTAAAAGATTATAAATGGACTTGCCCCCACACCTAGTTTCTAATTACACCAAAGGTGCTTTTATAAAACTATTAGAAACTAGGTGTGGGGGCTTGTAATTTTTTTAACTATAGTGTATTATAGTATTTACTGTTTAATTGGGATTTGTAAAAGTTAAAAGTATTGAAAAATAAGGGTTTTTCCTTGTTTTTCTCTTGTATTATCTATGAAAATCAAATCTGCTGTAAAAAAAATTTGCGATAATTGCAAACTGGTAAGGCGCGCCAGGCATTTAAGAATAATTTGCTCTAACCCAAAGCACAAACAAAAACAATAATTTACCTGTCCCGTATTAAATTTTTGATTGAGTAATACAAAAAATAAATATAATTATGAAACATAGAAATACATTAAGATTAATAGCTAAGGTAAAATTTTAATACTGGGATGAGAGTATTAGGAATCACCGTACCAAATGATAAAAGACTTGAGATTGGCTTGACAGTCCTTTACGGCATTGGTGTTTCTTCCGCTAAAAAAATTTTAGATCAGGTTAATATAGATCACGGCAAGCGCGCAAAAGATTTAACTGAAGCTGAAGAAAACAGCATCAGAGCCATAGTTGAAAAGATACAAATAGAAGGTAATTTGAAAAGAGAGATTGCCGCAAACATAAAAAGACTGAAAGATATAAAGAGCCACAGGGGCTTAAGACATATTAAAAGACTGCCGGTCCGAGGACAGCGCACCAAGACAAACTCCCGAACAGTCAGAGGCAATGTCAGAAAAACCATGGCGTCCGGTAAGAGAAAAGAAAGCAAGACGTAAATTTATGGATAATGTAGAGAATACAACAGAAGAGAAAGTTGATGCTAAAAAGGCTGCCTCAAAAACTCCAAAGAAAAAAATTGTTTCTGGCGTTTTACACATAGAAGCGACTTTCAACAATACGAAAGTGCTTTTTTCTGATAAAGTTGGCAATACATTATTTTGGTCCAGCTCAGGAAGTCTGGGCTTCAGAGGAGCAAAGAAAGGCACACCCTTCGCAGCTTCCAAAGTAGGCGATATTATCGGAGACAAAGCGGCAGTGCTTGGAGTAAAAGATGCGGATGTCGTGGTTCTCGGAGTCGGGTCAGGGCGCGAGCCTGCCATCAGAGCATTTATGGCTCACGGCATAGAGATTACATCCATATTGGATGCGACACCGGTGCCTCACAACGGACCGAAAGCCAAGAAGCCAAGACGAGTTTAAATATTTAAAATTATGATATCAAAACCTAAATTTAAAATAGGCAGGAGACTCGGAGCGGGAGTGTACGACAAATGCCAGACCCCGAAGTTTTCCGCTTCCGTAAAGAGCCCCATAGGAGGCAAGCGCCCAAAAGCTCCTACGGAATACGGCGCGCAGCTTTTAGAAAAACAAAAAATTCGCTTTTCATACGGCATATCTGAACGCCAGCTTTCTAATTATGTAAAAAAAGCTTCCCATATAAAAGGAGCCGGTACTGCTGAAAAATTATACGAAAATCTTGAGTCTCGTTTGGATAACGCAGTTTACAGAATGGGTCTCGCCCCTAGCCGAAGAGGCGCGCGACAGATGGTATCTCACGGACATTTCGTAGTAAACAATCACCGGGTCACTATTCCATCATATGAATTAAAGCCGGGAGATGTAGTAAAAATCCGCGAAGGAAGCAAGGTGAAGAAATTATTTGAAAATCTCGGAGATAAATTGAAAGATTACATTGCGCCGACCTGGGTTTCTTTTGATATAGCCGGCATGGAAGGAAAAATATTGGCAAAACCAAAAAATACCGAGGCGTACCTTGATATCAACGCCGTGCTGGAATTTTATAGCAGATAAAATATTCCGCCAAAGGACGGACAAGTATTATTAATTTTGAACATTATTAAATTAAAAGATAACTTTTTTAAAAAATATGCCTGAATATAAAATAATTATGCCATCAAAACCTCGCGTTGTTTCAGAAGTTGGCAACAAAGGAGTATTTGAAATAGACGGCTTATATCCCGGATACGGCCATACATTAGGAAATAGTTTAAGGCGAATTATTTTGTCGTCCTTGCCGGGCGCGAGCATTACTTCTATAAAGATAGAGGGCGTAACCCATGAATTCCAAACTATGGACGGCATCAAAGAGGATGTCATCGTTATGATACTGAACTTGAAGAAAGCCCGATTCAAGATGCTATCGGACGAGTCTCAGACTATTGATCTTTCCATAAAAGGGCCAAAAGAAGTTTTGGCTTCAGATATAAAAACGGGAGGACAAGTAGAGATCTTAAACCCGGAGCTTCATATCGCAGAAGTGACCGGCAAGGTAAATTTGAATATTGAAATGAAGATTGAAAAAGGTCTCGGTTTTATCCCTAAAGAAGTTTTCCAGAAAGAAAAAGTAGACATCGGCACCATTGCCGTAGATGCCATATTCACTCCCATCCGCCGAGTGGCTTACGAAGTGGAAAACATGCGCGTCGGCGACAAGACAAACCACAACCGCCTGCGAATTTCCATAGAAACAGACGGCACACTTTCTCCTCGCGAAGCTCTTTCTCAGTCTATCGAAATCATGATCAATCAGCTCAAAGCCATCATTGATTTTAAAGAGCCGGAAGAAGAAGTAAAGCCGGAAAAGAAAGCAGGAAAAGAAAAAGAAGACGAAGGTGAAGAAAAGAAACCTGCCCGTAATGCTTCACAGTCCGACGCAGGCGGGGGCGCTGATTTTGCAGATGTGTTAAAGACCCGCACAGACAGCCTTGATCTTTCTACTAGAACGCTGAACGCTTTGACCGGAGCAAATATCCGCACGCTTGGAGGCCTTGCCCGCAAGAAAAGGGAAGACCTGCTTGAAGTAGAAGGCATCGGCGAGAAAGGAATTACAGAGGTTAAGAAAGTGTTGAATAAATTTGGATTGAATCTCAAGGAATAATTTATTATGACCTAGAAACTAGAACCTAATTTATGCGACACCATAATACAAAAAGAAAATTCGGCCGAGTCAAAAAGCAAAAGAATGCGCTTATGAATTCCTTAGCGCTCAATTTGATCGTGCGCGAAAAAATAAAAACGACCGAACCAAAGGCAAAAGAGCTAAGACCATTTATAGAAAAGCTTGTGACTCACGCAAAGAAGGGTGACGCAGCTACTCGCAGGCTCATCATTTCAAAATTGGCAAACCGAAAACGAGAAGTGAAAAAACTTTTTGAAGTTATTGCGCCAAAGTATACAGATAAAAAAGGCGGATACACCAGAATCGTAAAATTAGGAGCCCGCAAGTCGGACGGGACAAAAATGGCAATTATAGAATTTATATAAAGTTAATATTGCATGAAAATGACAGATAAAAAAGAAATAGTTACCATCGATGCTTCAGGAAGAACTTTAGGCCGAATAGCGAGCGAAGTCGCGATGTCACTAATGGGCAAGACCAAGGCTACTTTTGAACGAAATAAATATTCAGGTTTTCCGGTCAAAGTCGTAAACGCTTCCAAGATCAAGATCACTGCCAAGAAATTAGATGAGATATTTCACACACGATACTCCGGTATTCCGGGAGGACTCCGAGTTTTGAAAGGCACAGAGACAGTCGAAAAGAAAGGCCTGAAAGAATTGGTCAAGCTTGCGATATTTAACATGCTTCCTGATAACAAAATCCGCCGAACGATGATGAAAAATTTAAAAATTGAAGATTAATCTTATATGGCAACTACAGAAAAAACAAAATATATTGAAGCCGTAGGACGAAGAAAGACTTCTACTGCAAGAGTACGCATCACTCCATCCGCCAAAGCTCATTTTGTGATAAATGGAAAGGATGCCAGGGAATACTTGAAGACCGAAGTAGAGCGCCGTTTGATATTGGATCCGATTACCAAGGGACTGCCTACAGGAAAAGGCGCAAAGTGGAGTGTAGAGGTTCTCGTGTCCGGAGGAGGCACGCACTCGCAGGCAGAAGCAATTCGTCACGGACTTTCCCGAGTTCTTATAGAATCAGATCCTGCTTTGCGCGGCGGGTTGAAAACCTTAGGATTCTTGAAAAGAGACCCAAGAGCCAAAGAACGAAGAAAATTCGGACTCAAGAAAGCAAGAAAGGCTCCTAAATGGTCTAAGCGTTAGAAAAAAATCCCTCTTTCAAGAGGGATTTTTTTATGCTAAAGTGTGTATATGAGTGATGATGAAGAACAAACAGAAAAAAAAGAAGAACAGCAAGCAGAAGAGGAATCGGAGATTCTTGAGTTTGAATTTAATGAAGACGGGGAAGAGGATTTAAAGAAAACTCTAAAGAAATTTAGGGCAGATTTGAAGCAGGCAAAGAAAGAAAAAGAAGAATACCTGACCGGCTGGCAGAAAGAGCGAGCGGAATTCGCAAATTACAGGAAGCAAGAAGATGACCGCAAGGCGATGTTTTCCGAAGCAATGCGCGAGCGTATATTGACTCGGTTTCTTACTATTATAGATAGTTTCAACATAGCTTTTTCTGACAAAGAAGTATGGGAAAAAGTAGATTTAAATTGGCGAATAGGCATACAGCATATTTATTCCCAACTCAATACTATTTTTGAAGAATATGGAGTTAAGCCCACAGGAGTAGAGGGTGAAACTTTTGATCCGAATATACATGAATCAATAGATATGGTGGAAACAGATAAAAAAGAATTGGACCACAAAGTGGCAAAAGTAATTCAAAGGGGATACAAGCTGGGCGAGCGCGTCATCCGTCCGGCAAGAGTAAATTTATACGAATACAAAGGCGGAGAAGCAGACCAAACATAACAAAATTTCTCGATCGCGATAAAGTGTTATGAGTAATTATGAAAGAAGAAACTAAACAATGCAAAAACTGTAAAAAAGATTTCACGATAGAAAGTGAAGATTTTAATTTCTATGAAAAAATAGGCTTAAAAATTCCTCGCAAGTGTTGCGACTGCAGATGGTAGCAATATTTTTCATTTGCTCCTTTTGGAAAGTTCAGAAAAGGGAAGTCGGATCTTTCTGGAGAAAGCTTTATAACTGTTTTGCCAGAAAATGCTCGGTTTCCTATTTATACTTCTCATGAATGGTGGGGAGATAATTGGGAACCGATGTCTTTTGGTCAGGAATATGATCCCACTAAACCATTTTTCACTCAACTAAAAGAGTTACAAGAAAAAGTCCCGCGTGCTCATCAAATAGGTAGAAAAAATTATGCTTGTGATTGGTCTGAGGATACATGGGAATCAAAAAACATTTATTTAAGCAGAGCAATTTGGAAATGTGAAAACCTGAGTTATTGTTATCGAGTTTTAACCAGTAAAGATTCTTTTGATTTGGTGTACTGTTTTGATATGCAAAAATCATATAACTGTTTATTTTGCCATAGTTCGTTTAATTTAAATTTTTCAGAAAACTCGCGGGATTGCATAGACTCATATTTTTTGTTTGATTGTCGAAATTGTCAGGATTGTGTAATGTCTTGGAACCTTCGCAATAAACGCTATTGTATAAGGAACCAGCAATATACAAAAGATGAATACGAGAAAGAATTAGCCGAATTTAATTTTGGCTCTTATAAAAAATTAAATTCATATAAAATAGAATTTGAGAATATATTAAAAAATGATGCTATCCATCGAGAAAACTTCAATATAAAAATTACAAATTCCTCTGGGAACTACATGACCAACTGTGATAAGTGTAAAAATGTTTTTTCTTGGGAAAATTCGCAAAATTGTCTTAATTGTATAAGAGGCTTAAATGCCAAAGATTCTATCGATCAAGCTTTTACTTGGAATACGGAAAATTCTGGTAACAATGGAACGGTAGATGGTGGTTATCAAATTAAACACTCTGCGCATTCTGTGGCAAAATATTCTGAGTATTTAGATAATTGCATTGATGTTGAAAACTGTTTTGGATGTATTGGTTTGAGAAAAAAGAAATATTGCATTTTAAATAGACAATACACTAAAGAAGAGTATGAAAAATTGAAAAATAAAATTATTTCTGATATGGGAGATGAATACGGGGAATTCTTACCTTATTCAGTGGGTATCTGTGACTATAATCTGTCGGCAGGAGTACTTTATTTTCCAAAAACAACAAAAGAAGAAATAGTGGAGCAAGGTGGCTATTGGTCGGAAGAAGATTTCTCTTCCAAAGACGGAATATTATCTACAGAATTGACAGACGAAATGAAAGACACTGATTCATCTGTATGTGGCCAAGCCTTGATCTGTCCAATAACTCGCTATCGATTTAATATTTCTCAATCTGAGTTTGAATTTCATAAAAACAGGAATTTTGCTTTGCCTCGGGAACATTTTGATAGGAGAATGTTAGAACCAGCACGCAAAATGGTAGTTCTGAAAAGTTCTCCCTATAAATGTTTTTATTGTAAAAAGGATATAATGGCATATTATCCTCCAGAGTGGGGATATCAAAAGATTGCCTGCGAGGAATGTTACAAGCAACATATCGCCTAAATGCAGTGAAAAAAATTCTGGGATATGCTATACTGTACGTATATGGGAAATTCAATCAAATACATCAATAAAAAAGATATAAAAAATGCCGTTTTGTCCTCTTCGAAAATAGAAGGAATGAGTTTGGCTCGTGCTCGGAAAAATAACTTTATAATTAAAAAATTACAAAAGCATGGCCGGGCATTCTCGCTATAATGTTTCAAGTGAACAAGCTGGCATAAAAAATGGAGTTTTAAAAAATAAGCTTGGTATTTCAGACCAAAAACAGATAGAAGATGCCGAGACCATTCTGCTCTCAGACGCATATGATTTTTTTCTTTCGAAAAATAGACCTGGCCTAGGTGATTTTGATGTCAAATTCTTATTTATACTACATAAATATTTTCTCGGGACATTATATGATTGGGCGGGAAATATAAGGGAAGTAGACATGTCAAAAGGCGGTATGATGTTCGCCTCCGCCAAGCACATGGGTTCTTCTATGAAATATCTTGATAAGGTTTTAAAAGATAGTCTACCCAAAAACAAAGATACTAAAAATACCGTAGCCTCTAAAATAGCACTTATTCACAATGAATTTAACGCAGTTCATCCTTTTCGAGACGGAAACGGACGGACCATACGTTTATTTATAGATTTGCTTATCTTCAGTCTTGGCTATAAAATTATTAACTGGAATTCAACGTCTAAACGTGAGTACATAAACGCTTGCATTTCTGGTGCGGTTGGCAAGAATAAACCCATGACGGATTTTATTTTAAAGAGATTAAAAAGTAATTCTAAAAAATGAATCCGGAAACTAAACAATGCAAAAACTGTAAAAAAGATTTCACGATAGAACGAATTTGAAACACCCTACGCGCCAGAAAGGCCAGAAAAGGTTTACTGCGAGAGCTGTTACAATAAAGAAGTTTACTAAACTTATATTACTATCTTTTACATATGTTTAAGATAATCATAACAAAGATATGGAACAATCCTATTGTACGAAGGTCTCGAAGAGAACTTTTTTGGATTCCTCATCTATGTGTTCGGTAACAATGATCATCATTTCTGTCGTAAGGCCTAAATCTTTTTTTATATTCGCAAACAAGTGCTCATACGGAAAAGGGGAGATCCAGGCGGAATTTTTGAGGCAGACGAAACCCGCTTTTTTCAAAAGATAGCGCAGACTTTCGCGTTCACTTTTTCTGCTTTCGGGAAGGTCCAATAAAATAATTCTCCAGAACCCGTCCCATGATTGAGGCACGAGGGCATCAACGTTTTCTAGGGTGATGCTGTTTAATTTGGTTTTTCCCTGAGCCGTGATTTTTGCGTAATTTTGTCTTTCGGATTTATGAATTTCAGCATAACCGCCTCCCACTAGGTTTTTTAACGCCCGAGTTAGGGCGTAAGAGGTTTTGGTGTCCGAATCCTTTAGTTCTTCTACGGAAACTGCGGGCTTTTCGGCCAGTTTCTTGAGAATTTTTTTGGAATAGCTTGACATAGATATATACTATCATATATACTGGATTATACAAGTAATTCGTGGTCGCGAAATATTAGTCAAATTATAAAATAACCTTATGCCTCCTGTGCTAAAAAGCTACGGATGGCCAAGAAAATATGAGTAAAATAATAGGTATAGATTTGGGTACAACAAATTCGGCAGTTGCCGTCATAGAAGGCGGAGCGCCAAAAATTATTGAAAACGCGGAAGGAAACCGCACGACTCCTTCGGTTGTTGCTGTCGCTAAAAACGGAGACAGGCTCGTAGGCCTTCTCGCCAAGAGACAGGCAGTTACGAATCCGGAAAACACAGTGTATGGTATTAAGCGCTTCATGGGGCATAATTTTGATGATCCGGAAGTGCAGAAAGACCTCAAAAATGCATCTTTTAAACTTCAAAAATCTGCAAACGGCGGAGTAGAAATAAAAATTGGCGATAAATGGATGCGCCCCGAAGAAATTTCCGCGATGATCTTATCCAAAATCAAGTCTGATGTGGAAGCCAAGCTAGGTGAAAAAATCAATGAAGCAGTCATCACTGTACCGGCATATTTCAACGATGCGCAAAGAAAAGCAACAAAAGATGCAGGAGTAGTTGCTGGCCTCGATGTAAAGCGTATCATCAACGAGCCGACGGCAGCAGCGCTCGCATACGGATTTAATAAAAAGAAAAATGAAAAGATAGTTGTTTATGACTTTGGAGGCGGAACTTTTGATGTTTCAATTCTTGAAATAGGTGATGATGTTGTAGAAGTAAAATCTACAGATGGAGACAGTCACTTGGGTGGCCGCGATATTGACCACAAGGTTATCGGCTGGATCGCCGAGGAATTCAAAAAGACTTCCGGTGTGGATGTGCGAAGCGACAAGCTTGCTTTGCAACGTCTTGATGAAGCGGCCGAAAAAGCTAAGATAGAGCTTTCTACTGCCATTGAAACTGAAATAAATATTCCATTCATCACTTCTACTGCCGAAGGGCCACAGCACTTGCTTTTAAAAATGACCCGCGCCCAGCTGGAATCAATCGCAGACGAATACGTTACTCGTTCTATAGAGATCACCAAGCGAGCTATGGCAGCTTCGGGTTTTAAAATGGAAGACATGAATGAAATAGTAATGGTGGGCGGACAGACTAGGATGCCAAAAATCGTAGACGAAGTAAAGAAAGTTTTCGGCAAGACTCCGAACCTGACAATAAACCCCGATGAGGTAGTGGCGCTTGGCGCTGCAGTGCAGGCGGGTGTCCTCCAGGGCGACGTGCGCGACGTTCTCTTGCTTGATGTGATACCGCTGTCGCTCGGCATTGAGACTTTGGGCGGAGTGGCTACGAAACTTATTGAAAGAAATACAACTATCCCTTCAAATAAATCTCAAACATTTTCTACTGCTGCAGATAATCAGACGTCTGTAGAAATACACATAGTACAAGGCGAGCGCCCAATGGCAGGAGACAACAAGTCTCTCGGCCGGTTCATTTTGGATGGAGTTCCGCCAGCGCCTCGCGGAATGCCGCAAATTGAAGTTTCTTTTGATGTGGATGCGAACGGAATATTGAACGTCACCGCGAAAGACAAGGCTTCCGGCAAGACCCAGTCAATAAAAATTGAAGCAAGCTCGGGCCTAAAAGAAGAAGACATCAAAAAAATGCAGGCCGACGCCGAGCTTCATGCGGAAGAAGACAAGAAAAAGAAGGAAGTAGTTGATGTAAAAAATACCGCAGAAATGATCATTTACACAGCTGAAAAAGCATTGAAAGACAACGAGGCAAAAATTCCAGCGGAATTAAAAGACGAAGTAAATAAAAAAATTGCTGCCGTAAAAGAAGTAAAAGACGGCACCGACGGGGAGGCTATCAAGAAAGCTACCGAAGAACTGTCTGCTGAAATGTCTAAAATAGGTGAAGCTATGGCATCCTCCTCCGCTAAAGCTTCGCAGGACTCGACTAAAGTCGAGGAACAGCCATCAGAAGTCAAAGATGCTGAATTCAAAGAAAAGAAAGAGGGTGAAGATGAGACAAAATAGAAACCGAGTGCTATAATTAACGTATGGAACTTCCGGAAATACCCGTAAATAAGGACGTTACTTATCTGGGAATTACTACTTATCGGGATAAGAATCAGCTTTTTGGAATTAAGCGCAAAGACAGGCGCCAGCATGTTTATATTCTCGGAAAATCCGGTACAGGTAAATCTGTGCTCATGTTCAACATGATTATTCAGAACATCCAGAATGGCGAAGGCGTTTGCATGGTGGATCCGCACGGAGAAAACGTAGAAGCAATTTTATCAGCTATTCCTAGGCATCGTTTAAAGGATGTCGTTTATTTTAATCCTGCTGATACAGACTACCATATTGGTTTCAACGTCCTAGAGCTCATAGATCCGCAATATAAGCACCTAGTGGCCTCGGGGCTCATGGGCATATTTACGAAAATCTGGGCGAATGCTTGGAGCGCCAGAATGGAATATATTTTAAATAATACTATTCTGGCTCTGCTTGATACGCCGGGGACCACGCTTCTCGGCATCCCTAGGATGCTCGTAGATAAAGACTATCGCCAGAAAATAATTTCCAACCTGAAGGATCCGGTCATCAAGGCTTTCTGGGTGCACGAGTACGAAGCGTGGCAGGATAAATTTAGAAATGAAGCTATTGCCCCGATCCAAAACAAAGTCGGGCAGTTTCTTTCTACTTCTATTATCAGAAATGTCGTTGGTCAGACAAGGAGCACGATAAATATTTTTGACATGATGAATGAAGGGAAAATTTTTCTGGTGAATGTTTCCAAAGGACGCATCGGAGAAGACAATTCGGCGCTTTTGGGAGGCATGATCATTACCAAGATCCAGCTCGCGGCCATGGAGCGCGTGCGCATTCCGGAAGAACATCGCAAAGATTTTTATTTATACGTTGACGAGTTCCAAAATTTCGTGACGGACGCATTTGCCGGAATACTTTCTGAAGCTAGAAAATATAGACTAAATCTAACTGTGGCGCACCAATATACCGCTCAGCTCATTTCTGACAAGAGTTCTGCCGTGCGCGACGCTGTCTTTGGCAACGTCGGTACGA
The DNA here is from genome assembly GCA_016186435.1 of Candidatus Nomurabacteria bacterium. Classification (GTDB taxonomy): domain Bacteria; phylum Patescibacteriota; class Minisyncoccia; order Phycocordibacterales; family UBA9973; genus UBA9973. Next base: position 29,364 of record JACPLQ010000020.1, on the reverse strand, counting down.
TAATAGTTTTTAGAGTTGGCGCAGACGATGCGGACTTTTTGGAAAAAGAATTTGAGCCTGAATTCGTCCCGCAGGATATAGTAAATTTGCCGAACTACAAAGTGTACATGAAACTTATGATAGACGGCGTGACCTCCCGTCCTTTTTCCGCGAAAACTCTGCCGCAGATGGTCAAAGGCGGGGACAGAAAAATTGAACAAGAGGTTATCGAATCTTCTCGTAAACTTTATTGCAAATCCAAAGAAGATGTAGAAAGAGAAATAAATAATTGGAGCGGAATGTCTTTGGGTGACATGGAACCAAGTGGAGTGAGTTCCGCGGGTTATGTAGGGGGGCAAGGAAGCATGGAAAAATTCCAGATAATTTGTTCGCTTTGCGGGCTGGAAAAGACGGTGCCTTTTAAACCAGAACCGGGGAGACCTGTATACTGCAAAGAATGCATTGCTAAAATAAAATCCGGAGAAGTAAAAGTGGAAAAAGGCTCTGAAAATCAGATAAAGTATGATGACTCAAAATTTTACAAACCCTTAGCGGATTTGGGCATAGAATTTGCGCCAAAAGAAGGCAAAATTCACGAAGAAAAAGAAAGATATCCGGAAAGAGCAGAACACAAGCAGCAGCAACAACCTCCGGCAAGCAAGTCGGGCATATTTAATGCGGTTAAAAAAGTATTTCATTCAAAACCTCCTGTTGTACACAAAGACAAACCAAGCGACCATTCAGCTTTGAAAGAAGTTTTAAGCAAGGCGCTGCAAGATACCTCCAGATCAGCTCCGCAGCCATCTGCTTCTGCGCCCAGCCCGATTTCCCTCGATACCCTCAAAGACAAAATGCGGGACGTCAAACAAGAAACCGTGTCTCGTCAAAAAGATCGCGCGGCGACCCCGGAAGACATGAATAAATTGAAAAATTTGATAGCGCAAAAGACCCCAACTCCTGCTCCTGTGTCTCAAAAAACTGTTCCACCAGAAGTGCCTGAAGACGTCTTGAGGAAAATTTTGGAATGACCTCACCCCAGCCCCTCTCCCTAGTAAGGGAGAGGGTGGCCGAAGATCGGGTGAGGAGACTGTGTTATAATACTAAAATATGCCCAAACCTAATCGAGTCCAGATAATAAAATACGGGCCGCCGCCGCCAGAGCTGCCGGTTTTTGGCAAGGTCAAGCCTGAAGAGGTTTCTTTTATTGGGCGCACTAATTATGTCGCATCTCTTGAAGAAAAAAAATTCGTTTTCGGTATCAAGCGTGTCGACAGACGCAGACACTTATATATTATAGGAAAATCCGGTGTCGGCAAGAGCAAGATGCTTGAACTTTTTATGCGTCAGGATATTTCGTATGGCCATGGACTATGCTTGATAGATCCGCACGGGGATGAGATAGAAGCAATGCTGGATTATATTCCCAAAGAGCGTATTGAAGATGTATGTATTATTGATCCTACGGATTTGGATTTCCCAGCATCATTCAATCCGCTCGCTAATGTTGACCCGATGTTTAAATTTCAGCTGACGCAGGGACTCATAGAAGTTTTTCAGAAACAATTCGGCGCCAACTGGACTCCGAGGTTGGAGCACGTTTTTCGTTTTACCTGTCTTGCGCTCTTGGACTATCCGCATGCGACCATGCGCGGAATGATTTCTATGCTTACTGACAGAAATTACCGGCAAAAAGTCGTGGAATATATTACGGATGACATGGTGAAAAGATTCTTCGCTATTGAATTCGCCGACTGGTCTGAAAAATTTGATACTGACGCTATTATCCCGCTTGTGAACAAGCTCGGGCAATTTCTCTCGGATCCGCTCCTGCGAAATATTTTCGGACAGAAGCAGAACAAAATAGACATTAGCAAATTAATGAATGAGGGGAAAATTATCCTAATTAATTTATCCAAAGGCCGTCTCGGCGAAGAAAATTCTTCTTTTTTGGGTTCTATATTTTTAACAAAAATAAAACAAGCCGGCATGGAGCGCGCATCTATTCCGGAAAAAGACCGGGTAGATTTCTATCTATATGTGGATGAGTTTCAAAATGTCGTGACTCAAACTTTTGAAAATATTTTATCAGAGGCTAGGAAATATGGTCTCAATCTTACCATGGCGCATCAATATGTGGGACAGATTCTGCCGAAAGTTCATCAGGCTGTGCTCGGTAACTGCGGAAGCATCATAACTTTTCGTATCGGCGGCGAGGATGCGGTAAAAATGAAGCCGGAATTTGCTCCGCTCTTTGACGTGAAAGATATGATCAATCTCGCAGTCGGAGAAATTTATGTAAAGATGACTATAGACGGCGAATCCTACGATCCTTTTTCGGCAGAAACCCTCCGAGTTCTTCCGCCAACGCATTCTTCTTGCAGGGAAGAAATTATAGCTGCTTCACGAAGAAAATACTCCATACCGAAAGGAGATGCCGCAAAACTTATTGCTGAAGAAGAGGCCACTATCATCCGAAGCGCTGAAGAAAAAGCTATCATAGAAGGAAGAGCAAAAAGGCTCGCCCGTGAGGCTAAGCCCGAGGGAAAAGAAAGAGAAGCGCAGAAAAATGAGCCAAAATCTTCCCAAGAAGGCGAACCTATGATATGATTGAAAACCAAGGAGCGGGCGACTATGGTTTTCATCACCCTGTTAAATAATTTTTATTGCCTAAGTGGCATTTAACAGGGTCATGATTTTTATAATCGTTCCACTCTTTAAAAATCTATGAAAGATTATTACGAAACATTAGGAATAAATAAGGGCGCCTCCAAAGACGAAATTAAAAAGGCTTTTTATAAGCTGGCGCATAAATATCACCCCGACAAGAAAGGGGGGAATGAGGGAAAATTTAAAGAGGTAAACGAAGCTTACCAGGTTCTTTCCGATGACGCTAAACGCTCAAAATATGATCAATTTGGCGCGGGTTTTGAAAATATGGGTCAGGGAGGACGAAGTTACGGAGGGGCTCAAGGTAGCGGTTTTGAAGGATTTGACTTCAGTAATTTTTCTTCGGGATTCCAGAACGGCAACTTGGAATTTGACCTCAATGACATATTCAGCGATTTTTTTGGCGGGGCAATGGGAGGTCAGAGGGGAGGCAGAGCGCAGGCTCGGAGAGGGCGAGATATTTCTACTGAAATTCAAATTTCTTTTTCAGATTCTATTTTTGGAATGACTAGGAAAATTTTAATTACTAAAACTTCTGAATGTCTCATTTGCCATGGTTCCGGCGCAAAAACTGGTTCTAAAATGGAAACATGCAAACACTGCAACGGGCAGGGGAAAATTCATGAACAGAAAAGAACAATTTTCGGCACTATAGCCAATACAAAACTCTGTGAAGTTTGCCTGGGGACTGGAGAAGTTCCAAAAGAAATCTGTGAAAAATGCAAAGGCAAGGGAGTGCTAAGACGCGAAGAGGAAGTCTCTATCGTTATTCCAGCCGGAATACGAGACGGCGAGATGATACGCATGACCGGCTTTGGCGAAGCAATTTCCAAGGGAACTACCGGAGATTTGTATATAAAAATAAATGTAGCATCTCATCCTCTGTTTAAGCGCGACGGCCATGATTTGGTGATGAATTTAAATTTGAAACTTTCAGATGCTCTTCTCGGCACGAAATATCCGATACAGACCTTAGACGGCGAAATAGAAGTAACTATTCCGGAAGGAGTGACGATGAACGAGGTCTTGCGAGTGAAAGGCAAAGGCGTGCCGGTATCAAAAAATAAACGCGGCGATCTCCTAATTAAACTCAGCGTAAAACTTCCCGGGAAACTTTCTCGCAAAGCTCGCGAAATAATAGAAGAGCTCAAAAAAGAGGGAATATAAAATGACAAATTTCCAATGACGAATGACGAATTGATACCCGATAATTTTTTAGGGATTCCGGAAGTCGCACCCGAGGACGCGGACGCGCTTATTTTACCGATCCCGCTTGAAAAGACAGTCAGTTATGGCAAAGGCACCAAAAACGGCCCCCGGGCCATTATTACCGCTTCCCAGCAGGTGGAACGCTATGAGCATGAGTTGGGCTACGAGGTGGACAACAAGATAAAGATAGCGACCCTGCCTTTTGTCGAATTCAAAACCGATGACATGGAAGAGATCCAGAAAATTATAAAAGAGAGCGCAAAACCATGGACGGACAAATTTTTGCTTTCTTTGGGCGGGGAGCACTCCATCGCACCAGCACTCGTCAAAGCATATCAAGAAAAATATCTTCACCCCGCCAACGGCGGGGCGGACCTGTCAATTTTGTATTTGGATGCGCACACGGATATGCGCGAAGAATGGGGCGGCACCAAATGGTCGCACGCTTGCGCCGCCCGCCGGATACAGGAAGGGGGAGTGGAAAATATTGTCTGGGTCGGCGTGCGTAACACTTCTCTTTCGGAACAGCCGTACATAAATCAAGAACAGGTAAATTATGGCAACAAATATGATTTGAAGAAAATTTTAAACCAGCTCGGAAAAAATGTTTACATTTCTTTTGACGTGGATGTCTTTGACGTGTCCACCATGCCCGCAACAGGTACGCCCGAACCCGGGGGACTCACATGGTACCAAGTGATGGAAATTTTTGAAGCGGTCACCCGAGAAAAAAATGTCGTAGGTGCCGACATAGCCGAATGCGCGCCGATTCCCACGTCCGGCTTCCACGGCTACGACTTCCTGGTCGCTAAGCTTGCTTTCAAACTGATCGGATATAAATTCAGAAAACAATAAAATTCCTACTATCTCAAACATATGTCTAAGATAGTCATTTTATATTTTTGAAACTTTTTGTCCATTTCCGGTATCTTTTACTTCGTAACCTAGAGAATTTATTTTTTTACGGAGTTTGTCTGACTTTTTGAAATCTTTATTTATTCTAGCTTGCCCTCTTTCTTCCATAAGTTCTTTAACTTCTTCCGGGATACTGATTTCTTTTGCTTCTTTTAAATTCTCAAAGCCAAGCCCGAGCACTTTGTCAAAATCTAAAATTGTCGCTTTTTTATCGGCAGGAGAAATACTTTCGTCTTTCATCACGTCCCATAACAGAGTAATAGCCCTAGGCGTATCCAGATCATCTTCTATATATTTCTTGAATTTATTTTGGTAGTCTGTGCTTATTTTTCCAATCTCATTACCTAGAGCCACATAGAGCCCCTGGAGCCTTTTTAGAGCTGTTTCGGCACCCTCTAAGGCTTCCCAGTTAAAGTTCATTTTAGTACGATAATGACCCATGAGAAGCCAAAATCTGTAAGCTAGTGGATCGACACCCTGTTCAATAATTGTTCGTAAAGTTATAAAGCTGTCTCCGGACTTGGCCATTTTACTGCCGCTCATATCCAGAAAATCATTGTGAAGCCAATATTTTACAAAAGGAGATTTGCCGGTGGCAGCTTCAGATTGGGCGATCTCATTTGTATGATGCACTGGTATATGGTCAATTCCACCCGTATGAATATCAAACTGTTCGCCCAAGTATTTTATACTCATCGCTGAACATTCTATATGCCATCCCGGAAATCCTTTTCCAAGTTTTGATTCAAACCCCAGACCATCTTTATCTGAAAATTTCCAGAGGACGAAATCAGCAGGATTTTTTTTCTCTTTATTTTCTTCAAGCCTTGACTCTGTATTTTTCTCTGATTCTTTTTTTCCAGATAACTGAAAATAATTTGGGAATTTTGCAATTTCAAAATAAATTCCGTCGCTAGTTTTGTATGCAAATCCTTTTTCTAAAAGTTTTTGAACCATTTCCGCTTCTTCTTTGATATTGTCGCTGGCAAAAGCAATAATATCCGGCTTCTTAATATTTATTTTGGCAAGATCCTCCATAAATCTATCTTTGTAAAATATTGCGAGTTTCTTCATTGCCTCCAGATTAAAAGGTTTGCCTTCGCGCTTCAGCGCTTTTACCATTTTATCTTCTCCTTCGTCTGCATCACTCGTCAGATGGCCGACATCGGTCATATTCATAACTCGCTTAACTTTATACTCAAAATGCTCTAAAGTTTTTTGCAAAATATCAGCGAAAACATACGCTCGCAAATTTCCTATATGTGCATAATCATAAACCGTCGGTCCGCAGGAATAAAAAGTTACAGCTGGGGGATTTAGTGGAAAAAACTCTTCTTTTTTTCGCGTTAAAGTATTATAAAACTGCATTTTGTTTGAAGAATTCATTTCGGTAAATTGAGATCAGAGTGTAAAGGAGGCTTATGGTTAATGGCCCTATGAGGATTCCCACAGGTCCCAGAAGCGAAATTCCTCCCAGCACCGAAAACAATATCATGAGCGATGGCAATTGTATTTTCTTGCCAACTATAAATGGACTTAAGAAATTATCCACGAGCCCTACTGCCACCACTGCCCAGATTAAAAGGCCGATAGCTGCGCCTGTGCTTCCCATGTAAAAGAGATAAATAATAGCCGGAGCGGACACAAGAGCCGTTCCTATCATCGGCAGAAAGGCCGCCACAGCGGCTACGACTCCCCAAAGCGCCGGATTGGGAACATTGAAAATAGAGAGGCCTATTCCCATAAGCGTTCCTTGAATAAGAGCCACAAACATAGACCCTTTTATCACTGCATTTACCGACAGCGCCAATCTGGAAATTATTTTCTCATCATCCTTGTCTCCAAGAGGGGAAATTAACACCAAAGCCCTTTTCCATTTTACTCCGTCTTTCAAAAAATAAAATATTATGAGAAGCATAAGGAGGAAAGAGAAAAAGCCGGAAAGTGTCGCGCTAAAAATATTAGCAATATTATCCGAAACGTAAGAAATAAAGTCTGACGTTTTTTGGTTGACATCAATATCCACCATATCCGGCAATATATTATTGACCTTAGTTTCAATGCTGTCTAAAAATGGCTTAGCGCTTCCTTCGCTTACTACTGTCCTGTAAACGTCCTGGCTTTGGTTAAAAACAATTGTCCCTATAGTCAAAAGCGGTCCCAATAATAGAATGATAAACAAAAGCACCGTGAGAAGAGAAGCAAGCCACTCCGGAATTTTCTTGTTTGTGAGCCATTCATAGACGGGATGAAGCACGATAGAAAATGATATGCCAAGTATCAGCACTATTAAAAACGGGCGGAATATCATAAAGGTAAAAATAAGCGTCGTGAATAATAGCCCAAAGAAGAAAAGCCGCTCAATAGTTTTTGTTTGCATCCCAGTACTAAAATTTTAAATAATAATATTTATCGTTATGTCCCGTAATCAAAAATTTAGTACGGGACAGGTGACTTGCATTATAACAAAATTTAAGCTAATATCCAAGGGTGGAATTCGCAGTTATAACAACAGGCGGCAAGCAGTACAAAGTCTCCGAAGGGAGCTTTGTTTCTATTGAGAAAATTAAAGGCGAATTTAAAAAAGGGGACAAGCTCTCTTTTGATAAAGTGCTCTTGGTTGACGACGGTAAAGATACTACTATCGGCACTCCGTACATCGACGGCGCAAAAGTAGATGCAGAAATCGTAGAAATCGGCCGAGCAAGAAAAATTCTAGTAGTAAAATACAAGCAAAAATCCCGCTACCTGCGCCGCAACGGCCACAGACAGCCTTTCTTTAAAGTAAAAATAACTTCTATAAAATAATAGAAAAACGACTAGGCAAGACCTAGTCGTTTTTTTATTGTCTATTTTTTAAGGCATTTTTGAGTGTGTCGTTATCGGAATATTCCAGTTCTGTGCCGGTGGAGAGGCCTTTGCCTAGAGAGGAAATTTTTATGCCGGATTTTTCGACTATTTCTTTTAGTTCGGCTCGCACGTACGTATCTGTGTGATCACCCTGGGGACTGATGGAAAATGCGAGAATAATTTCTTTCAGCGAGGCAAGGCCTAGCGAGCTAGGCCTTGCCTCGCTACTTATTTTATTTTTCAATTCTTCAATTCGCACCCGGCTCTTTGTAGTCTTCTCTACGATTGGCACAAGACCGCCAAGGATAAAATATTTCCCATTATACACTCTACTTTTTCTAATGCTTTCTAAATCTGAATCTTTTTCAACTACCAGCAGGGTAGAGGAGTCGGTGTTCACGTTTCCGCAAATATCACATAATTTCTCTTTTCCTTTATTCAATATAAAAAATCTGAAGCACTCTTTGCATTGGGCGATTTCTTTTTTTAATTCCAAAATTAGTTCCGATAAATTTTCCGCATATGCAGGATTGCGGGACATTAAAAAATATACAAAGCGCTTTGCTTGCCGTTCGCCGATTCCCGGAAACTCTTTGAACACTTCGGTTAGCCTGTCTATAATGTCCATCCCGTACGAAATAGGACGCGTACACTTACGCTATTCCCTTTATTTTATTATTAATAATCGATTGAATGAATTTCATTATTTTACTTATATGCGTCCGCGATTTCGTACGGGATCCATTTTAGAATTCATCTAAATCACCTCTTACTGTTGGAGCAAATTCGCTGATGTTGCTCTTTTCAAGGTTTAGGAACGTAGTGGTCTTTTCATCAAAATAAAGTTCAATTTTTCCGGTGGGGCCGTTTCTGTGTTTTTCTATCAAAATTTCCGCGATATTGGTTTTTTCGGATTCTTCTGCGCCCTTCATTTTGTCTTCCCTATGAATGAACATGACCACATCGGCATCCTGCTCAATGGAGCCGGAATCTCTCAAGTCGGAAAGCCGGGGCTTGCCACCGCGCGATTCCACTGCGCGAGAAAGTTGCGAAAGCGCCAAAACGGGGACATCCAGTTCTTTGGCCAAACTTTTGAGTGAACGCGATATCTCGGTGACTTGGTTGACCATAGAATCATAATTTTTGGAAGTGGTCATAAGCTGTAAGTAATCCACAACGATAAGGTCAACTCCTTTTTCTGCTTTTAATCTGCGGGCAAGAGCTTTCATCCGAACGATAGAGTTTCCAGGCTGGTCGTCAATATAAATTTGAGCTTTTGCGAGTTTGTCCAGCGAGTCGCGCAATTGGGAAAATTCTCTATCTGAAGAAAGGCGTCCCGTGCGCAAGTTCCAGGCATTGACTCGGGATTCCGCAGAAAGCATTCTGTCCACCAATTGCTGGGAAGACATTTCCAGAGAGAATATAACGACAGATTTTTCATGCGTGGTAGAAGCCATACGGGCAATATCAAGAGCGAGAGTAGTCTTACCCATAGATGGCCGTGCGGCGAGAATTATCAAATCGGATTTCTGCAAGCCGGAGAGCATGGTGTCTAAATCTTTGAATCCGGTCGGGAGCCCGCGGAGCATTCCTTTGTTCTCATGCAATTTTTCCAAGCGCTCATAAGCTTCCGGCAGGGCATCTTTTAAGTTTACATATTTTTGATTTTTCGGGCTGGATACTACGTGGAAAATTTTCTTTTCCGCCATATCCAAAATATCGTCCATATGATCATCGCCTTCTTCAAAGGCAAGTTCGGAAACATAGTCTGCCGCTTCTATCAAGCTTCTCAAGACATATTTTTTCTGCACTATGTCAGCGTAGTGTTTTACATTTGTAGAAGAGGGGACGAGGTTTACGATTTCAGCCAAATACTGATTGCCCCCGACTGCTTCAAGGATTTTCTGCTCCCCGAGCTTTGTGGAAAGAGAAAGCATGTCTATCGGTTCGTTTTTTACCGACAAGTCAAGCATCGCGCGGAATATCATCTTGTGCTTTTCAACGTAAAAAGATTCCGGAGTTACCATGTCTTCCACTTCATGCATGGCGTCTTTGCGGAGCATGATGGAGCCCAAGACTGCCTGTTCGGAAGGGATGCTTTGAGGAGGAATACGCAGGTTTGTTTTCGCGCCCTTCGTACTAAATGCAATATTTTTTGTCATAGATTTATTCTCTTACAGAGGGTCAAAATTGTCAAAGCTGTAAAGTTGGTAAATATGTTACTAAAATGTTAATATTATAGATATGTCAAAAAAGATATTTTTATCAGGCATCCAGCCCTCAGGAAGACCCCATATAGGGAATTATTTCGGCGCGATGAAGCAGTTTGTGGAGCTACAGCAAGAGTATGCGGGGTTCGTCATTATAGTGGACTATCATGCCCTCCATTCCCTTCGGGATGCAAAAGAAATGCGGGAAAACATTATCGCCGTATTGCTGGATTTTTTAGCCATTGGCCTAGATCCGAAAAAAGTTACAATCTTCAAGCAAAGCGATATCTCCGAGCATACGGAACTTACCTGGATATTTGACACTATCACCACCATGCCGTATCTCATGCGCGCGCACGCGTTCAAGGATGCCTTGGCGAAGGACAAAGAAATAGACGTCGGCACATTCAACTACCCCGTTTTGATGGCGGCGGATATACTGCTTTACAGCCCGGATCTGGTGCCGGTTGGCGCCGACCAAAAACAGCATGTGGAAATCTGCCGTGATATCGCGATGAAGTTCAACAATGTCTACGGAGAAACCTTCAAGTTGCCGGAGCCAATGATTATGAAAGATGTGGCGGTTGTGCCTGGGACGGATGGAAGGAAAATGAGCAAAAGCTACAATAACACCATTCCTCTTTTTGCAGAATATGAAGAAATAAAAAAAGCGGTGATGAGTATAGTAACTGATTCAGTAGGAGGGTTTCCGAAAAATGTATACGCTATTCATAAACTAATAAGACCTGAAGGCGAACTGAAGAAAATTTATGAAGAAAAGGCGGGGAAGTACAAAGAACTGAAAGAAATGCTGATTGAAGATTTAGAGAGATTTATCGTTCCGCTTCGAGAAAAAAGAAAAGCTTTTGAAAAAGATATACCAAAGGCCTTGGCAATACTCAAAGCCGGTGGCGAGAAAGCCAAAAAGATAGCAGCTGCCAAGATGGCCGAGGTACGGGAAAAGGTAGGGGTGAATGTATACTAGAAAGTTTTCCACAGGTACTTGCATTGTTTCATGGATATGCTATAATGCATAAGTAATGAAAAATTTACAGCCAAAAATAAGTATTTCCGCAAATAGCTATTTCTTCTTTTTTAGCCCTAACCCTAGAGGCCAGATATTTGCGCTGTAAAAAAAACTCCAACCAAAACTTACAACTCAAACACCTGACCTCTAAGGCGGGTGTTTTCGTTTACGTAGATAACGAAGATACATTCGTTCGTCGACAAGAGAATAGAGAGGATATATGAAAAAATCTTTGGCAGTATTTCTCGAGGAGTGGTTTGTTGAGGCGGTAAAAAGTGGACGGGATTTTCTCACGGTGCCGCCGCGATTTACCAAGCTCTCGTGTGGATGTACTCGAGAGCCCGAAGACAAAGAGTTCAGAATCAGTCGTACAGCGAAAGGGTCGTGGATTCACCACGTTCTTTCCTGCAAGGATGTGGATCTCGATCTGCCAAAGGTAAGAATCTATGAGCGCCGCAGTGCTGTTCGCGCAGTTCCCGTCGAGCGGCACCGCGGATACTTTTTCTGCCGCTGAGTCGCAGAACAGGCGCTAAACTTGCCGGCGTAACTGGCGAGCATATCGGAAGGGAGGGGCGGTCTATCGCGACAGCCCCCTTTTTCTTTTTGTATTTTTTTATGATAAACTAGCTCCATATGAAAAATCGGATTTATATAAAGGATTTGAAAAATAACATTGGTAAAGAAGTGGTTATCGCAGGGTGGGTGGATGTGCGGCGCGACCAAGGCAAAATGGTTTTTTTTGATATGCGCGACATGACGGGCAAAGCGCAGTGTGTGGTCTTGCCTAGCCATGCTGAAGCTATAGAACAAGCAAAAGAAATTAGGCTGGAATGGGTGCTTAAAATGACAGGTAAAGTAAACAAACGTCCGGAAAAAAATATCAAGGCAGGAGTTTTAAATGGTGAGCTGGAACTTGAAGTTTTAAGTATTGAAGTTTTGTCCCAAGCGGCACCCTTGCCGTTTGACATGTCCCTGGAAGGCTACAACCTAGACATTACCACAGAGTTAAATAACAGAGCATTAGTTCTAAGACAGCCGAAAGTTCAGGCCATTTTTAAAGTTCAGGAGACGGTCATAGATTCGTTTCGGGAATTTATGAAAAAAAATATGTTTTTTGAATTTCAAGCGCCTAGTATTGCGCCAGCCGTTGCTGAAGGGGGTAGTGAAGTTTTTCAAGTTAACTATTTTAATAAAAAAGCATATCTCACCCAATCACCCCAACTTTATAAACAAATAGTAATGTCCGCCTTTGAAAGAGTTTTTTCAGTGAATAAAGTTTTTCGCGCGGAGCCATCCTCTACCACTCGACATCTGACGGAAATAGTCTCTTTGGACGCAGAAATGGGTTTTATAGATGCCTGGACGGATGTTCGCGACATGGCTGAAGAAACAGTCAGATATATTTTGAAACAGGTACAGGAAAAAAACTCTGAGCACCTAAAACTTTTGAACGCAACACTGCCGGTGATGATAGATAAAACGCCGACCTTGTCCCTACGAGACATCCAACAGAAAATTTTTGAAAAATTCGGGCGCGATGTGCGAGGCGAAAAAGATACCAATCCGGAGGACGAGAGGCAAATTTGCGAAATCGTAAAAGAAGAAACAGGTTCGGATTTTGTTTTCATCTACGGCTACCCGACCCGAAAAAAGCCATTTTATGTTTACCCGAGCCAAGAGGAACCGGAGTATAACGAAGGCATGGATTTATTATGCCGGGGCGTAGAGTGGCTTTCGGGCGGCAGAAGAATCAACGACTACAATCAGCTTATGAAGCATGTTGAAATTTGGAAAATGGACCCGAATAAAATCAAAATGTTTTTGGAAGCATTTAAATACGGAGTGCCGCCCGAAGGCGGTTTTGCTTTGGGAGCTGAACGCATCACGATGCAAATTTTGGAATTAAAAAATATCCGCGAAGCATCCATGTTTCCTCGAGACATGAATAGAATAGACGATAGATTAAACGATGAAGGCTATTAAAATTTCCGGAGTAGTAGTGCGGGGAGAGAGGTATGGCAAGAAACTGGGATTCCCGACGGTGAACTTGGAGGTTTTGCCTCCAAGTGAAGAAAAAGAGGGTATATACGCGGGGACTGCGATTTTAGACAATCAAGAGTATAAAGCGGGAATAGTAATCGGTCCCGGAGAAAAAGTTGAAGCGCATTTGATAGGATATGACGGGGATGCATACGGCAAAGAGGCAACTCTCACGATAAAAAAATTTTTGCGAGAGTTTAAAAAATTTGAAACTCGCGCAAATTAGGAAAGATTTAAAATTTTAGTACTGTGATGTTCACGGGTATAATATCCAAAACTTCAAAAGTAAAAAGCAGAAAGCTGAGTAAAAGTGGTCTTAACTTGGAAGTTTACAACAATCTTGGGAAATTAAAAAAAGGTGAAAGCATTGCTGTAAACGGAGTTTGCTCCACAATAAAAGGAGTCGGCAAAAACATTTCTTTTGAGTATATGCCGGAGACCTTGAAACTCTCCAATTTGAGCTTTTTAAAAAAAGAGGATATAGTGAATGTTGAGAAGTCGATGCGTTTGAATGACCGGCTCCACGGTCACATAGTACTGGGGCATGTTGACGGAAGAGGTAAAATTCTTGGCATAAAGACAGAGGGGAATTCAAAAGTATTTGATATAAAGTTGCCGGATAAAGAGTTTAAAAAGTTTTTAGTTTACAAAGGGTCGGTTGCGGTTGAGGGCATCAGCTTGACAGTGGCCAAGGTTTTAAAAGATTCTTTTGTTATAAAAGTCATTCCACATACTCTGAAACACACCAATTTAAAATATAAGACAAAAGGCGATTTGGTGAATCTGGAATTTGATATAACTGCTAAATACTTGTCCCGTACTAAATTTTTGAGTAAAATAAATAACCATTAAAAATAAAAATTTAAAATTTTAGTACTGGGATGCAAATAAAAAGTAAAACATATAAATACTTGGATGGAAGCAAATTAAAGGCTGGGATTGTTGTTGCCAGGTGGAATAATCAAATTACAGATGAGCTTTTAAAATCTGCATTAGTTACGCTAAAAAAAAGCAAAGTCAGTGAAAAAAAACAAAAAATAATTTCCGTTGCCGGCTCAGTTGAAATTCCTTTTGCTCTGCATAAATTGGCGCGTTCTAATAAGTATGATTTTTTAATTGCGCTTGGTTGTGTTATAAAGGGAGATACTCCACATTTTGATTATGTATGCAAAATGGCGCAAGAAGGGGTTTTGGAAGTCATGCTTGAAGATAACATTCCCGTAGGCTTCGGAGTGCTTACGGTGAATAACTTAAAACAGGCAAAGGCTAGAATCCATGTCGGAGGCGAAGCTACTCTTGCAGCGCTTGAACTTGCCTTAATAAAATAATGAAAAACATTAAAAAAATTGAATTGGATAATGTAGAAGATGCTATTTTAGACATCAAAGCAGGCAAGCTGGTGATTGTGGTGGATGACGCATCACGCGAAAACGAGGGCGATTTTGTCACAGCGGCGGAGAATGTCACGCCCGAAATAATAAATTTTATGGCGATACACGGCCGGGGACTGATATGTGCACCTATTACGGAAGAACGGGCCAAAAAACTTGAATTGCCGATGATGTCCGATAAAAATACTTCCTTGCACTCCACCTCTTTTACCGTTTCCGTGGATTTGCTTGGTCAAGATTGCACCACCGGAATTTCCGCCCATGACAGGGCAAAGACAGTGCGCGCTTTAATTGATCCTTCTACCCGGCCGGAAGATCTGGGCCGTCCCGGACATATTTTCCCCCTGCAAGCGATGGCTGGCGGCGTCTTGAGGCGAGCCGGACATACGGAGGCGGTGATGGACTTGGCGCGTTTGGCAGGTATGGCGCCGGCAGGCATTTTAGTCGAGATTATGAACAGGGATGGCACTATGGCCCGCCTGCCTGATTTGATGAAGATAGCAAAAAAAATGAATTTGAAAATTATCAGCATAGAAGATCTGATCAGTTACAGACTAAAAAATGAAACTTTAATTCAAAGAGAAGTGCAGGTGAGTCTGCCCACAAAATGGGGCGACTTCGACCTTTATGCTTACCGGCGTAAAGATACGGGCGAAGAGCATTTGGCTTTAGTCAAAGGCAAATGGCAAAAGGACGAACCCATTTTGGTGCGGGTACATTCTTCATGTATGACCGGAGACATATTTGGCTCGCTGCGCTGTGATTGCGGACCCCAGCTTGATAGGGCCATGGAGATGATAAGTTTTGCGGGTAAGGGGGTTATCGTATATATGAATCAGGAAGGCCGGGGCATAGGACTCCTCAATAAATTGAAGGCATATAAATTGCAGGAACAAGGTTTGGATACCGTGGAAGCAAATTTAAAGCTGGGTTTCAAAATGGATGAACGCGATTATGGCATTGGGGCGCAGATTTTACGAGATTTAGGTGTTTCTAAAATGCGGCTTCTGACCAACAACCCGACCAAGCGCGCCGGTCTTACCGGATACGGCCTTGAAATTATAGAAAATATCCCGATAGAAATAAAATCCAACAAGCATAATGAAAATTACCTTCTTACCAAGAAAAATAAAATGGGTCATATTCTAAATTTAAACGAGCTTTAATTTTAAGATTTTCACATTTTGATTACTATTATTGATGACAGCGTTTGTGGTGAAAATTTCATCACAGGAGCTTTTAAGTATTTTTTCAGCAATGTTGTCTCCGCAGAATACTCCGTGCACAGCGCCGACAATTATTTTCTTGGCGCCTCGCGCTTTTAGGTGCTCGGCCGCTCTTCGTATCGTTCCGCCTGTGGCGATAATGTCGTCTAATATACAAATATTTTTACCTTTTACATCCATGAGCTCGTTTAATTTATTCTCCATGTGGACTTCAGTTTTAATGTCATTCTTGTTGGTGCGCTTGCGCTTCTTGTGCATGGCATAGCCTTCTGCGTTTTGTACAAAATAGGAAGAGCCTTGATCCGGAGAAATTACGATAAATTTCTCTCTAATTTTTCCTTTTGCAAAATATTTTTTTGCGTAAGCTAGGAGCTGTTTGCCTGCCGACCTGTTTTCTATTTTCAAACCACCCCTTACAAAATTCCCCGGCTTTGGCAAGAAATGGCAGTCATAAGTAATAAGTTTCTTTACGCCATAAGTTTTTAGCAATCCGCAAAGCACATCGGCGCTAACAACATCGCCCGGCTCGTGTTCTTTATCCTGGCGTGCATAAGGGAGATATGGTACCAATAATTCTACTTGTTTTGTCTCTTTGACTACTCGGGACAAAATGAGTACAAGTTCAAAGAGCCTCTTATCAGGCTCTGGAAATAGTCTATGGTATATGGTTACTTTTTTATTTTTGAGAGATGCTACTTTGGGTATAAAAACATAGGATTCAGTATCGGGAAAATGCTTGATTACGACGTTCGGCCTGCTTGCTCCGCCTCGGCGTGGGCCGAAGTCGCTCGCGTAAGGAGTTATTAATTTATACATGTGATTATTGTATAGAAAAATGGTAAAATATACAAATGATTAAGCGATCAGACTTATTAAAGAAAATATGCATAGCTTGCGAAGGGAAGGGAATCAAGCCTTTTGATAAAATTAAGGCGCAAGAGTATTTAGGACAAGTTGAAGGCTGGGTGTCAGACAAAGATTTTATAAAAATCTCCAAAGAATATAAGTTCAAAGATTTTATCGGCGCGATGAATTTTGTGAATCATGTAGCCGAAATCGCGGAAGGAGAAGGCCATCATCCGGACATAAAAATAAACTATAATAAAGTGAAATTAATTCTCTCGACACACGCCATCGGTGGCCTGTCCGAGAACGATTTCATTCTCGCCGCCAAAATTGATGCGAGCTAAGTTACGTAATCTATTACGTAATACATTACGTAACCCCCGTATATATTTAAATATGTACCCCCTCATATTCTTTCTTTACTTTAGTCAAATAAAGTAATTTAGTTTAGTAAAGTAGCAGGTAAAATAAAAAAGGGGCGTAGTAATTATGTTCCAGACTTGCTACGTCCTTTTGTGCGCTTGCCAGGCGCGATGCTTGCTTAGTGTCCGTCGGGAGGCCAGTCACCGTAAGTATCCGTCTTTTGCGGATGGTCGACCTTGCAGTCAACGCAGACACCTCTGCACCACTGGTGCTGTTTGGTGCCTGATTTTTCGCACCATTTTTTCGTTTTTTCCTCAACGGCATCACTTCGAGTGTTCACTTGGCCATAAATCAATGGCTATCCAAACTTCCTTTTCGCCTAAGTCGAACAAACTCAGGCAATATGTTTTTTCAAACGATGAAAGCTGGGAGCTTCCATTTACTTCGTCAGCACTCTTTAAGGATAGAATGTTCCAATCCATCCAACCCGCCATGAGTCTGTTAAGTTCTTCCTTATCATTTTTCTTCATTACAATCTGAAGATTGTTAAGAAGCTCGAAAAAATAAATTCCCCATGTTCCATAGATGCTAATATTCACGACCCACCTCTATTTTCAAAGAACAATTTTACTGCGTTTTATGGAACGCAAAACCCCTTCCAACTTTGGAAGGGGTTGCTTTCGAAATAGTTAATTTACAAATTAAGTATCAGTTCCAAGACAACCCTTTCCTAAGTTGGGAAGAGTTGCTATGCCCCGTACCAAGCTTGCTTTGGTTCAGGGTGATGCGTTTCAAAATCAAGCGGTAGCCGCCGAGGGAACCATAAAGCCACTTGGCGATGCGGGCAATGGTGGTGGAAGAAAGGCCGGTGGATTCACTGATGGCATTGTACTGCACATCTCGAGATAGTAGGCGCGCGGCTTCCAGGCGGTTAGCAAATTCTTTGATTTCTGTCGGAGTCATAAGGTCACGCAAGAAACGTTCTACTTCATCGGCAGTTTGGAGCTCCAAAAAGCCGGCTACCAACTGTTTATTGGTCTTTGTTTTCCAGTCTACTCTCGGACCTATGCCTAAAATCATTTTGACTGTTTTTAACTTTGTATTTTCGTTCATTCCTTTACTCATCCCAGTACTAAAATTTTAATAATAATCCTTTATCTTTCTGTCCCTTACCCAAAAATTTAGTACGGGACAAGTATCTCTACTTTAGCAAACTAAAGTACTTTAGTCAAGTAAAATAGAAAGTTGGGGTGTGGAAAACTATTATGTTCCCGGGAGTGTGGTATTATTTGAATATGAGCGAGAAAACCATCAAAAAAATCATTACCCCCTCATCCTTCAAAAAGATGGAGAAATTTTTTAATTCGCTATAGCTCCCCGCCTAGTTTTTCGGGAATTTTCCTTCAAAAATGATATCTTTCAAGGGTTTCCTGTCGTTGGGAATTTCACCTGCCCTAATATTTTCCGGTAAATCTTTTATTTTGCCGTGCCGGCCGATAGCTATCATCATCTCAACGTTGTAATCATCCGGCACACCCAGTTTTTCTTTGGCCTGCCCATAATTAAAACCTTCCATGCCGTGGGCCACCAGATTCATATCCACTGCCTGAAGCGCCAGATTTTCCCAGGCCGCGCCGGCGTCGAAAGAATGGGTGACCGAGGGTTTGCCGCTTTGCTCAAAAGTTTTCTTGGAAATCGTGACTGCCAACGCTCCAGCGTTTTTGCACCATGTCTTGTTGAAGTCAACCAGCAAAGAAAAAAAGACCTCAAATTCCTTAGTGCCGCGTAGAGCGTAGATAAATCGCCAGGGCTGAGCATTGTAGGAAGAAGGCGCCCATCTGGCAGCATCAAAGAGCGTCATAAGCTCTTCTTTGCTGATGGATTCGCCGGAAAGTGCCCGAGGCGAGTGTCTCTTGAGAAAGATGTCGTCAATTTCATATTCGGTTGACCTATTGTTTACTGTTTTCATACTTGCTTAAAAATTTTTTAATTAACTTATAATCTCTTCTAAACCATATTATATTACTTTCCAGACGTTCCAGCACTTGCGCTATTGCGCGCTTAGCGCCGGGGGCGGGATGGGCGCGGAAGAATTTTTTGAAATCTTTGAGATGTTTCGGCTCTGCACTGCCGCTTATGGCTTTCATAGCTCGGCCGAGAGTGAGGCCGCCTTCGCCGTAGCGGGTTACGAGCGTCTGCCAGTTCTTTTTTACGAAATCCCACCAGATGTTCCGGCCCAAGGGGTTTGCACCGACGCCGGAGAGGATGCCGACGCTGTCCTGCGGGCGCACATCGGAGGACATTGCAAACGCGCAAGCGCAGGCGAGCAGTTTTTTGTTTTTGAAATCTCCCAAGGCACCGCCGATGCGGTTTTTTTCTTCATGGAGAGTTTCTTTTTTGTAGAGTTTTAGGAGCGCGTTGTATTCTTTGGGTCCGCCCCAAGTAGCCACGATAGAGTATATGGCTCCGCGAAGGTCGGGGGAAACATGCGTGCCCGATTTCATTTGCGCGAATTTTTTGCGCGCCTCGGCTATTATTTTTTTATCGCCGGCATGCCCCGCGCGAGCGATAGCGAGCGAACGGAGCAAGGCGTCGGTATGATGTTCGCCGGCTTTTTTTGTCCAGCTAAGTTTTTTGGCGAGAGGAGAGAAAAATTTAAGGATAAACTTATCGAGATTTTCAGCAAGGGGAGTCCTTGCTGTAATTTGCTCCAGGCGCGCCAGGCCGCTCGCGATTTCCAGCCACACAGTGTAATTATTTTCGTGTTTATATGTTCCCAAAAATTCCAGGGCATCGGTTGTGGGGATAGTGCCCGCTTCCGAGAGGGCAAACAAGTCGCGAATAGTGCCTAGGCGGTCGCGAGCCCCCAATTCTTTATTTTGTATAGGTTTCCTAAGTTTTTCCAATAATTCTTTAGAATAAGCGGTCCGGTAAAACCCCGCTTCGCCGAAATTTACCTTGTTATTTTTTATATTGAACGGTATTTGCCATCTGGTTTTATCTCTTGCTTTTTTCTTAGAGATGGGGTTTGCAAAAAACCTTTCCTGCGATAAAGACAATTTATTTTTTATTATTCTTGCTTTGACCACCGGATAGCCGGGTTTGCCGGTCCAGTTCTTCATCATTTTGGCGATTGGTTGCCCCGAAACTTTTTCAAAAGCCCGCCAGAGATGGACGGTCGAGGTGTTCTGGTAGCTGTGCTTTTTGAGATAGTGCCGCAGGCCGTCGCGAAAATTCTTTTCGCCCAAGTATTCCGCGAGCATGCGGATCAAGGACGCGCCCTTGGAATAGGAAACTTCGTCAAATATTTCGCCAATCTCGTCCGGATGATGCACTTCCACTTCTATCGGGTGTGTGGAAGCGAGGGCGTCTAGCCGCAAGGCGCGCCCGGTATCGTCAGTCGAGAACTGAGTCCAAATGTCCCAGGAGGGGAAAAGTTTATCCACGGCCAAGTATTCAATATACGAGGCAAAACCTTCGTTCAGCCACAAATGCGTCCACCACTCCATGGTCACCAGATTGCCAAACCATTGGTGCGCGAGCTCGTGAGCTATGACGAGGGCTACCCATTGTTTATTTGAAGCTGAAGAATGTTCTTCGTCCACCAAAAGCGCGCTTTCGCGGTAGGTCACCGCGCCCCAGTTCTCCATGGCGCCGGAAGAAAAATCCGGAATTGCAATCAGGTCGAGCGCGGGCAGGGGATACTTGATATCAAAATATTTTTCGTAAAATTCTAAAATTTTTACCGCGCAGTCTAATGCGAATTTTGCCTGATGTTTTTTGCCGGGGGTGGTGAAGATGCGGACACGTGTTCCTCTCCCCCTGCGAAGGGGGAGAGCCAAAGGCGAGGGGGTGGAAGCTTCAATACACTCAAAATCGCCGACGATGAACGCAAGAAGATAAGTGGACATGCGGGGAGTCGGGGAAAATTCTACGATGTCATAGCCGGATTCATGTTCCCGCACCGATACCGGCAAGGTATTGGATATTGCAGTTTTGCCTTTGGGCACGACCAGCGAAACACGAAACACTGCTTTTTGCGCCGGTTCGTCGAAGCAGGGGAAAGCGCGCCGCGCGTCCGTGGCTTCAAATTGCGTCGTAGCCATGACACATTCTTTACCGTCTATGTTGTAACAGCTTCTATAAAACCCGCGCATCTTGTCATTTAGAATTCCCTTAAAAACAAGGTTTAACCTTGTTTTTCCGGCCGAAATAATTTTTGGAAAAGTAAAAGTAGTCGTTTCACTTTTTTTGTCGTAAGAAATTTTCCCGAACACTTTTTCTTTGCCAATTAAAATATCAACAGTATCTATCTCAATTTCTTTACTGTGCAGAGTTATTATTTTAGTTTTTTGAAGAATATCTAAAGTAATAGTTTCAATTCCCGAAAAAGTAAAATTCTCCAAGTCGGGCTTGAGCTGGATATCGTATTCTATTGGGACTATATTTTTCGAAAGACGGACAGATTTCTTTTTCATCCCAAAAATGTTAACATAGAAGGGTGGAAATCCAAAGCTACACCATTAAAACGCCGGTTTTCGAGGGTCCTTTTGGGGTACTTCTCGACCTGATAGAAAAACGGAAGCTTTTTATCAACGATGTGTCGCTCGCGCAGGTGACGGAGGATTACCTCAAATATATGAAGGAAATAGGTGAGTTGCATCCTGCGCATATTTCAAGTTTTGTGCTGGTGGCTTCCACTTTGCTTTTGATAAAATCTAAATCTCTATTGCCAGGGCTCGAGCTTACAGATGAAGAACAGGGCGACATAAAAAGCTTGGAAGAGCGCTTGCGACTATATGAACTTTTCACTCGGCTCGGCGGTGGCATCCGGAGCACTTTTGGCAAAAAAATGATTTTCGCTCCAGAAGAGCGCCGGCACGGCACGGTAATTTTTATGCCGGACGAGCAGATAACCCGCGAATCCATGATGGTGTTTGTAAAAAATGTTTTAGGCGCGATGCCCAAGATTGCGCCGATGCCCGAAGTGGAAGTGCGCAAAGTGATAAGCATAGAAGAAATGATAGAAAATCTCACTGAGCGAATACAAAAATCTCTAAAAATGAATTTCAAAGATTTGCATGGACAGCATGGCAATGCTCGCACCAAAGAGGAGAAGGTGATGGTGATCGTGGGATTTCTTGCTATGCTAGAGATGGTCAGGCAAGGGCTCATCGAAGCCATGCAGGAGAGCCACGGCGGAGAGATTATTATGAGTAATCAGGTACTAGGTGCTAGTGACTAGCTTCTAGAACCTAGAAACTATGAACCTAGAAACTAAAATTGAAGCGGTATTATTTTTCAAAGGCGAGCCTGTCTCTTTCAAAAAACTGGAAGATATCTTAAAAGTTCCCCAAAACGAAATTAAAGACGCGGTTTTTAATTTAAAAAATGAACTCGTGGGCAGGGGAGTCGCACTCGTAGAGAATGGAGACCAAGTCATGCTGGGCACAGCGCCGGAATTTTCACAGCTCATAGAAAACCTACAGAAAGAAGAACTCAACAAAGATCTGTCCAAGGCGTCTCTCGAGACCCTCTCTATCATCCTCTACAAAGGCGGCGCAAGCCGCGCGGAGATCGATTATATCCGGGGGGTCAATTCAAGCTTTACCCTCCGCGCGCTGTCTGTCCGCGGGCTCGTGGACAAAACCGCGGACGAGAAAGACAGCCGGAGGTACATATACAAGCCGAGTTTCAATACACTCTCATACCTCGGTGTCCGCTCCGTGGAAGAATTGCCGGAGTGGCCGGCAGTCAGAGAATCCTTGGACTCCGCCGCAAAAAATCTGGAAGAACTGTCCGCCAAGGCGGAAGAAAATTCCAACCCCAATTAAGTTCTAAAGTTCGTTAGAACTTTAGAATGAAATTATAACATTTTGCAAAATGACAAAATGAACTACAAGACAGAAAACCGAATATGCCAGAATTGCAAACAGGACTTCGTCATTGAGCCGGACGATTTTGGATTTTATGAAAAGATTAAAGTCCCGCCGCCGACCTTTTGCCCATGGTGTCGACGGATACGAAGATTTACCTGGCGCAACGAAAGAACGTTATACCGCCGTACGTGTGATCTTTGTAATAAAAACATAATAGCCATGTACAATGTTGATGTTCCTTTTCCCGTTTATTGCCGTGAATGTTGGTTTGGCGATGCATGGGATCCTCTTTCACATGGTCGTGAGTATGATTTTTCCCGTAATTTTTTCGAACAATATAAAGAGCTACAGGATGTCGTTCCTCGGTTGGCATTATGGCAACGAAACGCTATCAATTCGGATTATGCAAATATGGCCACTGACTCTCGTAGTGTCTACTTGTCTTATTCTGTAACGAAAGAATCTGAAAATATTTTTTATTCCAAAAACGTAGACGGTTCGAAAGATATAGTTGATTCTCTGAATATCATAAGCGGTTCCGAAATTTTATATGAAAATGTAGAAGGCCAGGGTAATTATAATTGCCAATATCTTTTTTCTTCTAAAAATTGTCTAGATTCTTATTATCTGGTGGACTGCATAAATTGCAGTAATTGCTTTCTTTCCTATAATTTGCGTAATAAAAAGTTTTGCATTAAAAATACACAATATACGAAAAATGAGTATTTTAAAGAGCTGGAAAAATTTAATTTAAAGAGCAGAGCTTCGCGTAATTTTTTGCAAGAAGAATTTTCAGATATCAAGAAAAAGGCGATATATCGTTTTACTAATATTACCCAGTCAGTAAATGCCACCGGAGACAGACTTTTAAACGTCAAAAATTGCAAGAATTGTTTCGAGATATACAACGTGGAAAATGCCCGCTATTGCTATAGAGGCTATAATTATAAAGATTCCATGGACTTTGATTATGGAAAAGATTCAGAACTTTTATATGAGTATATCACTGGGGCATTAGATAATTTCAATGTTAAGTTTACCCACAACGCCATAAGTTCGGTGCGGGACGCAGATTATACTGATTCCTGCAGAAATTGCTCAAATATTTTGGGCTGTATCTCACTCCGAAGTATAGAATACGCTATTTTCAATAAAAAATATTCCAAAGAAGATTTTAAGAATATTCGACAAAAGATTATTCAACAGATGAAAGACATCCCTTTCATAGACAAGATAGGAATAAAATACAATTACGGCGAATTTTTCCCCATCGAACTTTCACCCTGGTCATACAACGAAACCCTGGCGCAAGAACTCGCGCCTTTAACTCGAGAGGAGGTCCAAAAAAGAGGATATGCGTGGAGGAATCCAGAACAAAGAAATTTTGAAATTACAATCACAGCAGATGAAATTCCCGATGACCTAGATGAAGTTGATGAAAATATTTTAAATGAAGTATTGGGATGTGAACACAAAGGAATTTGCACTCATCAGTGTACGGAAGCCTTTCGAATCACCAATTATGAACTGAATTTTTATAAGAAGCATCAAATACCTCTTCCGATCCTTTGCCCGAATTGCAGGTATTATGAAAGATGCAAAATTATGCCGGAATTGAAATTATATCACCGAGATTGCATGTGCGGTTCGACTGGCTCATCACAAGCGACAACAGAACATTTTCATGGCAAAGGAAAATGTAAAGTGGAATTTGAGACCACCTATGCTCCGGAGCGGCCGGAAATAGTGTACTGTGAAAAGTGTTACC
Source organism: Candidatus Nomurabacteria bacterium (assembly GCA_016186435.1). Lineage (GTDB taxonomy): Bacteria > Patescibacteriota > Minisyncoccia > Phycocordibacterales > UBA9973 > UBA9973. Next base: position 4,994 of record JACPLQ010000020.1, on the reverse strand, counting down.
AGCAGGAAGTTTACTGACATAACGGAATTTCGCGGTCACGAAAAAGTGTTATTCTAAAATTCTATAGAACATTAGAATGAACCCCTAGAGATATTACTAGGGAAGTCCCCAGGGATTGAATCTACGCTATAGCGTAGATGTGAGTAATTTCAACATATGCGGAATTTACTCACTACAGGCACTCGGGGTTGATGCTCAAGACGTAGTCGTTGATTAGATTCTCTGGGACGAATTCGGAGCCGAGGAAGCTAACGCCGTCCAGATCTTCTAAGGTTATCAGTGTTTTATATTCTTGCGTTAAATTGCGCGCGAGGGGGAGATAAGACCAGTGCCACTTTTCTTCGTGATAACCTGCAAACTGGTCAGTTCCTTTTTCGTTGTATACCTGGCAAAAACCAAATGTGGGGGCGTTGACCACCAGCCAGTCATATATCTTTTTACCCTTACCGGTTTCAAAAAAAGCAGGGATGGCGTAATATACATCTATGTCCGTGCCCCAGTGGTGCCGCGAGGTGCCAGGCGCGGCGCTGTATTCCAGTATCTTCTGAAACCGCTCAGGACCGCCGGTAATGCTCTCGGCTAAATTTTCGCCGTCAACCAATGTGGCGCCGGACCATTTGTTATCCCAGATGACCTTCTGATAATCAAAGTTGCGGGTGGCCGAGGCGATTCTTAATTTTATGCCGTCGAGTTTGGCCGCGGCCGACATTTTTAAAAATGCGTCATAAGCTTCTTGCCTTAAATACATTGGAACAGACAAGGTGGTGTGTTCTTTGGGAATTAAAACAAAATCCTCTCGCCCGCCGGGGTTAAATTTGCCCATGAGATAATTTTTTTTCTCGGCAATCCTTTGGATCTCCTGCGCGGAGAGCAATGCTTGATAAGCGGCCGCTTGTTCTTTCTGCTGTTTCAAGTCCAGCAGGGAAGAAGTGATGACTGGTATTAAAAATATTATCAGTACTGCTAGTAGTTGGATTTTTCTCATATCTTTTTTGTCCATTGCAGAAATGGTATTATAACAAGCATGGAGACGCAAATCAAAGTATGCCACCCCGAAGCAAAGCATAGCTTGCTACGGGGCAGACAATTGCAAAAGTATGGAATATAAATCGCAAAAAGTGGTGTATTAACATTTAAACATTTTGCAAAATGACAAAATGATGCATAATAGATTTTATGAATATAAAATATAAAAGAGTTGAGAAAATTGTGAAGGGGTTCGCCAACCACAGAAGGATTCAAATTTTGGAACTCTTAGGAAGAATTTCAAATTTATCGGTTGATGATATATCTCAGAACTTGAATGTTGGATTTTTTACGATTTCTGACCACATACGCAAATTAGCAGATGCCGGGCTAGTGGAAAAAAGATACGAAGGTCGGTTCGTAATGCATAGCCTTACTAAGAGGGGAAGGAACATTTTGTCATTTTGCAAAATGTTTAAATAAAAAATGGTTAAGATTAATGTAGAAAAATTAAAAGGCACTGCGTTTCAGAAAAAAGTCTGGAAGGCGCTCCTTCATATTCCAAAAGGAAAAACTATTACTTACAAAGAGCTAGCGAGGCGAATCGGCAGGCTGGACGCTGTGCGGGCAGTCGCTAATGCTGTCGGCGCAAATCCTCTTATAGTAGAAATACCTTGCCATCGAGTCATTAGGAGCGACGGAAGCTTGGGCGGATATTCAGGCAGGGGCGGGACGAAAGCCAAGCGAGCGCTTTTAATCAAAGAAGGAGTAAGAATTTAAAAAATGTTATAATTTATCTATGCTTTTAAACTTAATTAAAATTTCCATACCGACAGCCTTCGCTTTTTTTATTGCCCTTGCTATCACTCCTCTCGCCACACATTATTTCTACAAATATAAAATGTGGAAGAAATATTCCAGGAATCTGGACGCTCACGCTGAAGAATTTCACACCGTGCACAATGAGGCGGAAGAACTGGTAACTCCGCGTGTCGGAGGAATAATCATCTGGGTTTCAGCGCTCCTAACTACGTTAGTTTTTTACTTCGCTTCGGTTCTGTTTCCGTATCCAGCTATGGAAGAAGTCAATTTTTTAAGCAGGAATCAGACTTTAATTCCTTTTTTTACTCTTCTCTTGGGCTCTCTGATTGGTTTATGGGATGACCTTATACAAATTTACGGAAACGGCATATTCGCGCGAGATGATGCGTCTTGGCGCAAATGGAAAGCATTTTTAGTGGGTGTAGTTTCAGTTTTTATCGGTATGTGGTTTTTTTATAAATTAGGATTAACTTCTATCCATATCCCATTTGGCGGAGAAATTTATCTAGGAATTTTAGTTATTCCATTTTTTGTAATAGTTGCGCTGGCGACTTTTTCCGGCGGAGTCATAGACGGCATAGACGGGCTTTCAGGAGGGGTGCTGGCATCAATCTTTGGCGCCTACTCTATTATAGCTCTGGCTAACAATCAGCTCGATCTTGCAGCTTTTTCCGGAGTTATCATGGGCGTGACTCTCGCATTTTTGTGGTTCAATATTCCACCGGCGAGGTTTTACATGGGAGAGACGGGAATAATGGGCCTGACTATTACGCTCGCCACTATGGCGTTTCTGACTGACTCGGTTTTGGTCCTTCCTGTGGTGGCAATGCCTCTCGTTATCAGTTCCGGTTCAGTGATTCTACAGATGCTTTCAAAAAAATTTCGCGGAGGCAAAAGAATATTCAAACTTGCCCCTATTCATCACCATTTTGAAGCGATAGGCTGGTCTTCTTATAAAGTTACGATGCGATTCTGGGTAATATCCGTCATGTTTGCGATTATTGGTGTAATTTTGGCAATAATTAGCAGGTGAATAAGAGGCAAGGCCTAACACGTTAGGCCTTGCCTCTTGAAAGAATTATGAAAGAAAAAAAAGTAGACAGATTTTTTTTGGTAATAATATTTATGCTTCTTTCTGTGGGCGTGGCTATTTTTGTTTCCGCGTCACTCGGAATTTTAGCCAAAAATCAGCAGACTTTTTATTCCGTGCTTTGGAGCCAGCTTGTGCTCGGTCTCGGTCTCGGTCTTGTCGGCATGTACGTCTGCTTAAAAATAAATTATAAATTCTGGCGCAATTATTCTTTCCTCCTTTTTCTCGGCTCAATCATTCTCACAGCTCTGGTCTTTGTGCCGTCTTTAGGTTGGAGCCACGGCGGAGCGACACGTTGGATAGATTTAGGTTTTATGCGATTTCAGCCGGTAGAGTTTTTAAAATTCGGTTTTGTGATTTATTTTGCGGCGTGGCTGTCCTGGGTAAAGCATCGCGTGCAGGATTTTAGATTTGGTATCCTGCCCTTCGGAATAATGATAGCGATCATTGCCGTGGTTTTATTCAAACAGCCTGACACCAAAAGTTTTATTTTAATCGCGATTACCGGCGTATCTATGCTTTTTGTTTCGGGAGTGCCGATGAAGTACATTTTTGGGGTAGGCTTTGGCTTTGCTCTCGTCTTAGGCGCATTGGTGTATTTTAATCCGTACCTGCAAGAACGGGTTCAGACCTTTATCAATCCTGCGCAAGATGCTCGAGGATCTTCGTATCAAATCCAGCAATCACTTATCGCGCTCGGGTCGGGCGGAATATTCGGCCGGGGATTCGGGCAAAGCGTTCAAAAATTCAGTTACCTGCCGGAGCCGCAGGGAGATTCTATTTACGCTGTGTTAGGGGAAGAACTTGGTTTTATCGGGGCGATTTCAGTGATATTTTTATACGTGCTTTTTCTTTTGCGAGGCTTCCGTATAGCCAACCGAGCTCCTGATTTATTCAGTGGACTAATGGTATCCGGAATTGTTATACTCATTACAGTGCAGTCGTTTATGCACATAGCTTCCATTACCGGAGTCTTTCCGTTGACCGGCGTGCCGCTGGTGTTCATGAGCCACGGCGGGACTTCGCTTATGATATATCTTATGGCTATTGGCATCGTGCTTAATATATCTAAATTTCAAAAACACTAAATATTATGAAAATAGTTTTTACGGGCGGAGGAACAGGCGGACATTTTTATCCAATTATTGCCGTTGTTCAAAAAGTGAACGAGATAATAGACCACGAACACATAATAGGCGCCAAGCTTTATTATATTTCTGACAGCCCATACGACAAAGCTCTCCTCAAAGAGAATGAACTTTTTTATGAAGAAATAATATCCGGGAAGATGCGCACTTATTTTTCTTTTAGGAATTTTTCCGACGTTTTTAAAATTTTCTTCGGAACTATCAACGCGGTTTATAAATTATTTTCAATTTATCCGGATGTTGTTTTCGGCAAGGGCGGATATGCTTCGTTTCCGACTATTTTTGCCGCTCATATGCTGCGCATTCCAGTACTCATACATGAATCCGACTGCGCTCCGGGACGGGTAAATAAATGGGCGGGGCGTTTTGCCAAAAAAATCGCCGTGTCATTTCCTGAAGCAGCGGAACATTTTCCAAAAGAGAAGACAGCTTGGACAGGCCAGCCGATAAGAAGCGAAATAGAGCATGACGCATCCCGCGCTGAGGCGCTTTCCTATTTTAAACTTGAATCTGATCTTCCGACTATCGTAATACTAGGCGGCTCACAGGGGGCGGAACTAATTAATAATGCTATTCTAGATGCTTTGCCGCGGCTCGTGGAAAAATATCAAGTCATACATCAGACTGGCGTGAAAAATTTTAAAACGGTTTCCGCGCAGTCCGAAGTCGTACTTTCTGGAAATAAAAATAAATCCAGATATCGACCTATAGATTTTTTAAATTCATTACAGCTTAAAATGGCCGCTGGAGCGGCAACTCTTATCGTATCGCGGGCAGGGTCCACTTTGTTTGAGATTGCTTCTTGGGAAGTGCCGTCTATTCTTATTCCGTTTACAAATTCAAACGCGAACCATTCCAAGAAAAATGCTTTCAGTTATGCGCGGGCGGGAGCCTGTAGTGTCATAGAAGAAGCGAATATGACTGCAAATATATTGAGTTCGGAAATAGAAAGAATACTAAATGATAAA
>JACPLQ010000019.1 GCA_016186435.1 Candidatus Nomurabacteria bacterium | reverse complement strand
TTCATGAAGTGTTTGAATTTCAAAACCCCGGAGGAAGCATTTCAAAAAGAGCTTTTGAAAACAAAAAAACCACTCTCCTGTGGTATGATGAATGAAGCATTAACAACCAATTAGTGTTGGAATTCGGGGGTTCGCGTAGGCGGCCGGTTGTGGATTTACCGTAGCACACATTGTAGAAAAAAGCAAGCTTTTTGGTAATTTAGGCAGTAATGCTATAATAATTAATTATGACAAACCTCCAAGAAATCACAGACATAATAGGCAAAGTTAACAAAAAGGACGAAGAGCTTCTAACGAAGGCTTATAAATTTGCCGAGCGGGCGCACGAAGGACAGAAAAGGATGAGCGGAGAGCCCTATTTTAATCATGCTTTTGAAGTTACAAAAATCTTGGCCAAGCTTCGAATGGATGTTAAGGCTCTGGCGGCCGGCTTTATGCATGACATATTAGAAGACACAAAAATACCTGAAGAAGAAATACGGAAAGAATTCGGAAATGATATCTTGTTTTTGATTAAGGGAGTTACAAAACTCGGAACATTGAAATACCGCGGGCACGAAAGACATGTAGAAAGTCTCAGAAAATTTTTCATAGCCATGGCAAACGACCTGCGCGTGGTTATTATGAAATTCGCCGACAGACTTCATAATTTGCGCACATTGGAATATATCCGCGAAGATAAGAGAAAAAGAATTGCCATAGAGTCTATTGAAGTCTATGCCCCCCTCGCAAACAGGCTCGGTATGGGAAAGCTTAAAGGGGAAATAGAAGACGCTGCTTTTCCTTATGCGTATCCGAAAGAATACGCATTGGTAGAAGAAATGATAAAGGAAAAAAAAGAATCATATAAAAAAAATCTTGAAGAAGTTCATGCTGCGTTAAAAAAAGAGCTGAAGAAAAATAAAATCCATGTAGTTGAAATTGATTATCGCATTAAGCACAAATACAGCCTATACAAAAAACTGCAGAAGTACGATATGGACATAGAAAAAATTTTTGATATTGTGGCGCTTCGGGTTGTTGTTGATACTGTAGAAGAATGCTACCGCGTACTTGGCATAGTGCATTCAATCTGGAATCCTTTACCGGGCAGAATCAAGGACTACATAGCTATACCCAAACCAAATGGCTATCGTTCTCTCCACACGACTATCTTTACCGGACTTGGCAGAGTCGCAGAAATTCAAATTAAAACACAAGAGATGCACGCGCAGTCAGCTTACGGTATTGCGGCGCACTTTGCCTATAAAGAAAAAGGCAGCAAGAAATTTGAAGACGAAAAGAATAAATTTAAATGGATAGAAGAGCTGAAGGAATTGCACTATACTCCGGGCAAACCGCAGAATTTTATTGAGCATTTAAAAACTGATTTTTTTAATGACCGTATTTTTGTATTCACTCCTCAGGGAGACGTCATAGATCTGCCGGACGGCTCCTCGCCGCTTGACTTTGCTTATTCAATACATTCTGATATAGGCGATCATACCTCCGGCGCCAATGTTAACGGCAAGATGGTGCCTATCTTTTCAAAATTAAAAAATGGAGACATTGTGGATATAGCCACCAAAAAAGATGCTCACCCCTCCTCAAAATGGCTGAAATTTATCAAAACAACTATAGCTAAAAAACATATTAAATCATATTTGGATAAAAATAGTTTACTGTCAAAACTTAAATCCTTTGGGCGCAGCTAAAAAATATTAAACGCTGAAGTTGGAGATGTTGTATAAATCTGAGTCGTCCCCGCCTGCAGCAGCTATGCTGTCAGCATTGCGGGCAGGTTTTTCTGCTTCGTCTGCTGTAATATTTTGCGCTATATGATTTTCAAGCATCTCCTCCGGTTTCTTTCCCCTCTCCCCTTTATTGATTAAATCCAGAATAGTGCGTAAATCATCGGTAGAGAAAAAATCTATTTTTATCTGTCCGCCCAATTCTTTTCTGTCTATGTGCACTCGCGTGCCGAGTTTTTCCTGAAATTCTTCTTCAAGTTCGGTAATCTCGGGATCAGGCATAAATTCTTTCTTACGCACTCGGTCATAAGCGATCTTGCGCGCCAATCTTTCCGCTTCCCGCACCGTGATTTTTTTATATACAATTTCCTTAAACAACACTAACTGCTCTTCCGGATGATCAGCAAGCATTAATATCGGACGGGTGTGCCCTTCAGAAATTTTACCTTCAGATAAACTGTTTAAAACTTCTTCCGGCAAAGTCAAAATACGCAGAGAATTCGTTACATACTCTCTGCTTCTTCCCATCTTTTTTGCTACTTCATTGTGAGTGAATTTGAATTCGGTAACCAATCTAAAAAATGCTCGGGCGCGATCCACCGCATTTAAATCTTCGCGCTGTAAGTTTTCAATAATTGCAAGCTCCAGTTTCATGATGGCAGTATCTCCTGTGCGGATGATGACCGGCACTTGAGATACGCCTGAGAGTTTCGCTGCGCGAAGTCTGCGCTCTCCGGCAATGAGCTCGTATTCGGTTACGAGGCCTTCGCCGCCTTCTTTCATGACTTCCATCCGAGAAACAGTCAGCGGCTGAAGCACGCCGTATTGTTTGATAGAGTCAGCCAAATCCTGCAGTCGTGCCTCGTCAAAATCCCGCCTTGGCTGATAGGGATTTGGTTTTATTTTGTCGGTGTCAATCCAGAAAATTGAATTGGAATATGCGTTTGACATTAATTGATTTTAACACAAAAATTTAGTAAAGTGTAAATGTGGAAAAATTGCCCCGATTACCTGCTCGCGTTGCTCGCATCGGTAATTCCGGCTTCGCCGGATTGGGGCAAAAACAAAGCAGTTTGTTTTTGCCGGGGTGGCGAAATTGGTAACCGCAATTGACTCAAAATCAATCGGGGGCAACCCCTTGGGAGTTCGAGTCTCCCCCCCGGCACTTGTCTTACATAAATAACAAAAAGTCTCTAGCTTATATAACTGGCATAGCTCTAGGAGATGGTAATTTATCTAATCCAAACGGTAGAGCCGTCAGACTTAGAATTACTTGCGATAAAAAATATCCGTTAGTTATAAAGGCAATAGAAAAGAACTTGAAAATAATTTTCCCTGAAAATAAAGTCTCAAATATAAATAAGGGAAATGCCATAGACATTAGTGTTTACTCAAATGAACTGGAAAATTTACTGGGTTGGAAAGCCAAAAATGGTTCGAAAATAATTCAGAAAATTTCTGTTCCGGTTTGGATCAAAGATGACATTATTTATACAAAAGAATGTCTAAGGGGATTATTTCAAACTGATGGGTCCTTGTATAGCGACAGGGGTTACAAAATGGCTAATTTTACTTCTGTGAGCTATACTCTGATAATAGATGTAAAAGATATGCTGAAAATGGTTGGATTTGAAGTAAAAATAAGGGAAGTTGTAGATAAAGGGAGAATAAAATACGTTGTTAGAATTTCAAAAAATGTTGAGAAATTTATAGAAACTATAAACTTTTGGAAATCATAAGAATCCGATTATAACTTTTGGCACGTTTTATTAAAAAATTTATATGAAAAAGTCAGTAAAAATTATTTTATCGATTATAGCTATTATTTTAGTTGTAGTTTTATATTTTATGTTTTTTCATAGAGCTAGAACTTTTTATACTGGGTATGTCAGTATTGAAACAATTCCTTTGGCAGACATTGCAGAAAATTTAGAGAAGCGTGGGTGCAATTCCCCCTCTAGACAATCAGGGGGAAGTGATGATTCACTGAGGTACTGCACTTATGATTTAGTTAATAGGAATAATGAAAATGCCATAAATGTTTCTCCTAGAGGTATAGGCTTCGGACCACGCTCCTTTACATTAACAACTACTAAACTATATACTTCTAAAGACATCGCAGGCTTTCCTTGGACCAATAAGTTTAAAGAAGAGGTGCGACAAGACATAGCAGATACAGGCAACTTTATAAAAATAAAAGAGAATTCTTGGGAAATAACTGAAATTAAATACCCAATAACACGGGTTTACTAATAAAAATATGCCAAAAGCATCGCAAAATTCCACGGACTTAGAAATTAACGGCGGGAAAAAACTATCCGGCACTATTTCAACTGGCTATTCCAAAAACGGCTCTGTCGGGCTTTTGTGCGCTTCTCTTTTAAATCAAGGCAAGACTATACTTCATGGCATAGCGCGGATTGAAGAAGTTTACAGAATAATAGAAATCATGGAAAGTATCGGCATGAAGGTAAAATGGACAGGCTCAAATACCGTAGAAATAATTCCGCCCAAGAAGTTTGATATCAAAAAGTTAAACCGCGAATCGGCTGAAAAAACACGTTCTATACTTATGTTCATAGGCTCTCTGTCGCACTTTCTTCCATCTTTTTATATCCCGCAGGCTCAAGGCTGTCATTTAGGCAAACGAACTATAGCTGCTCACCGATATGCGCTTGAAGAACTGGGAATAAAAATAGCTGTTTCTGCTGACAAATACGAAATAAATACTGAAAAATTTACTCCCGGTAATATAGTAATGTACGAAGCGGGAGACACCCCTATAGAAAATGTGCTCACCGCTGCGGCATTGATTCCGGGAAAAACAACTATAAAATTCACAAGCTCCAATTATCAGGTTCAGGAAATATGCTTCTTTTTGGAAAAATGCGGCGTAAAGATAGAAGGCATAGGCACTTCCACTCTGACTGTGCATGGCATAAAAAGTATTAATAAAAAAATTGAATATAACAACAGCGAGGACCCGATAGAGTCCATGACGCTTATCGCCGCGGCTATCGCTACTGATTCCACTCTTACAATTACCCGCTGCCCGATAGATTTTCTCCAGCTTGAATTATACAAGCTTGGGAAAATGGGCCTTCAGTATGAGATAATAAAAAACTACAAAGCTGAAAATAAAAAAACCAACCTGTCTGACATTCTGATCCATCCTTCAAAATTTAAGGCGCTAGACGATAAGATCCATGCAAACCCTTATCCGGGCATCAATATGGACAACTTGCCGTATTTTGTAATCCCTGCCATGAAAGCAAAGGGGCAGACATTAATCCATGACTGGGCATATGAGAACCGGGCAATTTACCTGACTGAAATAAATAGAATGGGCGCGCAGATCACACTCGCAGACCCTCACAGGCTTTTCATTGAAGGCGGAACCAAGCTCCATGCGGCGCAGATGGTCTGCCCGCCGGCGCTTCGTCCTTCTATGGTAATACTCATTGCTATGCTCTCTGCGCCCGGCATATCTATCCTCCGCAATGTGTATATGATCCACCGCGGTTATGAGGAAATAGTAAAACGTTTAAATTCTATTGGCGCGGATATAAAAATATTAGAATAACAAAAAGAAAATGGTTTATAATTTTGCAGACGGAAGGTTCCAGCCAAAGGCTGGAGTAATGTCAAGAAATTATAAACCATTTTTGTAACTATATGAAAAAAGTTATTGTAATTTTAGGCCAGACAGCAACAGGTAAAAGCGCTTTTGCTGTAAAAATAGCTAAAAAAATAAATGGTGAGATTATTTCTGCCGACTCTAGGCAGGTTTACAAAGGTCTTGATATAGGTACAGGAAAAATCGCTAGGAAAGAAATGCGGGGCATACCTCATCATTTACTTGATGTTATAAATCCGAAACATAAATTTACTATTGCTGAATATCAAAAGAAAGCAATCTACGCTATAGCGGAGATAGTAAAAAAAGAAAGGGTTCCTATTATCGTCGGCGGAACTGGTTTTTATATTGATGCCATCACAAAAGGCACAGTCTTCCCGAAAGTTCCGCCGAACCCAAAGCTCCGGAAAAACATATCAAAATTAGACGGCCGTCAATTATTGATGCTGTTGCAAAAGTTAGATAAAAAGCGAGCTCAAAATATAGACATACATAATAAAGTACGTCTGATAAGAGCGATAGAGATAGCGACAGCTTTGGGAAAGGTTCCCTCTTTAATTACCAAAAAACCAAAATATAAATTTATTAAAATCGGATTATTTTTGCCTTCAAATAAGCTGGAGAAGAAAATAAGATTAAGGGTTAAAAAAATGTTTAAAAAAGGCTTGCCTAAAGAGATCAAAAAACTAAAGAAATCTGGAGTTTCAGGTAAGCGTCTAAAAGAATTGGGTTTTGAATATTTTGAGCCAACAGAAGAAAAAGTTATCAAAGAAACTGTAAAATACGCCAAGCGCCAAATGACCTGGTTTAAGCGCGACAAGGAAATCAAATGGTTTGATGCGTCAAAACCTATAAATTTAAAACTATTTTTGTAATTCACCTATTATGTAACCTATAAATTCGTCGGCTACCGCCACATCTTCAATATCAGCTAATTTTCTCTGGTCAAATTTTTCTTTTTTAAGTTTAGCTACAAATTGTTTGAATTCCTCACAGCGTTTAATGGCTTTCGGATCTTTTATCAGGTTTCTGTTAATCAACATGGTTGCCCCCAGACTGACCCGATTAAAAAAACTTTCGGTTAATTTGCACAGGTCCGATTTTTCCTTATCGCGCAAAAATTCCTCCAGAGGTATCCCTTCCGGTATTTTTTCAGAGTAGGCGTTTTTGTATCTTAAAAATAATCCCAGCGCCTGCTGCTTCTGTATTTTTAAAAAAGATTCTAGGGTTTTATTTTCCATAAATTTAGAGTTTTAGCCTTTTTCTGTTATACTAATACGCGGTTCTATATTTGTCAGGGTGATTAGTTAAGTGGCATAACTGCGGTCTCCAAAACCGCCGTCGGGGGTTCGATTCCCTCATCACCCGCAAATCTACTTCTTCGCCTCTTTGTGCTTAGTCTTTTTCTTGCACCACTTGCAAAATTTATTAAGCTCAATTTTCTTGGTAACAAGTTTTTTATTCTTGCTGGACCAGTAATTTGTGCGCTTGCAAGTAGAGCAGGCAAGTTTTATAAGTCTATCTTGGGACATGGCTAGATATTAATATAAATTTACCTAAAATGCAACACTTTTAATTTACCGTCGTTTTTAATTTTTTCTCCTTATTAAAACGCTCTAACGCAAGATTTATAAGGGTGTCCAGTAGTTTTGTCTGCGGAATGCCGCTCGCTTCCCAGAGCTTGGGATACATGCTGATGTCGGTAAAGCCCGGGATGGTATTTATCTCATTTACATAGATTTTGCCTCCCTTGGTCAGAAAAAAGTCCACTCGTCCCAGACCTTCGCAGTTGAGAGCCTGAAACGTTTTTATCGCAAGCTCGCGAATTTTTTTAATAGTCTTTTTATCCAATTTGGCTGGAATTACCGCCACTGAACCTTCGGCAATATATTTTGCGTCATAAGAATAAAATTCTTGGTTGGCGATAATTTCTCCCGGCAGGGATGCCATTGGCTTGTCGTTGCCCAGCACCGCGCACTCTATCTCGCGGCCGGGAATAAATTTTTCAATCAAAATTTTAGTGTCGTACTTAAAAGCGTCTTTTATCGCAAATCTGAATTCCTTTTCGTTGCGCACCTTATTGATACCTACTGAAGAACCCAAGTTTGCCGGTTTGACAAAGAGCGGCAACCCAAGTTCTTTTTTTATTTTTTTAAAATTTATTTTACCGCCAATTTTTTTTACGATAAATTCTCCGACCGGCAAGCCCGCTTCGCGCAAGAGCCGCTTCATCACGTCTTTATCCATGCCTACCGCCGAGCCGAGTACACCAGCACCGACAAACGGCACGCCCGCAAGCTTCAAGAGTCCTTGCATCGCGCCATCTTCGCCAAAAGGGCCGTGCATGACAGGGAAAATTACATCGATCTTTTCTTTTACGCGAACTTCATCATTGATGGGAACTATCTCCCTGCTCGCGGCATTTAATTTGATCAATTTAGGGTTGTTGCTGTTTAGTAAATAATTGGAAGTATTGCTTAAAAGCCACCTGCCTTCCTTGGTGATACCCATAGGCACTATTTCGTATTTGCTTTTATCTAGAGAGTTTATGACATTCCTAGCAGACTGAAGCGACACTTCGTGCTCTGCGGATTTCCCGCCGAAAAGAACCCCTATTTTTAGCTTCTTTTTCATGTAAGCTAAGTATAGCGTACTTATTTTAAAATCGCATCCTTGAGGCTTTTAGGGGGCTTGGTAAGGCACTGGACACCCTTTTTCGTGATGAGATACATGTCTTCTATCCGCACGCCACCGAAGCCTTTTAAGTAAATTCCGGGCTCCACCGTCATCACGCAGCCGGCGGGAATGATATCCGGGCTTTTGGGCTTGAAATTGGGCCATTCATGGATAACTGTGCCTACTCCGTGCCCCAGGCCATGCGAAAACCCGCCTCGACTCGCGTTGCTTCGTCGACGCGAGGCCGGGTTATTTTTATATTTTTTTACAATAAAATCCCGCGCGGTTTTATCTATTATCCACGCTCTGCGCTCGCCCTTTTCTAATTTCCTAACGGCGAGCTCTTGCGCTTTCAAAACATCCAAATAAACTTTTTTCTGCCTACTGTTGGGCTTGCCCCAAAAATAAGTCCGGGTCATATCCGAGCAATAATGATTTACCGAAGTGCCGATATCAAACATCACTGTATCCCCCACTTTCAGTTTAGTTTTGTTGGGCTCGTGATGAATATTTGCGCTATTTTTTCCAAAAGCCACGATCGGCGGAAAAGATAAAATCGGCGCGCCATATTTTATAAAAGATTTTTTAATTTTATTAACTATTTTAATTTCTGTAATACCTGTATATAATTCTGCTACGATATATCGTAGTACTTTCTCACTAATTCTTTGAGCTTTAATTAAATTCGCAAGTTCTTTCTTGCTCTTCACCGCCCGCACTTCATGTACTAATGTTGTTTTCATAATGTTGTATTAACAGTTTTGTCCGGCCGGACCAAAGTGATAAGTCTAATAAACTTCTTGTTTATAACATGCCTCGCAATAAATAATCGGCGCATAATCTTCGGTGTAAACTGTGTCGACTTCGATGCCGCATTTAGTACACTCTCTCTGAATTATTTTTAGAGGTGGGCGTTTATCCATTCTTCTTATATGCCTAATATCAAAACATACTCTAGGAAGCGGTAAATCCATTCGTCGATAAAATGTGAGCTCGTTTTCTGTAATTCTATACGCTCCAACAGAATTCGGATTGTCTTTCTCTCCACACTCTATGACCTCATTTAAAATGGCATCGCTTACTTCTCCGATTGTTTCTGGTAAATTTTCTGGTTTTAGTGTAGTCTCGTAATTCTTTTTTTCTTTTTCTTTCCATCTATAACCTCGTGCCAATGCTTCTTCCTTGGTTAATGGGTAATAATAATTTGCAATTGTTTCGTTGTAAGCAAAATCTGAAAAATTAGCCGGGAAATTTTCACCAAATCTGTACTCCAAGTCTTTATTGTCAAAATAGGGCACATTTTTCATTTGTTCAATAATTTCATTTTTAAGTTTTATGTATTCATCTTTTGAATATCTTTTGTTTAAAATTGAATACTCACCTTTCTTTAAACCAACACAGCCAAAACAATCGTGAGCTCCGGGGCAAGTATTGCAATAATGCAGGTCATGCGCGCCCGACCAGCATTGATTACAAAAATAAAGACGGGCAATATCAAGCCCGCAATTTTCAGACTCATAAATTTGTTCAGCTTTATTTCCCCACTCGAAATAATCCATACAATCTTCAGCTTTAAATGTCGTAAACAGATATTTACCATCTTTTACTTCTTCGCAATCAAAGGATTGTGTTACATTCTTGCTTCTTAGGAACCAATTGCCGGAAACTTTTTCAGACTTTATAGACATAACAGCTTTCTGGGGAAATTTTTTCCTGAAAGCCTCAAATTCAACTTTCATTTTTTCAATACCAGAAAAAGTATTCAGTTTCATAGCTTCTAGCTTTTTGAAGTATTCTTCTTTGGTGTATTTTTTATTCCAAATACAATATTCGGCATTCACTAAATTTACGCACCCCACGCAATTTGAATTATTTCGGCAGGCGTAAATAAAAGAGCAATCTCTGGAGTCCTTGCTCTCTTGTCCGAATTTTACATTGTAGCAATTTGTACAATTTACGCATTCATAGCACAATTCACACTCGTACAGCCATGAACCATCGCAACAATCCTTTATATGCAGCTTGCCATTATAAAGATACATTGAATCTTCCGGATATGAACTTCTGAAAACCATATAAGAATTTTTGGGTTCTGTAACACGGTGTGCGTACGGGCTGTTTACGACGTTGCCTTGCTGCACTATAGACATTCTCGGCACTTTATTTTGAAGTTCTAAGAACTGCTCAAGAAAAGGACGATTTGGATCATAATCAACACCATATGCATATGGATCCCATAAATCTCCATACCAAACACTTGTTTCGTAAACCGGAAATACAGTATTCTCTGGGTACATGCTAAATATTTCTTTACCAGAAAAATCGCATTTTCTTTTATACAAAACTGTTTCGCTCGTATGCATAAAACGACGAAGTAGTCTGCACTCCGGGCAGAAAGTCGGCGGAGGAACTTTTATTTTTTCATAAAAACCAAAATCCTCCGGCTCAATAATAAACTGAGTCTTACAATTCTGGCATACCACAGTTTGTGATTTATATTCCATGCTTTTGCAGTTTCCTGTCCCGTAGCAAGCTCTGCTTTGCTTCGGGATGACATATCCTGTTTTCTGCTTGATTATTCATTTAAACATTTTGCAAAATGACAAAATATCACTTGACCTTTAAAATAATTTAACTACGTCATGATACGTGATAACAAGCATTAGTGATATTAGAATCACAAACCCAATCATGTTTGCGGTGTTCGCAAACTTCGGATTTATTCGCGAACCTTTTATTTTTTCTATAAAGAGAAAGAACAGTCGTCCGCCATCCAGCGCCGGAAATGGGAATAAGTTTATGATCGCCAAGTTTATGGAAATGAGTGCCGCAAAAGAGAGAAGATAAACGAAGCCGAATTCGTAGGCGTCCCCCACGATGCCTACCATGCCCACGGGCCCTGCAACGGCATTCAGGTCTCCTTCGCCTTGTACAGCCTGCGCCAGAAGCCCAAAAAGGCCCAAAATCGTGTCTTTTGTGACAGATAGAGTAAAGAGCAATCCCTTCCAAAAAGCCTTGAAAAATGAGAATTTAGCCGTTCCGATCTCGTCCATAGAAATGCCAATAGAATAAGTATTGTCAGTATTTAAACTCGGCTTCACTTCAATTGTGCCAACGGGGTCTTCATTCATATCACGTACTTTACGTAAATAACCTATTTTTACATCTTGACCCTTACTATTCACAACAAATGATTTTACTGCGCCTGGATTTACAAAGACAGTAGAATTTTCTCCGACTTCTATGTATTTTATTGCGTCACCTATTTTGATTCCGGCTTTTTCAGCCGGAGAATTTTTGGCAACAGAAGTGATAATCAAATTTACATTTTGCAATTCATCTCTGGAATTGGCACTTTGAGTGGAAACAGGAAAGTCTGTCATAAACCCGAATGAAAACAAAAGCCATGCCAGAGCAAAATTCATGAAAACTCCGGCAAATAAGACCACAGCTTGCTTCCATTTTTCTTTATTTATAAAACTGCGGAGTGCATCGGGGCCATTCAGGCTCTCTTCATCCGGGCTTTCACCGAATATTTTTACGAATCCGCCGAGAGGCAGTAGATTGAAAGTGTACTCTGTTTCTCCTTTCTTAATACCGAACAGCTTCGGCGGAAAGCCGAAGCCAAACTCATCCACCCGGATACCAAATTTTTTTGCGGTAAAAAAGTGACCAGCTTCATGGACTAAAACCAACACTAATAAAATTACAATAAAAATTATTATGCTCATTTAATTTAGCCCATTACTTCCTGTTCTTTTCTTTCAAAAAGAGCTTCCAGATTTCCGTTCGCTTCATTTACTATTTTCTGCAATTCTTCTTTGGCGCGGAATTTATCGTCTTCTGTAAGCTTGGCTTCTTTTTCTTTCGCTTCAATGTCTTCCAACACTACTTCTCGTTCCCGCCGCACAGTAATCCTGCTTTCTTCCAGTTTTTCTTTGAGAACTTTTACGAGCGTCTGGCGAGTCTCCGTGGTGAGTTGGGGAAATATGACTCTGATACCCTGATCGTAAGTGGCTATAGAGAGCCCCAGATTTGCGCCCACAATCGCTTTTTCTATCCCTTTTATCTGGCTCTTATCCCAAGGCGCAATACGCAAAGTCTTTGGATCTTCTATAGCTACTGTTGCTACATTTTTAAGCGATACGTATGAACCGTAAGATTCTACGGAAATACCATCCAAAACCATAGGGGACGCTCGTCCTATGTTAAGCTGGCTATATTCTTTGCCTAAATGCTCTTTTATTTTTTTAAGTTCTGTCCTGAAATTTGAAAAGTTGTATTGCATCCCGTACGAAATTTGTTAAAGATTATTAATTGACCATCCCCATATACGAAACAATATTAGCATGATTTCGTACGGGATTGCATGTCTTCAATTATAACATTTTTAATAACTTTTAAAAACTCGGGGTTATCAACGCCACCGATTCCATCAGACTTTTAGCCGAAGATCCCGGCATTCTCAAGAATTCACGGACTTTGAAAAAATGTTCCAGGCAAACTGATAAAGAATTTTGAACGGGGAAGGTTCCAGCCGAAGGCTGGAGTAATCCGGAAAAATTCTTTACAAGTTTGCTATGCAAAACAAACTCCAGCGCATTTAAAAATTTTATAGCTTTAGAACGAGTAGAATCCGAGGCCACGATCTCGTTCCCTTCTTCGTCCTCATCTTCCTCTGTGGTTAAAAGTTCTTTTATAAAGTTAATTCTGGAAAATAGCGGCATGGATATAAACTTTTCCGCATCCTTTGCTTCTTCCGCTAGGTCTTGCCTAGCTGAAATTAGAAAAAATCTGGAGACCAGAGTTCTCAAAAGAATATTAGCATCCGGAACTATCAGAAAAAAATGAGTATTGGGTATCGGCTCTTCAAACAACTTAAGCAATGTATTCTGCGCCTCAATAAGAAAACTATTTACAGAAATAACAAATATTCTTTTCCCGGTAAAACTTTTCTCGGCTCCGTAAGCCCTTAAATTCACTGCATCTTCCCTCTTTAAGGTATCTATATGCATATGAACAAAATCCGGGTTTCCAGAAGTTTTAATGTTTAAATTCTCGCAAAATGCAAAAATCTCCGGAACAACAAGTTCGCGCGCGCCTTCTAAGAGATACGCGTGATGCAAATTATCTTTATCAAAATGTTGCTGGATTATGTTCATAGATTCATAGGCTCTAGTTACTAGCAACTAGCCCCTAATTCTTATTTCTTGCTTAAGACAGTTTTTTTGTAAACATCCAAGTGCTCCAGCGCAATACCTGTACCCTTGACCACACAGAATAATGCATCTTCGGCTAGTATAGCTCTCACGCCAGTTTTCCTGTATACCAAGTCGGTCAGATTACGTAGTTGAGATGATCCGCCGGTCATGATTATGCCGTGGTCTATAATATCGGAAGCGAGTTCCGGCGGAGTTTCCTGCAAGACATCTTTGATAGCTTTAATAATGTGCTTGAGTTCGGAGTCTATTGCTTTTACAATTTCATTTGTTCCAACTTGTGCAGATCGTGGGAGCCCTTGAATAAAATCACGACCTTTGATAGTAACGCGAAGTTCTTCTTCAAGCGGCACAGCTGCTCCAATTTTTATTTTTACTTCTTCAGCAGTCCTGTCGCCTATCGCCAGATTGAAAGTTTTTTTAATATAGTCAGCTATTGCGGCATCAATTTTATTTCCGGCAAATTTTACCGAAGTAGAAGCTACAATTCCCCCCAAAGATATCACAGCGACATCTGTCGTTCCTCCGCCGATATCTACCACCATATAACCTTTCGATTCATATATCGGAATACCGGCGCCAATTGCAGCAAGGATAGGTTCTTTCACTACATAAGCATTTTTGGCACCCGCGCGTATGGCTGCTTCTATCACGGCGCGTCTTTCCGTGGAAGTAACTCCGGCAGGAACAGACACCATGACATCGGGCTTGAAAAAGTTGAATTTTCCCATAGCTTTGCCAATAAAATACCTGAGCATGGCTTCAGTGACTCTATAATCGGCAATAACACCGTCTTTCATCGGAAGATATGTAATTATAGACTCCGGGGTTTTGCCTATCATATTTTTCGCTTCCAATCCTATAGCTAATATTTTGTTGTCCTGCTCGGAAACAGCCACTACTGAGGGTTCGTTTAAAACTACACCTTTGCCGGGCACAAAAACAAGAGTATTTGCCGTACCCAAGTCTATGCCTAATTTGCGCGAAAAAATTCCCATCCCGTTAGAAGTTAAATATATAAAGTAGTAATATCATACGTTTATCAATGGACTCCTTTAGAGCGACTTCTAACGGGACCCATATAAAATCAATATACCCCCACACTTACTTTTTATCAAGAAGACAGTGTGGTAAAAAGAAAAAAATATAAAGTAAGTGTGGGGGTATAGCATATTTATGATAAAATAAAAATATAGAAAAATATGAAAATTATATCTGTAATACCGCTTAAAAAAGGAGTGCTCAAGGGCGATCTGACCTATTTTACAAGCCTAGATATACCTAAGGGCAATATCGTGAGCGTGCCTATAAGAAAGCAAAAAGTGCTCGCCCTCGTGACTTCTTCGGCCGATCTCAAAAACACAAAGAGCGATGTGAAGAGCATGGACTTTAATTTAAAAAAAGTGCATGCGAATATGGGGAAATCGGTTTTCCTGAAGGAATTTTTACAAAGTATTTTTGACTCTTGTGATTATTTTACGCAGAATAAAGCTAGCGCCGTCGCTTCTTTTATTCCGAGTATCTTTATTGAGAAATATACCAAGCTGGCACACCTCACCCCGCCTTTGGCACCCCTCTCCTTATCAAGGAGAGGGGTTGGGGGTGAGGTTAAACCCGAAAAGCTTCTTTTTCAGTATCCCTTTTTGGATCGTGTTTCAGTGTATAAAACATTAGTCCGTGAATCTTTCGCCAGAGGCAAATCCATATTTTTAATTCTGCCTACAGAAAGCGACATAGTAAAATTTGAGAGTCAATTATCAAAAGGAGTAGAGCGGTTTGCGTTCTCTCTCTATAGCGGCATAAGCGCAAACAAAAATATTCTGACTTATGAAAAAATAGTAAGCTCCAACCACCCAGTTCTTGTCATATGCACTGCCCCATACCTGTCTATTCCGCTAAAAAATATCGGCACTATTATTCTTGAGCATGAAAATTCAAATG
>JACPLQ010000017.1 GCA_016186435.1 Candidatus Nomurabacteria bacterium | reverse complement strand
TTCATGAAGTGTTTGAATTTCAAAACCCCGGAGGAAGCATTTCAAAAAGAGCTTTTGAAAACAAAAAAACCACTCTCCTGTGGTATGATGAATGAAGCATTAACAACCAATTAGTGTTGGAATTCGGGGGTTCGCGTAGGCTTTCACATTCTTATATATTATATATCTTTTTTAGTAAAAAGTCAATAGCAACCCGTAAAAACCTTAATTTAAGGATCCTCGTCTGTTCGGACGCGGATAAATACATCTTTGCCGTCGGGAGATTTTTCTTTTTTGTAAATTCTCTTTTTATTTATTTCTATCTTTTTCACTAGTTCTTTTTCAAGATCAAACCCCATATTTTCGCACATGCCTAAAATGAATATCGTCACGTCCGCGAATTCTTCCGCCACGCCGTCCTGTCCTTTGTTGTATTTAGAAAAAGCTTCAGAGAGCTCTTCGTGAGCACGGCAAAATTCCAGCGCAACATCAGTCATATTAAAACCTTTTTCTATTTTATTTCGTATTACCTCTTTCTGCAGTTTTTTTAAATCAATCATCCCAGTACTAAAATTTTACTAGTAATCTTTGTCATTATACCCCGTAATCAAAAATTTAGTACGGGACAAGTACATTACATATTCTTATACGTTTCAACTTCTTCATTTATAATATCCAACTGTATCCCTGCTTTTTTGAGAATTTCTTTGCTGCGTTTGGATGTATGATAATCCTTTTCTGCCACTATTCTTTTCACTCCTGAAGTAATGCATAATTTTGAACAAACAAAACATGGCACCATTCTGGAGTAAACAGTAGCTCCGTCAATTTTTACTCCAAAGCGCGCCGCCTGAGCTATGGCATTTTCTTCAGCATGCGCTGTCCGGACGCAGTGCATGGATTCGCTGCCATCTTCATTTGTTACTTTATGCATTTCATGTCCGACGTCATCGCAATGCGGAAGCCCCGGCGGAGAGCCGACATATCCGGTAGAGATAACTCTTTTGTCGCGCACTATTACGCATCCGCTTCTGCCTCTGTCACAGGTAGCTCTGCCGCCAACGTAGTTTGCCATGCCTAAAAAATATTCGTCCCAAGAAGGCCGTACCCATACATCTACTACAGACTTTGGAATAATATTTTTTAGGGGCTTTTTCACTTCTTTAATATACTCCTCCAAAGAGGCAGATACAAGTCTTCTTTCCAATTTATAATCAGTTCTTTTTTATTTACTGTATCGGCAAACACTACGGGCGCTTTTTGTATAATGGCTAAAGGTTTTCTCTCGCTGCCCTCTCCCATGCAAAGAACTGCGGCGCTAGCCAGGCTATCCGCCGCATTTGCTTCTGCAAATTTTAAAAGCCTGCCGAAAATATCGGGCGCTCCGCGATAATCTATAATTCCCTTGAAACCTGCATACCCTACGGCAACACCAAAAATTCCCCGCCGGAGCGGAAAACGCCGGCTGTCAGTAATTAATACTCCTATATTTTTTAGTTTGTGTTTTTTCTTTAGGGCCTGACGAATTTTTTCTGCCGTTTTAAAGCTGTTTTTAGGCAGAAGTATAATCTTTCCATTAGCATTAGACTCATCAACTCCTGCGGAAGACATCGCCATACCGTCTTTAATAGTCAGCCATGAAGATGCGGTTCTCACTGCCAGGTCACTCTCATCTCTGATTAAATTATCGCGAAATTCTTTATAGGAAATTTTGGGGTCTATGGCAACAATTCTCTTTTGTGAGAGAGATACGACTTTGGAGGTTATAACGATGATAGAATTCTCTGGAATTTTTTTGAAACAAGAAAACAAGAAGCTAATGAGATCTTCGCCTTCTTTAAAAATTTTAGTTTTTAGAACCTTGATATTCAAAATTATCCCTTTACTTCAATACCCATGCTTCGGGCAGAACCGGCAATAATATTTATCGCCCCTTCGTCGTCTTTTGCGTTTAAGTCAGCTCTTTTTTTGTTTGCTATTTCAAGAGCCTGGGCACGGGTTATTTTTCCTGCTTTAGCGGAAGCATTCTTGCCGGAGCCTTTCTCGACTCCCGCGGCTTTGAGGATAAGTCCTGTTACTGGAGGAGTTTTAACGACAAAATCATAGCTACGGTCTTCATAGACGGTTATTGAAACTCCGACTTTATCGCCAGCCATTTTAGCAGTAGCCGCATTAAACTTTGTAACAAAGTCTCCGATGTTGATGCCTGCTTGCCCGAGCGCCGGTCCAAGCGGCGGAGCCGGAGTAGCCTTTGCGGCCTGAATTTGTAGTTTTATCTTTTTGGTTATTTTTTTCATATATTTACTTATGAGCGAAGCGAATTAGAAAATTATGAACCCCGAACCAATTTATGAATAAATCTATAACAACCATAAACATAATTGACTCAATTACCTTAACATATCCATTTTTTATAATCAATAAATTGTTACGGGGTAAGGAAATTTATAGTCGCTACGCTCCTTAAATCTTCTTTATTTGCAAGAAATCCAATTCTACCGGAGTTTCGCGGCCAAACATTGAAACCAAAACTTTTACCTTTCCGCGATCCTGATCTACCGAGCTCACCTTGCCTTCCAGCTCCTTAAACGGACCATCGGTGATGAGTACTGTCTCGCCGATCGCCATATCAATGTTGTGCTTGGCGGTGCCGGCATCCATTTTCTTGAACAAGTAATCCACCTCTTCTTTTTTAAGAGGTACGGGGTTCACGCCGGCGCCAACGAAGCCGGTAACTCGCGGAGTATTTCGTACCACATACCAAGAATCGTCGGTAACTATCATGTCTACCAACACGTAGCCGGGATATATCTTCTCTTCCACTTCTGCTCGCTTTCCACCCTTGATCTTTATTTTTTTCTCCACTGGCACGATGACGTTGAAAATTTTGTCGTTCATGCCGAGCGAGTCGATACGCTGGCGCAGGTTTCTAAGCACCACGTTTTCGTAGCCGGCGTAAGTGTGTATGGCATACCAATTTCTTTGTCCTTCTGTTTCTTGCTTTGACATGGTTTATGAAATTTTTTAATTTCCAATAACTTTCTGCAAACCTTGAGAAAAAATAAAATCAAAAATGCCCAAATAATATGCGATTACTATAGATAAAATTATAACTATAAGAGTGTAATACATAGTCTGGCTCTTGCTAGGCCAAATTACATGCTTCAATTCTCCTTTTGTTTCTCTAAAATATTCGGTGATTCGTGACATAGAATTAAAAAATTTAAGCCCCTGCCCCGTACCGAGCTTTGCTCTGGTTCGGGGTCTTAAAAAAGCCCCTCGCAGGGCTCTTTTGATAGTACTCTTTTTTGTTTAATTAGTCAAACAAATGTATCCGTCCATAACATATGAGACTCTGACTCTGTCAATGTACTCACAATATACCTTAAAGGAGAAACAAGTCCAAGCGACCAGTGAGGTCTCCTTGTGTTGTACCACAGAAGCCAGTCAATCAGCTTCTGGTTAAAGACATCAATGTCATAGGCAAGTAACATTCTGTGTTGTTTAATGAAAGCATCGGAAAGAGTTCGGTTGAATCTTTCAATCTCGGAATTCATTTTAGGAGTTCTGGGGTAGGTATGGAAATG
>JACPLQ010000016.1 GCA_016186435.1 Candidatus Nomurabacteria bacterium | reverse complement strand
GTGCCGCTCTCTGCCATACGGGAAGCGGAAGCGAGACTGAACTCAAGACCGAGAAAAACCCTTGGCTTTTACACGCCATCCGAGAAATTTTACAAATTAATCACCGGTCGAAAAGTTGCGCTAGTTTCTTGAATCCGCCTGCATCATAATTATCATATTTTGGATATTCCTCTGGCTTGTATTTCTTGTACAATGTAACATTTTCCTTATGCTTTTCAACATCAAGGTTTGTAAACCAACACGAAGTCGAAACTCGCGCAATTTTCTTACCATTTTTATCAATATGGTGAAAAAGCTCCCAATTATCCGGTACCATAAAAAACATGCCGATGTTAAAATTAGTATAGCCAGTACGAATTTTATCTTCCTTAAATAGTGTAAAGATTTCTTTATAGGTCATAGCATTAGTATTACCAATAATCAGAAATTTCTTTTTATATTCCATCAACTGGGCAACATACTCACGAAATAGAGAGAACGGGGGGTTCGTTACCACTATATCGGCTTCTTTGAGTAGATTAATACATTCTTCACTACGGAAGTCGCCCGTGCCAATCATCTCAGTCATAAACTCGCTTGGGTCAGGCATGCGATTGTCATTTTTGTCGCCATTGTATTCCAATTTATAGGGCGATTCTTTCGTAAATAAATTTGCATCTTTATAGTGCGTGGCGATCAATTTCTTCAATCCTAAGTGTTCAAAATTTCTACTGAAATATTTAACGAAATCGCTTTCTTTTGGGTCATCACAATTACAAAATACTACCTTGCCGCGGAATTGATCTTTATAGTGCTTGAGTTCATTTTCAATATCAGCAAGTTGAGTATAAAATTCGTCATTCTTAGCAACACCTGCCCTATGTAAATTTTTATTAGAAGATTTATTTGGCATTGATTATTTCTTCCAGTCTTTAATTTGCAGTCCGCCGGGAATCTTTTTAACTACAACTTTCTGCTTCTCGCGCCAGCCCAGCGCGCGCGCCAATTCAATCGGCAGGGTTACGGCCAAAGAGCCTTGCCCGACCTTGGTGATTTTCCTGATATTGGTTTGTCTGGTTTTGCGGATGGGCATGTAAGTAAAGTATTACGTAATAGATTACTTATATAATAACACAGTCCTGGGTTAAAAAGTATCCTTGATTTTTGGCCTTAATTCCTATATATTTCTCTAGATGCGCCCGTAGCTCAGCTGGTAGAGCAGATCCCTTTTAAGGATAAGGTCCTCGGTTCGATCCCGAGCGGGCGCACAGCGTTAAGAAAAATCTGCACTTCTGCAGATTTTTTAGCTGTGCGGACCGCAGCGATGTTTTGCGAACACGCAAAACCGCGAGGGGCGGACTGCGAAAATTCCGAGTGTCGACGAGGAATTATTTGTAGCCACAAGTATAACAAAATTATTCCTGACCACAAAATTAAAAAGCTTCAAGTAAAAATTCTTCAAAAGCGGATTCAGCATCCCGGCCGGCTTTGCGGGCTTCGGGCAGAAGATATGAGATTTTGGCTACAAAAGTTTGAAGCTCTTGTTCGGAGAATTTATTGAAATTTTTTCGCAGGATCATATCTTTTATCTTCCAAAAAAGCACACCTATTAGTTCTTCCATGCCTACGCCCCTGTCTATAGCCTGCCTGAAATAAATCCATGTATTCAGTTTGTTTCTGCTCCCAAAAGCGTTGGCTACCAGAAAATTGTCGTATTTTTCCTTTTTTTCTTTAGGAAGCTCAAAGACATTCATCTCTGCTCTGGCTTTTTTAAATTTATCCAGCACCGGCTTAAGAAGTTTGCCTTCCAGAAATATAAAATAATTGGGGGATGCTTCCATAAGCGGTAAAATTTCTAAAACAAAATCTTGCGTTTCTTCTCGTTCTAAAATACCGTCAAAAATTACCACAGAAAGAGGAGAGAACAGAGTAGATCCGGAATAAAAGCTTTCTACTCTGGCCGGATCAAAATTGTTTCTGCTTATGGAAAAAATTTCCGCACTCTTAGAAAGGGCTTGAATGAATTTTTCATAATTTGCCAGTTTTTTCTTGGCATCATCACCCGCAAAAAGATAGATCATAAATTAAAACTATAGCTTTACTGATTTTTTATATTCCACATAAGGAGCCCCATACTTTAGAGCCAAAATTTTCTCCTCTTTGTTTAAGAAAGTAGCCTTCGTAAAAATAAAAGCGATAAGAGAAAAAATCATGACGAAGAACGCATTTATCACCATGCCGAATCCTAGCGATATGAGAAAAAGCCCCCAGTGAGTCGGACTACGCGTATACTTATACGGACCGTGAATAAATGTCTCTCTGGTTATAATTTCTTTTTTTAGATTTCGGGAAGTTTTCTGCGCCCATATAATCAAAAACGTACCCATGGCAAGGAAAACAAACCCCCATATTGCGACAAGAGATCCTTTAAAAAGTTTTAGATTGAAAATAAGATCAAGAGAGACTCCCGCCAAAAAAAACAGGAAATGAGTCGCATAGGAATGCGCTAATATCTTGTGTACGCTTGGTTTTTGGTTAATTTTGACGATATTTTCCATCCCTTCATTATACCCGGTAGTAGAGCTTTTATCAAAGTCTCACTACCGGGTTATACCACATAAATCCTCATTTTACTTCCCCTAAATTATTCCCGAATCCGGAATGCACTTCGAGTGGAATTTCTGTTTGGTAATTTAAATATGACCTCTCAAGAACCCCTTCCATAGCTTTCTTTATTATTTTATCTGCCTCCGGCAGAATATCTTCTTTTATTTCATAGACAAGTTCGTCATGAATCTGGAGAGCCAAGTGCGCGTTCCCTAAAATTCCGGCTTTTTCCAAATCTTCATGAGTATACCGGATGGCGAGCTTGATTATGTCCGCGGCAGTTCCCTGCACCGGCGCATTTGTCGCCGTGCGTTCGGCCATATTTTTGAGAAATGGAATTCTGGAATTAATATTCGGGAAATAACGCCTTCGGCCAAACAGTGTTTCTGTAAAAGTATTTTTCATTGCAAACTTTTTTACTTCTTCCAGATAGCCCCAGACGCCCTTAAATTGGTTAAAATAATTATCGTAAAATTTCTGCGCTTCTTCGCGCGTCCCTCCTAAGTTTTTTCTCAAAGCTGAAACCCCCATGCCGTAAATAATGCCGAAGTTTATTATTTTCGCCTTGCGGCGCATTTCACTGTCAACCTTTTCTATCGGCGCGCCGAAAACAAAAGAAGCCACTCCGGAGTGAATATCTTTCTTGCCCCTAAAAACTTGGGTCATTTTTTTATCCTTTGAAAGCATTGCCACTACTCGTAATTCTATCTGGCTATAGTCAAAAGCTGCGAGCTTGTAGCCCTTTTGGGCCACGAATCCCGTCCTAATACGTCTGCCAAGTTCAGTTTTTATCGGCAAGTTCTGCAAATTGGGGTCAAGGGATGCAAATCTCCCCGTGGTAGTACCGTTCTGAATGAAACGAGAATGTAGCCGGCCGTCTTCTTGTACCATCTTAGGTATTACATCCACGTACGTAGAAAGAAGTTTTTGAAGTTCGCGATAGCTCATAATCTCGCTGATAATGGGGTTGCCTTCTTCCAGCTCTTCCAGAACGGAAACCTTTGTGGAAAGTGCGCCCTGCCTGCCGGCAGGCAAGCTCCTGCGCTTTTGGGTTGACTTAATCCCCATCTTCACAAAAAGCACTTCGCCTAACTGTTTGGGTGAATTTATATTAAACTCCGTTCCCGCCATGGCATATATTTTTTTAGTGAGCTTGTCCAATTCCCCGTGATATTCTTTGGAAAGAGCGTCAAAATACTTTTTGTCTATGAGTACTCCGTGTTTTGACATATCGGCTACTACCGGAATAATTGGCTTCTCTATTTCTTCGTACACTTTTTCTAAATTTTTTTCCTTTAACTTTTTAAATACAAAATTATACGCTTCGTCAAAATCTTTTGTGTTGGCGAAATTAAGTATATCTGTAAGCCCTGGATATGACAGGTCTGAGTTTATAAGCCAGATAGCTATTGACGCTTCTTGGAGCTTTTGTGGGTTCACATTCCCCTCTTGAGGGGTGGCTTTAGCCGGGGTGGAAAAATTCTCCACCTCTCCCTTCGGGTACTCCTCAAGAGGAGAATTCCCGTTACTAATAAAAGTTTTCAATCTAGAAATCAGGCTTCTGAACTCAAACTGGGTAAAAGTTTTTTCTATTTTTTGCAAATCTATATTTTCCCAAAAAGTTTTTTCTGGCAAAACGAATTTTATCGGCGCATCTGTGCGGATAGTGGCTAAAGTTTTTGAAAACAGCGCTTCGTCTTCGTTGTTCTTCAAGAGTTCAATCATTCTCGGTGAAATCCCTGCTTCTTTAAATCGTAATTCGTAACTCTTAATTCTTAATTGCTTATATATTTCTTCTATTGTACCGAAAGCTATGATCAGATTCTGCGCTGTCTTTTCTCCTATGCCTTTTATGCCGATGATATTGTCCGAAGGGTCTCCGCGAAGGCCTTTATAGTCAGGCAAAAACTTCGGTTTGAAACCGAATCTTTCCACTACTTTTTCTTCGTCGTACAAAATAGTGTCTGTAATTCCCTTTTTTAGTGTATACACCTGCACTTTTTTGTCATCTACAAGCTGCATCGTATCCATGTCTCCGGAAGCAATAACGATGCCTAAGCCTTTGTCTTTTTTATATTTTTCAACTATTGTTCCAAGCACATCATCCGCCTCAAATCCGGGCGCATCATAAATAGGAATACCAAAGCTTTCAAAAATTTCCCTAGAATTTATTAACTGAGTGATGAGTGCTGGGTCAGTCTTGGCCCGGCCAGCCTTGTAGGCATCATATGCTTCGTGGCGAAAAGTTTTCTGAGGAAGGTCGTAGCAAGCGACGATGTAGTCCGGTTTGAGCTCCGTGATTATTTTCATCAGCATACTGGCGAGCCCGTAAAGCGCTCCCGTAGGCTCGCCTTTTGAAGACAGAAATTCCGGCAGTGCGTGATATGCGCGGTGAATTATCGCATGAGCATCGAGTAGAACTAGCTTTTTAGGACCTTTAGGCATCACTGTAAGTATAACACTCTCTCGTTTTCTTTTTTAGCATGAGAAATACGAATAAATCGGGCAGTTTTCGGCATTGCTTTTTTCACATTTTTCGGCCATTCAACGAAAACGATGTGTTCCGGATTCTCAATAATTTCTTCCCAGCCTAAAGCCAATAGCTCTTTTTCGTTTTTGAGTCGATAAGCATCCAGATGAAACATAAACTTATATTTCTTACTTGTAATTTTATTTTTGATCTTATGTTTTTTTATAATAACAAAGGTCGGACTGCTGATTTTACTCTTTATTCCGAGATGCTTGGCAACAGTTTGTACGAAAGTTGTTTTCCCGGCGCCCAAGTCGCCCGAGAGCCCGACCACGAGAGCGTCTGAACTCTTTTTTGCATTGTCAAGAAGCTTATCCAGAAACAAACGAGCTATGTCTACGGTTTCTTTCGGGCTTTTGGCCACGTACGAAATAGGACGCGTACGCTTACGTTTCTCTGTCTTCACTTGTGTGCGTCCGCGATTTCGTACGTGGTTCATAGTAGGATATTAGCACAAAATGCTATATAATTTAATTATAATGGCTTTATTTGACGAAGAAAAACAAAATAAGCAGCTGGACGATTTGCGGAAAAAGGAAGAAGAAGAATTAGTGGCAGCTCTCGCTGAGTCTAAATACGGACTGCCTTATATAGACCTATACCGCATAGGCATAGACAATGAAGCTCTCCGCGCAATTTCAGAAAAAGACTCTAGGGAAATGAATGTAGCTCCGTTTAAGCTTTTCGGCAAAAATATTTTCATCGCGATACATTCTCCAACGGACGACCTTTTAAATAAGTTGAAAGAGGACATGGAAAGAAAAAACATGATTCCTGTTTTTTATATGGCCTCCGGGGCTAGTATCAATAAAGTTTGGGAAAGATATAAAGAAATTTCTTTAGCCGAAAGCTCTATGGTGGGGGGGTTGGATATTTCAGGAGAAATATTGCGAAACACCGCAGAAAAAATACAAAAAATACAGGACATTCAGGCGATGATAACAGAAGCCTTGGAAGGAAATAAAATTCACAAAATTTCACGCTTGCTTGAAATAATTCTAGCAGGCGCGATCGCCATCAAAGCCTCCGACATTCACATAGAGCCGGAAAAAGACAGAGGCCGTCTGCGTCTGCGCTTGGACGGAGTGCTTCAGGATATAAATTTTTTCAAAACAGACGTGTATAAATTACTCAACTCCCGCATCAAGCTCCTCTCGGGCATGAAGTTAACCTCTACTATTGCGCAAGACGGCCGTTTCAACATCATGGAAGGCGAAGAAGAAATCAGCATCAGAAGCTCGCTCATTCCGGGATCTTACGGAGAGTCAATAGTGCTTCGCATACTTGATCCAAAGTCTCTCTTGGTGGAAATGGAAGAGCTCGGCATAGAGCCGTATCTTTTTGGAATTATAAAAGAAGAGATAATAAAACCGAACGGTCTTATTTTGGTCACAGGTCCGACAGGTAGCGGAAAGACGACAACCCTTTATGCATTTTTGCGAAGAATTTATTCTCCGGAAATAAATATTATAACGATTGAAGATCCGGTAGAATATCACCTGAAAGGGATAACTCAAACCCAGATAAATATTGAAAAAGAATATACTTTTCCGGAAGGCCTGCGTTCGGCTCTCCGCCAAGACCCGGACGTGATTATGGTCGGCGAAATCCGCGACGGAGACACTGCGGAAATTGCCGTGCAATCGGCACTTACAGGACACATGGTATTCTCTACGCTCCACACAAACAATGCGGCCGGAGTCATCCCCCGTCTGATAGATCTAGGAGTAAATCCCAAAATTCTAGTCTCCGCTTTGTCTGTATCGCTCGCTCAACGCTTAGTGCGAAAGCTCTGCGCTTTTTGCAAGAAAGAAAAAGAAATTGCAGAAGAAGAAAATAAAATTATAAAAAATATTATTGCGGGGATGAAAGCAGAGGGTAAAGATATCTCAAAACACAACATTGATGAAAGCATTCCTTTGAAGCTTTTCACATCTCCCGGCTGCGACAAGTGCAACATGACCGGCTACAGTGGCCGAATCGGTATTTTTGAGGCAATCAAAACAGACGAAGCCATAGAAAAAATAATGCCGGAGAACCCGAGCGAAAGGGAAATTAAAAAAGTAGCGAGCCGGCAGGGCATACTCTCCATGCGTCAAGACGGGCTTGTAAAAATGCTAAACGGAATTACTTCGTTTGAAGAAGTGCAGAGTGTAGTAGATTTGCGCGAAGAGTAGAAAAGAAAAAAGCATTAATCTCTAAACAATCCTTTTCCAGCTGGGCCGGAAGAGTAACAAAATATTATAGGATAGTTCCAGCGGCTATAAATAGAGCCAAAACGTCCTATGCAAATTCGTATAACCTATGGCTGATTGCTTAGAGATTAATGCCTTCTTTGAACATCAATCTCACAAAAATAATTATACTATATAGGGAGAGCAACAAATGCTATAATGTGCATAGTTATGTTGATACCCTGTTGATAAATATACTATCTTAGCAGTATAACATATTATAAAAATAATGTCAACCCAGTAGTAGAGATTTAGAAAATCTCACTACGGGTCAGGCGCAAAAAAGCTATGAAAAATAAGGAAAAAACTGAAGAAATAGCTGACAACTCTTTTTTAGACCAAACCCTTCGGCCTACCCGCTGGGATGACTATATCGGCCAAAAACATATAAAAGACAATGTTAAAATCCTCTTGCGAGCTGCAGAGGAACGCGGACACATACCCGAGCATATCCTTTTCTATGGCCCACCGGGCCTAGGCAAGACTACCCTCGCGCATCTTATCGCCAAAGAAACCGGCAAACAGATGAAAATCACTTCCGGTCCGGCAATTGAAAAAGTTGGTGATCTGGCTTCTATTCTTACCAACCTTGCCCCTGGAGATATACTTTTTATAGATGAAATCCACCGGCTCAACAAAATGGTTGAAGAAATTTTGTATCCGGCGATGGAATCCGGCGTTTTAGATATTATCATCGGCAAGGGTCCCTCGGCTCGTACTATCCAGCTAGATCTGCCTCCCTTTACACTAATAGCCGCAACCACTCGCGTTGCTCTCGTATCTTCTCCCCTTCGCTCACGTTTTTCCGGCGGAGTTTTCAGATTGGAATTTTATTCAAATGAAGAAATTGCAAAAATAATTGAACGCTCAAGTAAACTTTTAAATGCGGAATTAGAAAAAGAAGCGCTGGAAGAGATCGCGAAGCGAAGCAGGTTTACCCCGCGCACGGCAAATTACTTTTTGAAAAGATGCAGAGACTTTGCGCAGGTTCATAAAAAGAGTTTAGATAAAAAAACAATTAAAGAAGCGCTAAATATGCTTGCGGTTGATGAGATAGGCTTAAATTCTTCTGACAGAAAATTTTTGGAAGTGCTGATAGATAAATTTGGCGGCGGACCGGTGGGATTGAAAACTATCGCCGCGGCAATGTCTGAAGAAGAAGCTACGGTGGAAGAAGTGATAGAACCGTATCTCATCCAGCTCGGCCTCTTAGAACGCTCCCCGCGTGGCCGCGTGGCTACAAATAAAGCATATGAGCATTTGGGGTTCGATTTTAAAAAGGGACAAGAGGAATTAATTTAAAATTTTACTATGCGAATTTTAGGAATAGATCCGGGGTTTGAAAGGCTCGGGGTTGCTATATTAGAAAAAAACAAAGGCGATAAAAAAGAGCGGGTGGTTTTCTCGGAATGTTTTAAAACTTCTGCCAAGCTAGAATTTTCTGAGCGCTTAAAATTACTCGGAGAAAGAGTCAGGAAAATAATAAAAAAATATAAGCCGGAAGTTCTATCTATTGAGACTTTATTTTTAACTACCAACCACAAAACAGTAATGCGCGTCGCCGAAGCGCGCGGAGTCGTCATTTACGAAGCGACGCGCGCGGGCTTAAAAATTTTTGAGGCCAGTCCCCCGCAAATAAAAATCTCCACCACCGGATATGGAAAATCCGACAAAACCCAGATAATAAAAATGGTAAGAATACTGGTTGATGTAGATAATTCTAAGACCCGCCGGCCGGCGAGGCAAGAATCTGATGACGAACTGGACGCTATTGCTATAGCCATTACTGCCTTCGCCCACATCAGAGGATAGTTATCCACATTTTAGGCAATCTTACTATTGCCAAGACTTTTATATTTTGTTACAAAGTAGGAAATTACTAAGGGCGCTAAAAATTCTCCGCCAAAGGCGGATCAGCCTAGGGCTGAAAAAATAAATTTATGGACGAAGAAAACGAAAATTTAGATGATGGTTTTATGATTAATGATGATTTAGGTTTGGAAGATGAAGCGGGCATCATCGTTGATGACGAAAAGGAAGAAGATCCGGATGATCACTTCCATTAAAACTAAAAAACCGCTCCGACCCGGGTCGGAGCGGTTTTTTAGTTTATTTTATTTTTATGAACTTATGCTTGCCTATCCTAAGAGTCGTTCCCGCTTCGGGCACTATATTAACATCTACAATTTTTTTATTAGTATTTAAATCTGTAACTGCTTCTTCTTTAACCAACCTTCTGAACTCTGAATTAGAAGATACAACTCCAGCAGCTACGGATGCTTTCATCAAGTTTTCTCCCTTTGGTATAGATATTTCAACCGCTTCTTCGGGAATTTCTTTCTTTTGAAAAGTTTTAGTGAAATTTTCTTCAGCTTCTACTGCCTCTTTTTCGCCATGCAGAGTAGCCACTAAAATATGCGCGACTTGCTTTTTTAAGGCCATGGGATATTTTTTAATGTCAAAGGTTTTTATTTCCTTAAGTGGAATGTCAGTAAGAAGCGTGAACATAGGAATTATCGCATCGTCTCCGAGAGCCATAATTTTGCCGAATAGGTCGTTTGCTTCATCGGTTAGTCCGATCATATTACCTTCGCTTTTGCCTATCTTAACTCCTTTAGAGTCAGATAGTAGCGGCGTGGTCATCACAAATTTTTCTTTATTTTTCATCGCTTTCAAGAGCATGCGCCCTGCAAGCATATTAAATGTTTGATCAGAACCGCCCAGCTCCAGATCCACTTCTAAAGCTACAGAATCATAAGCTTGTAAAAGAGGGTATAAAAATTCTCTTAGATTAATGGTCTCCCCTTCTTTAAGCCTCTCTTGAAACATATCTCTTTCGATAAGCTGTTGTACAGAAAAGTGCTGCGCAATGTTTAGTATATCGGTCTTTGTTAACTTGTTTAACCAGTCCC
The DNA here is from genome assembly GCA_016186435.1 of Candidatus Nomurabacteria bacterium. Classification (GTDB taxonomy): domain Bacteria; phylum Patescibacteriota; class Minisyncoccia; order Phycocordibacterales; family UBA9973; genus UBA9973. Next base: position 16,117 of record JACPLQ010000016.1, on the reverse strand, counting down.
CGTTGTACATTATTTTTATTGGATTCGGGCCGTCAAAGCGAACTATTTTAAAAGCTTGGGTAAGATAGTTTTTTGCGTTTTTTCGCAGTTCAGCGCTTGTAAAAAATTTTTCTCTTGTTTTCTTTTTACCGGTCGGGTCCCCTGCCTCCCCCGTACCATCACCTATGAGAAATATAACTTCATGGCCAAGGTCCTGCCATTGTCTATGCTTGCGGAGTCCTACCATGTGCCCGATATGCAGCTTGTCTCCAGTGGGATCGAAGCCCTGATATAATTTAAGTTTTTTACCTGAAAGTAATAATTTTTTTAGCTCTTCTTTGGAAGGATAAATTCTATCAACCCCTCGTGTCAGTAATTCTTCTATTTTCTTGACGTCTGTATCAACATTCATATGTAGCTCGGATTGTAGCACATTTTCTGCTATGATTAAAGTACGGTTAATATAATGAAAAAAGCACTAAGAAAACCAAAACATTTCTATAAAAACAGGCACTTGGTAAAAAATGCGGCGCTTTTAGGGGCGAGCCTTTTAATTTTAGGAGCTGGAGCATCAACAGTATTTCTTTTTTCAATGAAACTGCCGGACTTTCGTTCTTTTGAAGACAGAAAAGTCGTAAATTCCACCCAGATTTATGACCGCACGGGGGAAGTTCTCTTATATGACATACACGAAGACATAAAAAGAACTTACATTACTTTTGACCAGATGAGCCTGAATTTTACAATCATAGCGGAATCAGAGTCACTTCCATTATTCGCGCCGTACTGGCGAATATATTTACCGACAAAACTCAAGGAGGCTCAACTATAACCCAGCAGCTTATAAAAAATACTCTTCTGACAAAAAGAGTAACCATCGCTCGAAAAATAAAAGAATGGGTTCTGGCTATAAAAATAGAACAATCCATGCCGAAGGAAAAAATACTGGAATATTATCTAAATGAAGTTCCTTACGGAGGAACCGTGTATGGAATAGAAGTGGCCAGCAAAACTTATTTTAATAAAAAAGCGCTTGACCTCTCCCTCGCTGAAGCGGCATACCTGGCCGCCATTCCTCAAGCGCCCAGTACTCTTTCTCCCTACGGAAAAAACAGAGACAAGCTGGAGGCGAGAAAAAATCTCGTGCTTTCCAGAATGCTCCAGTTAAAATTTATCACCAAAGAAGAATATGATAGGGCAAAAAGCGAAGTTGTGGCTTTCTCTCCAAGGACAGCCACGGGCATCACGGCTCCGCATTTCGTTTTCTTCATCAAGGATTATTTGGAAGAAAAATACGGCCCGCAAATAATAGAATTTGGCGGATTAAAAGTAACCACCACTCTGGATGCGGGACTGCAGGCCAAAGCGGAAGAATATGTAAAAGAAGGAGCTTTACAGAATGAAAAAGATTGGAACGGAAAAAACGCCGGCTTGGTAGCCATAGACCCAAAAACAGGACAGATACTTACAATGGTAGGCTCCAGAGATTACTTTGATAAAGAAATTGACGGCAATTTTAACATAGCGACCGCAAACAGACAGCCTGGATCTTCCTTCAAGCCTTTCATTTACGCCACAGCCTTCAACAAGGGGTTTACCCAGGATACGGTGTTGTTTGATCTACCTACGGAATTTCAGACCACCTGCGACCCTTATGGCAAGGCTCTTCCCGGCAAAAATCAGGCAGATTGTTATATGCCAAGTAATTATGACGGAAAATTCCGCGGACCCAGGAAGTTGAGAGATGCTCTGGCTCAATCCATAAACGTTCCTGCAGTAAAATTATTCTATTTATCCGGTCTTTCCGATTCTCTCAAAACAGCTGAAGAGATGGGCATCAGCACGCTCGGAGACATAGGCAGGTATGGGCTGACGCTTGTTATCGGAGGCGGAGAAGTATCTCTTTTAGATATGACTTCCGCTTACGGAGTTTTTGCCAACAACGGAATCCGAAACCCCTATACTGGAATTTTAAAAGTTGAAGATTTGAAAGGCCGGGTACTGGAAGAATTCCGGACAAGCGAGAGAGAAGTGTTGCCGAAAAATACCTCGCTTTTGATTTCTGATATTCTTTCAGACAATAACGCGCGTATACCCACTTTTGGAGCAAATTCTCCCCTAAATATACCCGGAAGAACCGTAGCGGCAAAAACAGGAACCACAAATAGCAATAAAGACGCCTGGACTATAGGCTACACACCTACGATAGTAGTAGGGGTATGGGCTGGAAACAATGATAATACTCCTATGAAGAAAGGAGGCGCCGCGCTCGCCGGACCGATCTGGAATAAATTTATGAATGAAGCGCTTAGCGTCTTACCCAACGAAAGCTTTGAACAGCCGGATCTGGCGGTAGACCCGAATCTAAAACCGATCCTGCGGGGTATTTGGCAGGGAGGTGAAACTTTTTCCGTGGATAAAATTTCCGGAAAACTGGCTACGCCGCTCACTCCTCCGGAATCAGCGGAAGAAAGGGCGATTACAAATGTTCATACTATTTTGTATTGGGTGGATAGAGATGATATTACGGGACCGCCGCCCGCAAACCCAAGCTCAAACCCGCAGTTTAGCCACTGGGAAATACCTGTGCAGAATTGGTGGGCAAGAAATGGGGGTAACTATTCAATAATAACTTCCTCTCAAAAACCATCTATGATTGATGATGTGCATACTAGTTCGTCAAAACCGAAAGTCGCCATTCTGGAGCCAAATGACATAGCATCTTATTCTCCTGAACAGAAAATATCATTAAAAATTTCAAGCTCCGGACTGTTCCCTCTGCAAAAAATAGATATTTTTATAAATGATGTTTATATGGAAACAGTAGAATCGCCATTTTATTTTTCTTTTACTCCAAGCGAGCTTGCGAACTTAAAAGAGAACAATGAAATAAAAATAGTATCTTACGACACCGCTTACAATAGGGGCGAAACGACCGCGAAGTTTGAAGTCAGATAATAAATTATCTTATATTTTTGGGAGACTTTTTACCGAAAGCTTCTTCAAGTTTGGTAAAAATTTTTTCTTGTTTTAAAAAAATCTCGTTTTTATAAATAGGCTTAACGTTAAGATAAATTACGTTATTTTTTATTTTTATTTTTTCTTTTTGTATATCTATGCCTATAACCTCTCCTACTATTTTTCTGACAGATTCTTTTTTACCTTCTTCAGAGAGAAGTATATTGCTAAATCTGCTCAGTAAGTCTTTAATCTCAATCATAGATACAAAAATTATGCGAAATAATACGAAAAACTACAAAAATTGACCAGAATCAATACGGATAATTCTTTTGGGTTTCAAATATTTTTCTCGGAAATTTACAAGCATACCAAGCTTGATTTGTGCTTGTTGTAAATAATTTTGTATTTGCCTGAAGTTATCTTTCGTAAAAAACCTAACCGCTTTTAATTCTAGTATAATTTTGTTCTCAATTAAAAAATCTGCGATATTCCCAGAATTCCCTATGACAATTTCTCGACCATAAGATATCTTTTTTTCTTTTAGTTTCTTTTCCAATAAATCTCCATACTGTTTTTCTCTAGCATATTCTCCCAGCTCTTTCTTTGTTTCAAACAAAAGTCCGTTGATCAGATAGGACAGTTCGGGATAAACAAGTTTTCGGCTTACTTTTACGACAATTTTATTCATGTTTTTCTATATTTATATCCCAACCAAATTCGCTGTAAAAAATTTTTTTATTTATTAAGTAGAGCGCTCGGCTAATATAAGGAATTGTGTCATCTGGTAAACTATTTAAGTCAAACCAAGACAATTCATCGCATTTATTATGCTCTTTTATTTCTGGAACATTACTCCACTTTTCTACAAGAAAGAACGCGTCAACTCGATACCCCTCGTCTCCCCACTCAATTCCCGAAAATCTGTGCATTATATGTGCAGCCCTTACATTGTTCGGTTCTAAATCCACCCCGATTTCTTCTTTAGCTTCCCTAATTGCGCATTGGGTAAAAGTTTCCCCTTTATCGACATGCCCTGCTGGCAAGCTGTATTTTCCATCCATATACCCGGTGTTGAATCGCCTTTGTAGTAATATCTTTTCATCTCTTTTTAAAACTACATACGCTGCAGGAGTTTCTTTGTGTCGTTCTTTTATCATAATTGTTTCCTATAAATTTTCGCAGTTTTTCGTATTATTTCGCATAATTTTCGTATTTATCTATTCATGGGCATTATAAGATAAGTAAATGAGGTATCTGACACCGGAGATATAACAATGGGCTTAGATGCCCCAGAAATCTTTATGGAAACGCTGTCTGTGGTAATAGACTGGAAACAGTCCAGAAAATATTTATAGTTAAAACTTAAAAGCACCTCTTCTCCGTTTAAAACAGCATCTAAGGATGTTTTATTTTCACCTATGTCGTTGTTGTTTGAGGACAGCTCTAAAAGTTTTTCTTTCGGAGAAACTTTCAAGTTTACCTGATTAAATTTATCGGAAAAAACATTTGACAGCTTGAGCGCGTTCAGCAGGTCCTGTTTTAAGACGATAACTTCTGTGGAAGATTGTTTTGGTATTATCTGGCGATAGTCAGGGAAAATTCCATCTACTATTCTTGATGTTAGATATATATTTTCGGCAGAAAATGATATTTGATTTTTATTAAAACGCACGATTATGGCGCCGTGGGCTTCTCCAAATACTTTCACTATCTCCGATACATTCTTAAATGGTATAAGAATTCCCAATATTTCTTCCACTCCCCGCGCTTTTATTTTCTTTTCAGCCAGTCTGAAGGAGTCCGTAGAGACAAAAACTAGATTTTCTCCGCTTGTATACATAAACACGCTTGAAATTTCAGGTTTTATGTCGGAAAATGAAGAGCTATAATAAACAGATTTTATTCCCTCTACTAATTTTTTTGCTTCTATTTCAAAACTCGCGCCGGTTACCGCGGGTATAGTCGGAAAGTCTTCGTGGGGAGCCCCTTTTAGTTTTATTTGGCTTTTTTTTGTTTTAATCAGCAGGTTTCCGTCTTGTTCTTCAAGAAAAACATTTTCATTCTGAGAAACATTTGAAAAAATGCCGTTTAAGACAGCTCCGGATACTGCGAGCACTCCTTCTTTTTCTACTTTCGCAGGAACCTCTATTTCGACCCCCAGGCTTAAGTTTATAGCTCGCAGTTTTATAGACTTATCTTTAGCTATAAGCAGTATTGAATTTAAGATGGGCAGAGTCAAGTTTTTCCCAGTCACTCTTTCTACTTGAGAAACGGCGTTTTTAATTTTTTCAATTGAGCATTCCGCTTTCATATATTTGTTTATATCTTCTATATATAAATTATTAATAATATTAACATTATGGACAAGTGGATAAGTTTTTTTATATTTATTTTACTTAATTTTATTTGATTACTTAATTTTATTTTAATCAGGATAACTTTTACTAATTTCATCTAACTTATTTTTTATTTTTTAAAAACGAAACTTATTATTTTTTATCAACAATTTATTTTTTACTTATCAGCTGCTTCTTAGCTCTTTATCAACACCTATTTAAACATAATTCTTATCTGTTCAAGCTCCTGCAGTAATTGCGGGTCGCTTTTCAAATCCGTTTTAATTTTTAAGCACGAGTGGATGACTGTCGTGTGATCTTTGCCTCCGAGTTTCTGCCCTATTAATGGGTAAGAGACGTTAAAATCTTCCCGCAGCAGATACATCACGATCTGCCTCGCCTTTACTATTTCTTTTTTTCTGGTTTTTTCGTAAACAGAAGATTCTTCCAGCTTATAATACTCGCTTACTATCTTTACCACATCTTTTATAGCCATGTTTTTCTTTGGCTTCATATTATTCTTTAGGAGATTTTTCACTTCAATGAGGTTTAAAGGCTTATTTTTAAGGCGATATTGCATGACGATGAGGTTTAGGCATCCTTCAAGCTCGCGGATGTTGCCCGCAACGGTACTCGCGACATATTCCACCAAATCTTGATCAAGCTCAATATTAAGCTCGCTGAGCTTTACTTTGAGTATGGCAAGGCGGGATTCATATTCAGGTTCGGAAATGTCCACGATCATACCGGCAGCAAAGCGCGATTTTAAGCGGTCTGCCAGCTCCGGAATGTAATTCGGATGCTTATCTGAAGAAAAAATAATCTGCTTGTTGTTTTCGTGAAAGGTATTGAAGGTATGAAAAAGCTCTTCCTGAATTTTTTCCATTTTTCCGATAAATTGTATGTCGTCTATAATCAGAAGATCGTACTTGCGGTACTTTTCTTTGAATGAATTGGCTTTATTGCCCTGAAGGGAGTTTATAAAATCAGTCGCAAACTTTTCCAAAGTCATGTAGTGCACCTTTTTGTTAGGATACTTATCTTTTATAGAGTTCCCTACTGCTTGTATTAGGTGGGTTTTTCCGAGACCAGTACCCCCATAAATAAAAAATGGGTTGTACTTGGTTCCCGGAGAGTCTATGATCGCTTGCGACGCCGCATATGCGAGCTCATTAAATGTTCCCACAATAAAAGAGTTGAAATGGTAGCGGGGATTTAGGTTGTCTTCCGGATTTATGTACAAATCTCTCAAAGGAAGCTCTTTTTCAACCGTTTCTGCGGGCGCTGGCAGGGGCTCTTCTTTTGTATTTTCTATTTTAGCTATAACATATTCCACTGCCCGCATGTTTTCGTAAGCATCGGCGATGGTTTTGGTTATAAGCTTATGATACTTGTTCATAAGCCAGTCTCGGACGAACTCGTTTGGAACTCCTATATAAATAATGCCCGTATCTTCCCTGACTATTGAGGTGTTTTTGAACCAGGTGCTGAAATTTGCCTTTGACATCACGGATTCTATCTCCGTTAAGCAATTTTTCCACAACTGTTTTGTATTCATAGGTTCGTATTATATACTATTTATAAAATAATCGTCATCTTCTAAAACTTACTAACTCTGTTGATAATCTGTGTAAAACTTTTTCAAGGACAGTCCTTAAGAGAACTTCCCAAGGACTGTCCTTAGATTCGGTTGATTTATTATCAATTTTATTATACACTCTGACATATGTCGCAAACATACCAGCCTAAAAAAAGAAAACGCGCAAGATCTCACGGGTTTTTGGTCAGATCTAGAGTTAAGACCGGACAAAAGGTTTTGGCTAGAAGAAGAAGGAAAGGGCGCGCCAAACTCTCTGTATAATGCAGGATTAGCAGACTACATATGCTTCCTAAAAAAAATAGGGCCGACAAAAAGACGGTAGAAAACATCTTTAAAGGGGGAAAATTCATAAATTCCTCCCATTTTACATTTAAATTCATACCAATCCCAGAGCCGAAAAGATTTGAGACAAAAATTTCTTTTATTGTTCCAAAAAGCGTTTCTAAGCTTGCTGTGAAAAGAAATAAATTAAAGCGCTTGGGGTATAGAATACTGGAAAAACAGCCGAAGAACTCAATTCCGCTCGTTTACGGAGTTTTTATATTTAAAACCCGCCCGAACGGCCGAGGCCTCTCGGTCGGGTGGGAATATCAAGATGATTTACTAATACTTGAAAATGAAATTAAAGAAATTTTTAATAAAGTGCATTGATTTCTATCAGCGCTACATAAGCATTTTCATAAAACCGAGCTGTGTTTTTTCCCCCACTTGTTCAGACTACGCAAAACAAGCTATAGAAAAATACGGAGCTATTCACGGCATTTATCTTGGCATAAGACGAATTTTACGCTGTCATCCGTGGCAGCAGAACCATATTGATCCACTAAATTAGCACTGTCATTTTAATACCTGCCCCGTAGCAAATTTTGCTAAAAATTTTGCTTCGGGGTAGTATAAGATTATGCTTTCAAATATATGGAATCTAGTCTTGTATAAGCCATTACTAAACGCACTGGCTTTTTTAGTATCAGTTATCCCGGGAGGAGACGTGGGTATTGCAGTCATTATTCTTACAATACTTGTCAAAGTATTATTGCTTCCCCTTTCTCATAAATCCATTGAAAGCCAGGCGCAGATGAACATACTGGCGCCTGAGCTCAATAAAATAAAAGCGAGCGGTGCCAGCAAAGAAGAGCAGGCCCGGCTTACTTTTGAATTATATAAAAAGCATAAAACCAACCCGTTCTCCGGATGTCTTTTGGTTTTAATACAAATTCCCATAATTTTCGCTTTGTATTATGTGTTTTTAAAAGGAATAAATTTTGAAAGCGGAACCCTTTATTCTTTTATTCACGTGCCCGACTCCATAAATATGTTTTTCTTGGGATTTATAAACATAACAAAGAAAAGTTTAATTCTGGCTGTTCTCGCCGGAGTTTCGCAGTACCTGCAGGCGCACTTTATGCCTAAACCTGCGGCGCCCGCTACAGGGGGAGGCTCTTCTTTTCAGGAAACCTTTGCCAAAAGCATGCATCTGCAGATGAAATATATTTTCCCGTTCGTAGTAGCCTTTATTGCTTACAGTATTTCCGGAGCAGTCGCCTTGTACTGGATTACCAGCAACCTCTTTATGGTGGGACAGCAGCTTTATATTAAGAAAAAGGAGTTTAGTAAAATTTAACAAGGACAGTCCTTAAGAGAGTTTCCCCAAGGACTGTCCTTAAAATCTATGAAGAAAGAAGAAATAAAGAATTTAATAAAAGAATTAATAGAAAAAACTACGATAAAATTAAAAGAAATTTCTATTAACGAAGAAAGCCCCAAAAGCACATGGATTTCAGTTGAGGTCAGCGAGCCGCACTTTTTTGTTGAGCGTGAAGGCGAAGGTCTGCATGCGCTTAATCACATTGTTCACAGGATTATTGAGTCTAAGACCCCCTTGCTCCGACATGGGTCGGAGCACTCCCCCTTAGCAGGGGGAGAGGATTCCCCCCTCCCTGCTAAGGGAGGGGTCTGGGGAGGGTCTCTTCTCATAGACATCAACGGCTATCAAAAGAAACATGTTGAAAATATCCGCGCTATAGCTCATATGATGTCCGAGCGGGCAAGATATTTTAAATCTAATATTGAAGTTGATCCTATGTCTGCCTTTGAGCGCAGAATAGTCCACGAATTTTTATCTGAAGCGAAGGATATTCAAACCGAATCTGTCGGCGCGGGCCGTGACAGAAGAGTAGTTATAAAATATATAGGAATTATTTAATTTTCAGCTTCCACAGAAAAGAATCTTTTTTGTTTACAAAAAATAAATAATTTTCTCCTTCATCCAATGACAATTTTATGCCGTCTATTTCTTCCCCACCTTGACTCGGCGAGGCAGGTCCGCCCTCCATGGCCGACAGGTCAGCTATCATTTCCACATTTCCACTGACGACGTTTATTTTCCAGATCTGGTCCCCAAAAGAAACTTCTCCTTGATACCAAGTATCCGGATACGAAGTAGAAATAACTGCCTTAGGAACACTGCAGTAAATAAAATCACTTCCTTTAACCCAGACGCATTTTTCCGGCAGAGTTTTTACTCCCAACAAATCAGTTTCTTTTGTATCTGTGTGATAAATTCTAAGCGCTAAGGCGTTATCGCTGTATAAAACCAATTTTCCATCCGGACTTGCAAGTGTCGTAAGCCCGTTTATTTTTCCCAAAACCTGAGTAAGGCTTTTGGTCAGAGGATCTACCTTATACATATATCCGGGCACAAGAAAAGAAGGTTTGGTGGTAAGCGTTATCATCTTGCTATTTGGCCAGAAAGAAAGCCATTCCGTGAATGCCGAATCAAACACTTGTACTTTTTTACCCGCAACCAAATCCAAGGTCGTTCCTATTGCGCCCTCCCCCGCATTAAATAAATAGAAAATGCTTTTAGTGTCAGGTGATAAGCTTATGTCGGTTATATTGTCCGGCAGAAAAGTTCCTCTTATCTCCATTTCTCCGGCGCTGTCCCCTCCCAGTACTTCTTTTGGCAGAACGCCCCAAAATGTCTGGATTATTTTTCCATCGGCTTTCAAATATCTCATAATCACTGCATCTCCTTTGTTCCCAAAAAACGCTTCGTATACTTTCGGTATTGTTGTTCCAGAAAATTTTCTTTCCTCAATTTTATCCGCAAAAGTCTGGTACACGTTTCCGGTAGCTCGGTCTACATACCTAAGCGCCGGCGCAAATTCTGTAGCTGGGGGGGTGGGTTTTTGACCCCCTGAATCCCCCTTAGCAGGGGGAACCGACTCTCCCTCCCCTGACAAGGGGAGGGCTGGGGTGGGGTTTACTTCCTTCAATCTTTCTTTTTGAAATACTGAAAATCCCGCCACTGGCATGCTGGAAACTTTTGTTAATTCCAGTTCTTCGTTTTGGGTAGGAGGCTCGTATCCGGAAACATCTACGGGAGGGGTGCCAGTATCGTCTCCATTTTTCTTTCCTCCGTTTCCAAAAGGATTGAATTGCGAGATAAAATTCGTGCCAGTTCCCTCTTCTCCTGCAGGTGTTTTAGACTGGAAATATAAAAATCCGAAAAACATCAGGATGATTATGACTAGAACTATTATTAAAAGTATGAAATTTCTTTTTGACATAAAATTATTTTCCATCTATTGACCAATGCCACGGCTCAGAGGCTAAATTAGCCAACCCATATTTACTTGCATTATTTTTTAACCACACAAAACATTTATTATCCCTAGTTTGAATAGATACTCCATCACACCTTAAATCAAAAGCCTTACCGTGATTGTGATTTGAAAAACCAGGAAGAGCGGTGGGGGGGCTACATGGTGCATTTTCATCAAGATAATCCCCCTTGCAATTTTTTATTCTTAATTGTTTTTGTTCTTCTACTGATCTATATCCTCCACCTGTTATATTAATTCCAGTATTTTTTGCCGCAGTAAGCATTGCGTTTATATTGTTTACAATATCGCTACAAGCAAACATACTAATTTGAGTTTTAACTACTCCCGCTTGGCACTTAGAGGTGGCACCTGGTGGAGTTCCGCTATCGCTTTGTATGGGTTCTTCTAATGTTACTGTAACCTCTGCTGTTTTTAGACTTTTCAAATCTGTATTTAACAAATCGGGATTTATTTGATTGAGAAGCGTCCAAGAGCCAAGAGCTAAAATAAGGCCGAAGATGGCGCCCGTGATCCTCTGCCGGCCTTGTTCTTTGCTTGATAAAAGGTCGCTGGTCATATATTCCAGCCCCCCGACAACTATCATCATCACCGCCAAAACCGCGCATATTCCTATAAATATCCTTATCATTATATTTAAATATTCACCCAGCTTAGAATTTTCACCTTCGGCGTTTATAGGATCAAACGTTACCAGCTTGTTATTTACGCATCCATCTCCCAGATCGCAGGGCAGAGGAGATAAAAGATGATACCTTGAGTCTGGCGGGAGCCACGATCCAGTACAATCAGCTTCTGTTGTCTGAGTAGTTTTACCATCTTTAATACAGTCTCCAATTGGCTCAGTTGCCGCTACCGTGGATGTTAAGCCAAATGCTCCAGTCAGTATAATTAGTATAAAAATGTAAGATAAAATTTTTTTCATCCCAGTTTTAAAATTCCACATTGATTTCTTTGCAACCCTTGTTATTCTAACATTATTTCTCCTATTTTATATCAATTTTCACAATTTTGCTTGACATTTATTTAGGGTTTGTTATACTCTATGTATTAGTGGCTTCGGCCTCCGAGAAAGCCCCCGCGAGGGGGCTTTCGATTTTTAGAAGCTCTTGCAATCTTAAAATTACTTCTTTGAAATCTGCCTCAGAAATAGATCCTACTTTTCGCAAAAACCTCTTTGCGCTTATCGTTTTTATTTGAGATAAAACGACCCACGATTTCACATTTTCGTGATTCAATTTATAGTAATACTTATTACTTTTTCTTTGCGTAGTAAGCGGAATTGCCCATACCATATCTGCATTGAATTTTTTTACAATTAACATCGGTCTCTCAAAGTTTTCATGTTTCCCGTTTGCTTCTACTCCAATATTTAACCCTGCGCTACACCACCATATTTCACGAGCATAAAAGAAAAGCTCAGTATTTATAATCTTAGCGTCAACGTTTTTTTTCTCGGTATTCCATTTATCAAAATCCTTTTCCATTTTTTTAAAATTCCACAGTTAGCATTCCAGTCGCGTCGGCAAAAAGCTTATACTTATTATTAATTTCCAATTTTATTCTGGATGCGCCGGAAACTCCGTTTTGCACCCGAAGAGGAAGCAAATTTTTTCTAATCCCTTCCGCAGCCACATACGTGTCATTTATAGACCAACTCCACGTGAGCGAAGGAATCCGTAAATCTTTCGGCGAAATAAAGTAAGGCGCAGCTTCCAATATTTCTGCATCAATTACTCTATGCCCATTTGAAAGCGCCTGCTCCCATAGAGTGCCCATAGTAGCATCGTTTTTATAAAATAAGATTTTCGGCTCATATGTTCCTATGTTCATGCTTGCCTGCGAAGAATATTTTTGGTCAGTTGTGGAGGCGACTACGCTCACACTATTTGAATCTTCCAGATAATCGTTTACATAGGTGTAAAAATTTTTCCCATAGCCCGATGCCGTTTGGTCATTGGTATAATCTTTCTTCCAGACGTAAACCATATTTTTTGGACTTACTGTCACGGTCCCGCTTCTTATCTCCGGCATTGCCACTACTTTTACTTCACTGTCGGCAGTCGGCATGGCCTTGCCTTTGTAAAAAGGCGGCACATAGGAATCGTTCGCCTGCCACAAGAGAGCCATGACCGCAGGCCGGATAGTTATTATCCTGTCTATGCTGCCGTCTGGCAGAGCCACGGTAGCTACTACCCTAGCTTCTTTTCCCGCGCTCGGAGAAGTTGTAGAAAAAGATTTTTTGCCGATTCCGGAGGAAATAATTTTTCCATTCACAGACCAGGAGATGAGAACGCTATCCAAGTTGCTGGCGTAGCTTGAGAGTGAAATACTTACATTTTCATCAGGCGCAGGGTTTTCAGGGATTACGTCCACTAAAATACTTGTCGGACTAGCCGCATTTACTCCAAAAGGCAAATTAGTAACTAAAATTATGAATCCAAAAATTAAAAGTTTTTTCCCCATAGCTTTCGTAATTATAGCATTTAATTCGTAATTCGTAATTGATAATTCGCAATTACTGTTTACTGCTCAAGCTATCTCTCTCCAGCTCCTGCTTGGCTTTTTTGTTGGACAATATTTGCGAAGGATCGGAAGTGATGATCTGGTCTTCAGTATAAGAAGCGATTATTTTTATGGCCACATGCTTGAGGCCGGCAAAGAATATGCCCTCGCCGACGTTGGATTCCAAAAGCAGGTATTTTTCTTCGTCGGTAAGGTTAAAGGTTTTTTGAAGCAGGTCAATCGTCGTCGGCGACTGTTTCAACAGGAGCTGAATGGAAGAGTTGGTGATAATAGGCACTCCATAGGGCGAGTTTAAGAAGTCTGCCGCGTCTTGGGTGATAGTAGAAAGTCCAAGATAGTATTTCCTGCCTCTTTTAGCTATAGAGTACAAGAAAGAGGCCGTATCTTCGGATTTCATCATCCACCAAGCTTCGTCCACCACAAGCAGGCGCTTTTTAAGAGTTTTACGTATAGCGTTCCAAATGAAATGCATAATTATATACATGGCAACCGGCTTTAGTTCGTCTTCCATATCCCGGACAGAGAAAACTACGAATTTTTTATTGATGTCTACGTTTGAAGGCCGGTTTAAAAATGTCGCCCATGAACCCCGCGTATATTTTACCAATCTCTGCACTACTGAATCACTACCGTCCATTCCCGAAAGCACCATTTCAAAATCTGAAAGAAGCGGGGGCTCAATGTTTGAAAAGTCCGATTCCGGAGTAATATCTTTAATTGCGTAAGTCTCTGAAATCGCTCTGTCTACCATGGAGTCTTCTTCGGGAGTAAGACCGCCGAGCATCAGTCTGAAAAGACCAACCAAATTTATTATATTAGAACGCAAAACATCTTCTGCAGTTTCATCTTCGTGCGGTATCGGCAAGTCAAATGGATTTATGTGATGGTCTGAAGAGAGAGAAATATTAAAATATCTCCCGCCGACTGTTTCGGCCAAGAATTCATATTCCCTTTCCGGATCTATCACTATCACATCAGTGTCAAACATAAGCGACCTTAAAATTTCTAATTTAGTTGAATACGATTTACCGGAGCCGGCCTTCGCAAAGGTGACAGAATTATAATTCTCTAAGCTGAACCTATCAAAGATAACTAGGGACGAGTTGTGCCTGTTTATGCCGTATAGTATTCCCTTATCTGAAGTAAGGTCAAAAGAAATAAACGGAAAAACGCTTGAAAGAGGCTCAGAATTTAGCTTTTGGTGAATATTTAACAGGTCTGTATTTGTCGGTATGACGCTCTTGAATCCTTCTTCCTGCTGAAAAAGCGCCGGCTTTATATATATGAGCTTGGATTCTAGCATTGATTTTATCTCGTTTTCAACTTTGAAAAGCTCCAGATCATTGTCTGCATATATAGTGATGTAAATGCCGACATCAAACATCTTTTCCTGCGCCTGTATTAGATTGTCCCTGAGGCCTTCAAGATCCTGATAAGCGGTATCCAGCATCGGATCCCGCACCATGCCCTTTGCTTCTCGGACGCTTATCTGGCTCTGCACTTCCGCAACTTTTTTCTGGAATTGCCGCAGCGCCAAAGAAGTGTCTATCGGATGGACGAAAATGGAAATATCAAAAACTTTATCCAGATTTATTATCGGCGAGAACCAGTTATCGGTCAAAAATCTGGGATATGAAATTATAAAAAAAGTGCGGGCTATTTTTTCGCCCAGATTTATGGATTTCGGCTCTATTTTAAGCGCCGATGGCGCGATAACGTCCTGAAGTTCCAGATTGGCGGATTCGTAAATTTCTTCCGGCAACACCGCCAAAGTAGTAGCCCGATCTTCGCCGCTGTCCCCCGTTTTCTTTTTTCCGAATAATTTTTTAAAAAAGTCCATTCTGTTTATTTTTTTAAGGCAAGGCCTAACATGTTAGGCCTTGCCTTGTTATTCCACCTTAATTTTGCCCTCTATCGCTCCCGGATTGAAAACCTTATAAAAAACTTCCACGACTTCTTCTGTGCCGAGCTGGGCGGAGTTTATTCCGCATCTGCCGAGGCCCTGCTGGATGACGGCTACTCGCTCTTCCAGCTGAGACCTTTTTTCTTCAAAATCCACTTGTCTTGCGATCTTTGCCTCCTCTTTGCTTCTTCTGGAAAATAATTTATCCAAAACTCCGGAATCCGGTCGTAAAATAGCATGGCTATAAGGCACTACCACAAAAAAGCTTTTTGTCATTATGCTGGTCGTGTCGGTAAAGTTTCTGATAAATTCTATATATTCACGGGTCTGCAGTTTTAACAAGGGCTCATTTTGAACTTTTATCCTGTCTTCCAGCAGTAGTAAATAAGGTCTGATGTCCAGCTTTCTGGACTGTACAGACAGCTGGACTGAAAAATCCAGAGTATTAAGGAAATTTTGAAACTGCAGGATTATTGCCTTCTGTTCGTCGGCGGATTTTAAAGACAAATTGACCGAGTTTGCGAGAACTATAGCCCGCAGCTCACCGTCTTTCAGCACGACGATTCCATCGCGGACTTCTTTAATAGGTATGAATTCTTGTGTAGCTTTTGCTTTTAACATGTTATTCTTTCTTTTGTAAATCCAGAACGTCCAGACTCCATGCTAAATCTCTTAGCTTGCTACTATTTAATTTCATTCTATTTACCTCTCCCACACCCTCTCCGAAGGAGAGGGCTCCTTCTACTTTGGGGAAGGCGGGGGAAGGGGTAATTTTATCTATATTTTTCTTCCAGATATAAAGCTTGTTTTGGGTAAAATATTTAAAACTCGCCTCAACCATGTTGATAAAAGGCTTGTTGTTTGGCCTGTAAAAAGTAAGAGCGCCGGAAAAACTAGCTATAAGTATTATAGGAATTGATCCTCCCCACAGGCCCAGCCATTTATAAAGCACAAAGCACAATCCAGCTCCCCCCGCCAGATAGGCGAATTGCCTAAAAGTAAAAGGACCGAAAATTTTGTCTTCAATCTCCAGAAACTGAGGTACCTTGAACTGCATTAGTTAATTATACCTTATATTTTATTTTTTAATAGCTTTTTGGTACTGACTTCAAGAAACTAACGCAAGAATTGTAGAAAATATACAATCTTGCTATGAATACATCATACATGCGCCTGACCTTGTCAGAGC